>JAEYYL010000269.1 GCA_023430825.1 Verrucomicrobiota bacterium | reverse complement strand
CTCAAGGCCTTTCGCCGCATCGCCACACGCTACGAAAAACTTCACCTTACCTTCGCCGCCATGCTCCACCTCGCCTGCATTCTCGTCTGGCTCAAATTCTGACGCCCTTTTCCCAAACAGCGCCTAGTGATTCAGGGCGTGACTGACGATTTCCGCGGCGGCGGCATCCGGGCCGAGAATGTGACGCAAGCCGGCTTCGAGGACCTCGTCGCGACCGGCGCGGACGCCGGCGAGCGTGGGTTTCGCTTCGATGTCGGGCACGATGCCAACTCGCTGGGTCGGGCGTTTGTCGGGGTAGAAGATGCCGATGCCGCTGATCATCGTGCGAAGGCCGCCGGGAAGTGGAATATTGGATACGTTGCCATCGGCGCCAGCCGTGGTGCTCCCGACGATCACGGCGCCGGCGGCGCGGAGGGCCATGGCGGTGTATTCGGCGGCGCTTTGCGTGACCTCGTCGACAAGCACGACGACCTTGCCGGGGTAAGCGGCGCGGGGCTGGAAGGTCGACTCGTCGGGTTTAGGGGGCGTATTCGGAAAATCAGGACGGTCGGCGAAGGTCGTTTTGCCAAGGTCCATCGCCGATGCGGGCCAAGCTGAAGACCGCAAGCCCGGCGGGCGGGGCGATAGGGCAATAGGCGGCGTAAATACAAAGCGGCCGGGCTCGGTAAGATCGCCGTGCGTGAATCGAACAAAGTCGGTGGGGCGTCCGACGAACTGCGAACCAATGGAGAACACGACGAACTCAGAGGGGTAATTGCGAAGGTCGATGATCCAGCCCTTCGTGTTGCGAGCCTGGACGACGTGGTCGGGAATATCGGCAGATCTGACAGAGGAGAGTTTCAAGTAGGCGACCTCGGGTGTGAGCAATCGAAACGTCGGCCCGGGCAGGTCGTGAGTTTGAGGGGCGGGTTTCAAGGATGATGTGGGGATGCGCGTAGCGGTAAACGCGACATCGTCGTGCGTGCGGTCGATGCGCACGTTGACCGGTCCCGCCGGTCCGCGGGTGAGAAAGCGGGCGATGTCGCGCAGACGGGTCGGTTCGTTTGAGGCGGCGTAGAACGGTTCCAGGTTTCGATGAGCGTTTCGATCGCCACGCCGTCGAGTTCTCGAATCACCTCGCCGGGCAGAAACGCATTCGGAGTTCCTTCCGCGGTTTCAAGGAGGTGGGTCACGACCATCTGCCCTTCGATGAAGCGGACTGCGATCGGCAACTGGCTATCGCCGACGGGTGGGCGCAGGTGAAGAGAACTCCAGAGGTTGGCGTGCGTATCGTGAACCTTCGTGATGAGCGCCATGAACTGAAGCGCGTAGGCGTCGGCGTCGTTGGCGAGGCCAACGCGCGGGATGAACTCGGCGAGAACATCGTCCCAGTTTTCCTCGATCAGATCGCGATAGGGAAACCAGTAGCGAATGATATTCCAGTAGCGGAAAAGGCCGAGCAGTTGGTAGCCTGCATCCGGAAACTTGATGCGTCGGTAGTCGGCCTCGTGATTGAACGTGGGATTTTTGACCGCTGGCGTGAGCGACACATAGAACTGCGCGGCCGTCTGGGGCCGACTGGCGTGAATGTTCTTCAACGCGGCGCGCAACGGAGCGGAGAGCGTTGCGTCATGTTCGAACCATTGATGATCCGCTGGCAGATGCACGTCGGCGTCGCTTCCGGGCCTCTCGGTGGTCGGTTTGGGGGAGGCGATTCGTTGGACCCATTCGAGCAAGACCGCAGAGAAAGCAGGGTGGTCGGGGGTGGACAACGCCTTCGGAAGAACGCGAAAAAGTTCAAAGTCCCAGTGATGGTCGCCCGAGGCGACGTTGGGATGATGATACTTCAGAAAGCCCCATACGCGGCAGAGCGTGGCGAGATGCTGGATTTGGAGCGGAGATAACTCGGCGAGCGCGATGCGGGAACCGGCGGTGAATTCCTGGTCGCGGTCGAAGATGGTATCGGGGCGGGTCACTCTTGCCGCGTCGCGGAGCGGGCGTCCGTCGACGAGAAGCTGGAGATCGTCGACCCAGCCGCGGCCATTGCCACCGACAAGAAAGCCGAAGAACACTTCGCGTGCATCGGGATTGAGCGGGAGTTCAACCGTATACTCGGTCCAGCCGGTGGTGCCGCGAACCTGGCGTTGTCGCATGTTGTCGAACTCCAAGAGGCCTGACGGGCCATCCAGCCGCATCCACAATCCGGCAAACTCGGTGACGTCTTGCGTTCGAATCCAGCCTTTGAGCGCGATGCGGGATCCTTGAAAGTCGATCGGAAGCGATTTGGTGAAAGTTGAGAAACGTCCTCCGCTGCCCGGCGATCGGTCGATGCGACCGGAGGCGGTGCCGCCATGAACGATCTTCCGGTCGAGCGTCATCGTTTCTTCCGGTCCACCCGCCCAACCGTCGGGGCGTCCGTTGTCCTCCGGAAGTTCGAAGGCCAGAATATCGTCGAGAGAATGCGTCGGTGCGGGCGGATCTTCGGCAGCGAATAGCACGCGCGCGAGGAGGAGTGGCGCCAGCCATCGAAGCAGCGCTCGGATGCCCGACTGCGCGATTCTTGATTTGAGCATGGAGGAGCGGGAGTGATCGGTGTGAGCCAGATACCCGCGAAGAGTTCCGCTAAATGAAGAACTATGACATCAGTGGTCGGCTCCGGCGTCGGTGAAGGCGATGCGCCGGCAAGCGTCTGCTTACGTAATCGGAAAAGGCGGACGGGTTTTGCCGGTGTGGTGGCGGTAGAGCCAGCGGGCCATCGCGGGGAGCAGGATGATCGCGCCGACCATGTTCATCAGGAACATGAAGACGAGGAGCAGGCCCATGTCGGCCTGGAACTTCAGGTCGGAGAAGAGCCACATGCTCACGCCGATCGCGAGCGTGAGACCGGTGAAAAGCACTGCGGCGCCGCTGTCGGTGAATGCGGTGAGCATCGCGTCTTCGAACTCCACGCCGGCGCGCAACGCGTGCGAGAGCCGCGCGAAAATATAGATGCCGTAGTCCACGCCGATGCCGACGCCGAGTGCGACGACCGGCAACGTCGAGGTCTTCAGCCCGATGTCGAGGTAGACCATCAACGCGTAGGCGAGGTAACTCACGATCGCGAGCGGCAGCACGATGCACAGCGTCGCACGAATCGAACGGAACGTGACGAGGCAGAGCACGATGACCGCACCGAAGACCCAGAGAAGAATGGGTGTCTGCGCGGCTTGCACGACCTCGTTGGTCGCGGCCATCACGCCGGCGTTGCCGCTGGCCAGGAGGAACTTCGCCTTGGGCGACGGGTTCGCGGCGGCGAAGGCGTTCGTTGCATCGGTGACGGCGCGCAGCGTCTCGGCCTTGTGATCGTCGAGGAAGATCATGATGGGCATCACGCTGCCGTCGTTGTTGAGCAGGCCGGTCGCGGTTTCGATCGGGGAGACGGCTTGGGCGAGGGCCTGGGGATTGCGCGGGAGAATGCGCCACTTCAGCGAACCCTCGCTGTAGCCGGCGTTGATCGTCTTCGCGACCGAGGCCAGCGAGACGACGGATTGCACGCCGGGCACGGCGCGCATGTGCGCCTCGAAGCGGTCCATGAGCGAAACGACTTCATGGTCGACGCAGCCGTTGGGCACGGTTTCGACGATGACCGAAAGGATGTCGACGCCGATGCTGAACTCCGAGGTGATGACACGGGAGTCCTCGTTGTAGCGGGAATCCTGGCGCAGTTCGGGCACGCCGGCCTGCGTATCTCCGATTCGGATACGATCGGACTGCCACCAGCCCCAGACGCCCAGGGCGAGAGCGATCGCGATCACGACGAGCGAGGCGGCGGGCTTCATCTCGCGGGCGAGGCGTTCCCACCACCGCTGGGTCTTGGCTCGGCGGCCGGCAACCCAGTCGCCATAGGACGGCGGGAGGTGAAGGTAGGAGAGCAGGATCGGCAGGAGGAAAAGGTTGGTGATGAGGATGACGCCGACGCCGAGGCTGGCGGTGATGGCGAGTTCGCGGATGGTTTCGATCTCGATCACGAGCATCGTGACGAAGCCGAACGTGTCGGTGATGAGCGCGACGCCGCCGGGGACGAGGAGCTGGCGAAAGGCGCTGCGGGCGGCATCGGCGCTGTCGAGGCCGATGAACATTTGCGTGCGGAACGCGCCGATCATCTGCACGCCGTGGCTGACGCCGATGGCGAAGACGAGGAACGGCACGAGAATCGAAAACGGATCGATGCCGAAGCCGAGCACGGTGAGCGTGCCGAGCTGCCACACGACCGCAACGAGCGAGCAGACGATCGGGGCGGCGGCGAGTTTCCAGCGGCCGGCGTATTCCCAGACGAGCAGCGTGGTGATGAAAATGGAGACGCCGAAAAAGATCAGGACGCCGCGGGCGCCGTCGCCGACGTCGCCGATGACCTTGGCGAAGCCGATGATGTGGACGTCGATGGTGTCGCCGGTGTCGGTGGCGATGCGGGTGCGGATGGCTTCGAGCGCGGTGGCGATGCGGGCGTAGTCGGTTTTTTCGCCGGTGCGCGGGTCGGTCTCGACGATTTGCGCGCTGACGATGGCGCCGGTGAAGTCGTTGGCGACGAGCTGGCCGAGCTTGCCGGACTTGACGATGTTTTCGCGGACGACCGCGAAGCCCTCGGGCGTGGGCGCGAAGTCGGCGGGCAGGACGTTGCCGCCGGAGAAGCCGTCCTCGACGACTTCGATGTAGCGAACGTTGGGCGTGAAGAGTGACTGGACCTGCGCGCGGTTCACCGACGGGAGGAACATGAGTTCGTCGGTGACCTGACGGAGCTGGTCGAAGAACGCGGGCGTGAAGATGTCGCCCTCTTTCGCCATCAGGGCGACGATCACGCGGTTGGCGCCGCCGAAGTCGCTCTGGTATTTCGTGAACGTCTGGATGTAGGGGTGCGCGGTCGGCAGCGATTTGTTGAAACTGGCGTCGACGCGCAGGCGCAGCGCGTAATGGAGCATCACCGCGGTGAGCACCAGGAAACCGCAGAGGAACCACGCGCGGTGGCGGAAGAGGCGGTCGGTGAAGGTGTCGAGGAGGGCGGACAAGAGGGGGAGGGCGGGCGGAGGAGAGGGGGTCGGTGCCGGAAGAAGCACGGTCAGGTTGACCGTGCTATGCGCGCTCGCTTCTCGCGCAAGGAAAGGGAGGCGGTGAACTTCATTGCTCGGACGGCGGGGTCGGGAGACCCCGCTTTGCATCGAGGACGGACACGCCGGCTTCGCCGAAGGCGAGGAGCGTGCCGTCGGGCGCTTCGAGGAGTTCGGCGGTGGCGGCGGTGTAGTTGGAATCCAAGGACGCGAAGGTTCCGCCGTCGTCGTGGCTGAGGTAGAGCGCGCGGGCCTGACCGGCGAGCAGGAGATCGCCGCGGTGGGTTTTCAGCGCGGTGGCGATCAGCATGGGATCGTCGAGGGCGATCGGCGTCCAGGTGTCGCCGTCGTCGTCGGAGCGAAACACGCGGCCGCGCAGGCCGTAGGCGAGCAGGGTCGAGGGACCGAGCGGAAGAACGCCGTAGAACGAACCCTCGTAGGGAGGTTCGAGGCGATCCCAGGTGGCGGCGTTGTCGTTCGAGCGGAGCAGCGTGCCGCGTTCGCCGGCGAGGTAGAGCGTGCCGGCGGGGCCGCGCGTTGCGCGGTTGAGGTGCATGTCCTCGTCGAGGATGCGACGCTGCGACCAGGAGGCGCCGCCGTCCTGGGTTTCGAAAAACAGGCCGTAGGCGCCGAGGGCGATGACGTGTTGTTCGGTGAGGGCGAGGACGTCGAGGAAGGAGTCTTCGAGATTGTCGCCCTGGAATTGTCGCTGCCAGGTGCGGCCGGCGTCGGTGGTGGAGAGGATGAGGGCGTCGTGGCCGACGGCCCAGCCGTGGCGGGCATCGGGGGCGACGGAGACGCCGGTGAGCGTGGCGGTGGTCGGAGTTGAAACGGATTCCCAGGTGAGACCGGAATCGGGGGAGCGGAGAATCGCGCCTTGTTCGCCGACGGCGACGATATCGGGGCCGGCGAGCGTTGCATCCAGAAGGAGGATACGGGGGGCAGGCGCGGCGTGGGTGGCGGCGGAGGAAATCAGCGCGAGGAACAGCGCGCCAGCGGCGGAACGTAGCGGCAGGCGTCCCTGCCTGCCTGCGGGAACGGTGTTAGGCCGACAGGCACGGAGGCCGGCCGTTACGCGGAGCCGGATGAGGTCGCACAGGCCGCGAGGCGCTCCGCGCCAGCCCGTTGGGGACAACGGGCTCCACCGGGTCGAGGTCATCGCGGCTCGTTCAGCGGATGCGATCACCGCACGCCGGAGCGGCGCAGGGAGTCGGGGGTGAAGTCGGCGGGGGTGCGTTGCACGCTGAAGTCATACATCTTGGTTTCGTTGTCCAGGCCGACGGCGAGGTAGCGGCCGGACTGGAGATCGGTGTGCACTTCCAGCGTGCTCCAGAAAACGGGGACCTCGTAGTAGTTGATGCAGTGAGCTTCCGAGACGCGCCACATTTGGCCGCGCGAGTCGTATTGGTCGGCGGCGAGAATTTGCCAGCTATCCTCGTCGATGTAGAACGTGCGCCGCGCGTAGAGGTGGCGCGTGCCGGGTTTGAGCGTAGCGTCGACGACCCAGACGCGGTGGAGTTCGTAACGGGCGAGCTCCTGGTTGATGTGTTTGGGGCGGATGATGTCGTCGTATTTCAGCTCGTTGCTGTGGAGCCGGTAGGAATTGTAGGGGACGAGGATCTCGCGTTTCTCGACGAGTTTCCAGTCGTAGCGATCGGGCGCGCCGTTGAACATGTCGAACTGGTCGGTGGTGCGCTGGCCATCGGAAGCGGTGCCCGGGGCGTCGTAGGCGACGTCGGGGGCGCGGGTGACGCGGCGGCGGCCGGCGTTGTAAACCCAGGCGCGGCGTTTTTCCTTCACCTGGTCCATCGTTTCCTGGGCGAGCAGGATGGTGCCGGCGAGGCGCGGCGGAGCGACGACGGCCTGCTTGTAGTAGATGAGCGTGTTGTTGGCTTCGAGTTCCGCGACCGTCATGTCGGGGTTGGTGTAGTTGAACAGGAACTCGTCCTCGAACTGCACGAGCGTGTAGCTGCCGTTGGGGAGTGGAGCGGCCTGGGCGATGTAGCGCACGGCGGCGATGCCGCGGTAGCGCGTGAGGTGATTCCAGACGACCTCGAGGCCGTTTTGGGGAAGGGGAAACGGCACGCCGCCGATCGCGCCGGAGAAGCCGTTGCCGTCGGCGGTGAGCTGGGCGCTCGTGGCGTAGCGTTTGGTGGCGTCGTAAACGCTCGATGCGCTGGCGGCACTGCGGCGTGACGGATAGACCACCATTTTATAGGTGGGATACGCCTGGAGGAGTGCGACGTGGCCGGCGGTGAGTTGCTCGCGGTGCTCGGCGAGCGTGTCGGCGGTGACGGTGAAGAGCGGCTGGTCGGCGGCGAACGGATCGGGGTGATGATCGCCGCGTTTGTAACCGGCGGGCGGCGTGGTGAGGCCGCCTTCCCAGGCGGGGATGGTGCCGGCGGCGTTGCCGGCGCGTTCGGCGCCGATGGGGGTGAGGTCGTTGCCGAGACGGGCGGCGTCGGAGTCGGAGATGGCGGCGGAGGCGAGCGACGTGATGACGGCGAACGCGGCGGCAGCGGAGAAGGTTCTTTTCATGAGCAACGGGGGAATCGAAGCGTGAAGC
>JAEYYL010000222.1 GCA_023430825.1 Verrucomicrobiota bacterium | reverse complement strand
TGGATTCACAAACACACCGACGGCTTCTACTATTTCACCGCCACCGTCCCGGACTACGACCGCCTCGAACTCCGCCGCGCCACCACCATCGCCGGCCTCGCCGCCGCCGAACCCAAAACCATCTGGCACAAACACCCGACCGGCATCATGGGCGCGCACATCTGGGCGCCCGAACTCCATTTCATCGACGGCAAATGGTTCATCTACTTCGCCGCCGGCGAAGCCGAGAAGATCTGGAACATCCGCATCTACGTCCTCGAAAACGCCTCCGCCAATCCCCTCGAGGGCGAATGGATCGAGCGCGGCCAGCTCGACACCGGCTGGGAGTCGTTCGCCCTCGACGCCACCACGTTCGCCCACCGGGGCACCCGCTACCTCGTCTGGGCCCAGCGCGACCCCGCGGTGAAGAACAACACCGACCTCTATATCGCAAAAATGGATACGCCGACGACGCTCGCCGGCCCCGCCGTCCTCCTCTCCCGCCCCGAATTCGACTGGGAAAAAGTCCGCTACGCCGTCAACGAGGGCCCCGCCGTCCTCCACCGCCACGGCCGGCTCTGGCTCACCTACTCCGCCGCCGGCACCGGCGCCGAATACAGCGTCGGCCTCCTCTCCGCCGACGAAAACGCCGACCCGCTCGATCCGAAATCCTGGACCAAATCCCCGACACCCGTCTTCGCCAGCAGCGAAGCCAACGGCATCTTCGGCCCCGGCCACAACGGCTTCACCGTCGCCGAGGACGGCGTCACCGACCTGCTCGTGTATCACGCGCGCAACTACCGCGACATTCCGGGCAATCCGCTCCGCGATCCCAACCGCCACACCCGCGTGCAACCGCTCCGCTGGCGCGCCGACGGCACCCCCGATTTCGGCGAACCGCGCCCCGAACCCGCGCCGAAGTTCGGCACCGTCCGCCGCGCCGAGCTCCGCGCCCGCGACGCCTGCATCTACCCCGATCCCGCGACGCAGACCTACACCATGTATTTCTCCGCCGGCCAGAAAGGCCCGAACCGCCGCCCCGCCGTCGTCGCCTACACCAGCCAGGACCTCGAGCACTGGACCGGCCCGACCGTCGTCTTCGAAACGCCCGCCGACTGGTGGGCCGACCGCGGCATCTGGGCGCCGGAAATGCACGCGTATCGAGGAAAGTATTACCTGTTTCTCACCTTCGATTCGTCGCACAAATTTCCCGAGCAATGGCGCGACTGGCTCCCGCGCGTGAAACGCGCCTCGCAGGTTCTCGTCGCCGATTCGCCGCTCGGACCGTTCCAGCCCTTCGCGAACAAGCCCACGCTGCCCGAGGACATGATGACGCTCGACGGCACGCTCTGGGAGGAAGACGGCGTTCCCTACATGGTCTTCTGCCACGAATGGGTGCAAATCAAGGACGGCACCGTCGAGATGGTCCGCCTCACCGACGATCTCTCCGCCACCGTCGGCGAACCCAAGCGACTCTTCGACGCCAGCGACGCACCGTGGGGTGAAAAAAATCCCGACCACGGCGGCCGCGTGACCGACGGCCCGTGGCTCCACCGCACGAAGAGCGGCAAACTGCTCATGCTCTGGTCGACTTTCACCGCCAACGGCTACGCCGTCGGCATCGCCACCTCGACCTCCGGCAAACTCGCCGGGCCGTGGACCCAGTCGCCCACCCCGCTCGTCGACACCAACGGCGGCCACCCGATGCTCTTCCGCCGTTTCGACGGCCAGCTCATGCTGGCGCTGCATCAGCCGAATCGGCCGCCCTTCGAACGCGAACACTTCCTCGAACTCGAGGAAGTCGACGACACCCTCGTCCTCAAAAATAACTAGCCGCCACCTCGCCGCGATACGCCCAGCCGACCGCCGCGTAACCCTACCATGGTTCACAAGAACACAGAGCCCACCGAGCAATCCAGAGCCCTCGGCACGCATCTGCCTACACGACCTCCGAACCCCTCATGGTCTCCTGCTTCCTCTGTGTCGGCGCTCTGTGATCTCCGTGTAACAGGCCTTGATTGATTTCGGTGCGATTCGGTTTTTCCGCCATGCCCTCTCCCCTTGCACCCCGCCGCGTGGCCCTCCTCTTCCTCTTCGCCTCCGCGCTCGTCCTCGCAAACGCCGCGCCCACCGATCGCTGGGATGCCCCGCACGCCGCGAATCCGATCCTTCCCGGCTACTACGCCGACCCGTCGCTCGTCGAACACGACGGTCGTTTCTACCTCTACGCCACGCTCGACCCCTGGGGCGGTCGCACCCTCGGCTGCTGGGAATCGTCCGACTTCAAACACTGGACCTACCGCGAGCTCAACTGGCCGACGAAGGACGCCTGCACGAGCCCGCAGTCCGGCGATTCGATGGTTTGGGCGCCGTCCGTCGTCCGCGCGCCAAACGGTCGCTTCTTCATGTTCGTCTCCGTGGGCAGCGAGGTCTGGGTCGGTTCCGCCGCACACCCGCTCGGACCCTGGTCCGATGCCAACACCGGCCGCCCGCTCATCCCGCACAACTACCGCCCCGGTTTCCACATGATCGACGCGGAGGCGTTCATCGACGACGACGGCAGCGCGTATCTCTATTGGGGCTCCGGTTGGAACTGGACCAACGGCCGCTGCTACGTCGTGAAACTCCGCCCCGACATGGTCACGTTCGACGGCGAGCCGCGCGACATCACACCCACGAACTACTTCGAAGCCCCGTTCATGCTCAAGCACGAGGGCCGCTACTACCTCAGCTACTCGCAGGGTATCACGATCAAGGATACCTACGCCGTCCACTACGCCGTCGGCGACACACCGTTCGGCCCGTTCACCGAGGCCTCGACGAGCCCCATTCTCAGCACCGATCACGCGCGCCACATCGTCAGCCCCGGCCACCACGCCCTCTTTCGCCACGCCGGTCGCACCTACATTCTTTACCACCGCCACAGCGTCCCTTTCGTCGCCGACCAGGCCCACCGCCAAACCTGCATCGACGAACTCCGCTTCACCGCCGATGGCCTGATCGAAAAAATCACGCCCACCCACGCCGCCCCCGCGCTCGTCCAGGATGGCGCCGCCGGCCAACTCCCCGCCGCCACCGCGTCCTCCGCCATTGGCGATCTCCACGACGCCGCCCGCGCGCTCGACGACAACTACGCGACGCGCTGGACGCCCGCCGACGACGACCGCGCACCCTGGCTC
This sequence comes from Verrucomicrobiota bacterium, assembly GCA_023430825.1. Taxonomy (GTDB): domain Bacteria; phylum Verrucomicrobiota; class Verrucomicrobiia; order Opitutales; family Opitutaceae; genus Opitutus. Next base: position 602 of record JAEYYL010000222.1, on the reverse strand, counting down.
CAGCTCGACCTCGGCCAGGAGCGCCGCATCACGCGCCAGGAACTGCGTCTCGAATACGCGTGGAAACGCTACCGCTTCACCGTCGCCGCATCGAGCGACGGCGACACCTGGACGACGCTCGCCGATTTCCGCGACGGCATCGCCGGCTCGCCAGTCATCATCGAAGCAGCCGCCTCCGCCCGCTTCCTCCGCCTGAACTTCTTTCCCGGCGCCACCGACTCAAAGCCCGCGCTCTTCGAATGGTCGGCGTTTTAGCCTGCATCAATCCCACCTCGCCGAACCAAACGGTAGCGACCCAGAGAACACCGAGCGCCGACCGAGCGAAATACTTGATGCAAACCCGAGCCCTCATCGTCGTGAGCATTCGTCCGCCGGAAAGCCCTCCGAACTCCTCCTGGCCTCCTGCTTCCTCTGTGTCGGCGCTCCGTGATCTCTGTGTCACAACGCTCGATTGAATTGGGTATGATCAATCCAAGTTAGGAGTCTGTCGGACTTAGGCGCACAAAGGCGTTTATAGATGCATATTCGATCTCACGGGACCTTTTTATCGCGAATAATCGATGCCAGATGGCCTTCATTTTCTAAGTCCGACAGACTCTTAG
>JAEYYL010000103.1 GCA_023430825.1 Verrucomicrobiota bacterium | reverse complement strand
AGTTATCCGTCGGGTTGGCAACGAACTCGAACTCGTAGCCCTTCGAGACCGTGTCTTCGGTGATGGTCATGTTGGGGGGCGCGCTGCCGACGTGGTTGATCACGCGGTTGATGTCGCCGAAGCCCCACGCCTGATAGTAGGCGGCGGGCACGGCTTGCTGAAGCGCGCGCCAGGCGGTGACGGTCTGCTGCTTGAGCGCCTCGGCCTGTTCCGGGGTCTGCATCTGGCCGTTCACCACGATGGTCTCGTAGGTGTAGTGCCAGGACCGGCTCGCATCGTTGGCGGTGGACATGTCGCCCACGGAGCCGAGGTTGTGCGTGAAGACGTCGGCGTAGTTGGAGCCCCAGCTCATGAAGCTGCCGAGGAACCAGGTGTTCAAGCCGGCGCTGCTCGAAGCGTCTTTCACGGAGCTCTCATACTTGTTCACCTTGAACGAGTATTTGCCGTCCTTGGTGGCGATCAGGAGACCGCGATCGACGGTGGAACCGCTGGGCAGCGGGAGGGGCTGACCATAGACGTCATTGCGGGTGCCCGAGACCTGGAAGTTCTGGGACTTGTTGTAGTAGAAGTTGATGTCGACCCAGGGGAGGCGGCCGCCGATCAACTTGTCGAGCTTGGCCACGACGCTCCAGCTCGGGGAGTTCACTTCGTAGGTCTGTTGCGGGTCGCGCGCCAGACGGTAGTTGTCGAAGTTCACCGCGCCCCCGGTTTCGGAGGCGTTCATCTGCCACGACTTCACGCGGTCCTGGCGGATGCCATACATGCCGACGACGGCGCCATCCCAGAAGTGAGACTGGAGGACGACGGCCCGGGATTCGGAGGTCTTCTTCTGCAGCGTCGCGCCGGTGGTGAGGGCTTTCTCATCGCCCTTTTCGGCGCTGAGGATGTTCACCGGGGTGTTGGACCAGCCGACGTAGTTGGCCGGGTTTTCCGACTGCGTGGAGATCTGGCCGTTGAGCGGGTTCGTCCACTCGGCGGCGGGGTTGACATAGCCGTCGGCACCGGGGGTGGTTGGCTTGTTCCAGGTGGAGTTGAAATTCCACATGTCGACGCGCTGCGGCATGTCGATGACGGTGCTGGCGCGCGGGATGTAGGCTCCGGCGGCGGAGCTGCGGCCGGCCAGCGAATCGCCGAGATACACGACCGGGTTGATCGTGCGGACGTTTTCGTCGATCGACAGGTTCAGGTTGTTGCTGACGTAGCGCGAGTATTCCGAGTCGGTGCCCCAGCGCATGAAGCTGCGGCCGTCCTGCTTGAACATGTCGCGGGTATACATGCCGCTGAGGGTGTGGCGCCCGAGCAGCTTGAGCATCCAGTTGCCGGAACGGTCCTCGTTGAAGTCGTGATCGACGAAGATGTTCAGGCGGGAGGCCTCGCGATCGATATCGCGGCGGTTGTTGCCGTAGATGCCGGAGTCGCTGATGAAGGGCCGGCCGACGTTCGGGTTGGCGGTGCCATCGAGGTTGTGCGTATTGAGGTCGATGTAGATACCGGCCTTCTGGTCGGTCGTCAGCTGGAGCTGGCCGGCGCTGTAGTTGAGCCGGTCATACGCGAGCTCGAAGCCGACCTTCTGGTCGAAATACGTCTGCGAGAGGCTGATGTTGAAGTTGTCGAAGTCCTGCCACTCCTTCTTCAGGTCGCCGTCGAGCAGGTTGTTGTAGAAGTCGAAGATCGAGGAATCGGTCATCGTGGGGTTCTTGTAGAGACCCCAGCGATTCCACTCGAGGCCGGCGTCGGCGGCGTATTGGACGTAGGTATCCACCGAAACACGACGCGAGTAGGGGAGCGCGAGGCCGCCGTCGATGGCGCCATTGCTGCCGATGCCGCGGATGTTGGCGAATTCGGAGAGTTCGACCTTGGCCGGGGTGGTGGTGCCGGGCTGGAAGAAGCCGAGCATGCCGCCGAAGCTCTGGGCGAAGTTGCCGACCCAGGGATTGTAGTAGGGGTTGTTACCGCCGACGCCCGGGTAGTCGGAGTAACCGCCGGGGATGGCGCGGGTGCGGATCGCAGCGCCGTAGCCCTCAGGGTAGAAGATGTCCTGGCGGCCCTGGGAATCCAGCGTCGGCAGGTAGTGCGCGTTCGCATCCTGGACCGTGCGCGGATTGTAGGTCGCCTTGTTCATCTGCTCGAACCACGGTGTGACGTAGTCGATCGGGGTGATCACGCGCGGGTTGTTGCTGCGGATCTCGCCGAACTCGGCGTAGGTCTTCAGCGTGGTGCGAATGCCGTTGCGGTTCAGGAAATTCGGCTCCCAGCGGGCGGTGCCGAAAATACGCTTGTCGAGGCTTTGCGCGGGCTTTTGACGATACTTCTCCTCGTTGCGGACGAGGATCAAGCGCATGGCCAGCTCGTTGTCGATCAGCTCACGGTTGACGTCGAGGACCGCGCGATTGCTGCCGTAGCTGCCGTAGCGCAGTTCGACTTCGTTCATGTCGCGGAACTGGGCCGTCTTCGTCGACGTGTTGATGATGCCGGCGGGGCTGCCCATGCCGAACAGGATCGAGTTGGGGCCGCGCTGCATGTCGACGCGGTCGACGTTGTAGCCCTCCCACGGGATGTCGGTCATGAAGAAGTTGCGGGTGTTGTCCGCACTCGTCAGGCCGCGCACGCGGGTGTTGGTGTTCGGGGTCGTAAACGTGCCGCCTTCATCCTGCACGCCCGACCGGGCACCGACGAAGTTGCCCTGGAGGCTGCCGACTTCGGTGTTGGTGGTGTATTGCAGGAGCGTTTTCGAATCGGTGGCGCCGGTGTCGCGGAGGAATTCCGACGTCACGACGCTGATGGCGGAGCCGACATCCGTCAGGCTGGTGTTGATGCGCGTGCCGGCGAGACTCGTCGTGGCGAGGTAACCGGTGCTTTCGGTGGAGGACACTTCGAAAGGCGAGAGCATGATGATCTCGTCGCTTTCGGGCGCGTCGGACGGCGAGGCCGCCTCCTGAGCCGAAGCCAAGCCTGCAGAGCAGAGCAAGGCAAAGACTGCGGACGCACCGCGGCGCAGTCTGTTAGGGTAGGGATTTCGTTGGGTTTGCATGGTTCTTGGTCAGACGCGACCGGCCAAGAGCGGCCGGGCGCGAAAAGCGCTGGGGTGAAAAACAACCTGTAGTCTCCTCCGCGGGCTACGCGGCAGGACACCAGTCGGGCGGCATGGGAAGCGCCGGCATCGATTGGCGTGCAACCCGCCATCAGTGGTAACAACGGCGAGGTGCGGACGAAGGAATTTCGGTGGAATCTGATGATCATACTCTGACACGTCAAGGCCGGCTCCGCAGAAATTGGCCAAGAGTGGCTGAAAATTGGCGGGCACGGCGGGGCGGGAATCGTCGTCACAAAGTGGATACGCCGGCCGTGGACGCGGACCATGGCCCGAGGTCTAACCCCGCGATCGCCGTCGTCCCTTCAATTTTCTGTCGCGCCGACGGCGTGACCGGCCCAGCCCAACGGAGCCGAAGCGCGCGGGCGGCGGGGTGGCGGCCAAATGGCTCGGCGCTTGCCCCGGGGGTGCGGCTTGGTCAACTGTTTACCGATGAATCTCCGCCACGTGGCCCGGCTTGCGCAGCTTTCGCCTTCCGCGGTATCGCTGGCGCTGCGCGACAGCCCGAAAATTTCCGAGGCCACGAAGAAAAAAATCCGGCAGATCGCGGAGAAGGCCGGTTATCATCCCGATGCGCGGGTCGTCGCAATGATGACGCATTTGCGCAAACCGCGCGCGGTCCGACAACAGGCGTGTTTCGGAGTGATCTCGTTTTATCCCGAGCGGCTGCCGTGGGAGAATTCGCGGCATCTGGCGCAGGTTTATGCGGGCATGCAACGGCGCGCGGGCGAACTCGGTTACCGGCTCGAGCCGCTGTGGTTGCGCCAGCCCGGCATGACTTACCGGCGGTTTCGCTCGATCCTCGATGCGCGTGGACTCGAGGGGCTGCTGTGCTTCGGGAGTCCGGACCTCGAGCAAGAGTTTCCTTCGGAACTCGGCGGGTGCGCGATCGTCACGATCGGTCTGAGCATCCGCACGCCGTTGCATCGCGTGACGAGTCACTTTTACAACGACACCATCGCCGTGTTGAACCGGGTGCATGCGCTGGGTTATCGCCGACCCGGCCTGGTGCTCGGTCGTTACGAAGCGGCGCGCAGTGGCCACGCGCACACCGCGGCGTATCTGGGCTGGTGCGAGCACATGCTCGGCCCGGGCCGCGCGCTGCCGGTGCAACTGGTCGATCGCGTGGAAGAGAAGCCGTTGATGGACTGGCTCGAAGCGCAGCGGCCCGACGTGCTGATCTTCGCGCATCTCTACGACATGCTGCCGGAACTGCGCGCGGTGTTGAAAAAGCATCGCGTGCGCGTGCCGGCGGATCTCGGCGTGGCGGTGCTCAGCCAGATTCTTGACGGCTCGGGATTTTCCGGGCTGCAGCAGAATCAGCCGTTGATGGGCGCATGGGCGGTCGAATTGCTCGCGGCCCGGATCGCGAACCGGGATCTCGGCATCCCGGCGAATCCGCGCATCGAGATGGTGGAGAGCCGCTGGATCGATCGCCGGTCGCTGCGCCGGCGGGCACCGGTCAACAGTTGAGCGCGTTTGCGTTCGTCAAACGCCAGGCTGCGCCCACCGTGTTCGTTTCCCCATGAAACTAGGCCTTGGCCTTTATCGCCACATGTTGACGCGTGAGAACTTCCGGTTTGCGCGACAGGCGGGCGCGACGCATGTCGTCGCGCACCTGGTGGATTATTTTCGCGGTGGCGCGCACTCGACGCGCGACGACCAGCCGACGGGCACCGATCGCGGCTGGGGGCTCGCCGGCGATCCGAACCAGCTTTGGACGCTCGACGAACTCGTCACGTTGCGGCGCAACATCGAAGCCGAGGGCCTGAAGCTCGAAGCGATCGAGAATTTCGATCCGGCGCACTGGCACGACATCCTGCTCGACGGGCCGAAACGCGCGCAGCACATCGAGAACGTGAAGACGATCGTGCGGCGCATGGGCGAGGCGGGCATTCCGGTGATGGGTTACAATTTCAGCATCGCCGGTGTCGCGGGTCGCACCACCGGGCCGTATGCGCGTGGCGGTGCGCCGTCGGTCGGGATGGAAGGCGCCTTCGATTTGCCGATGCCGAACGGCATGGTGTGGAACATGATTTACGACGAGAACGCGCCGGAGGGTTTTCTCCCGTCGATCACACACGATGAGCTTTGGCGCCGGCTTGACGCCTTTCTGGCGGAGATCGTGCCCGTCGCCGAGGCGGCGGGGGTGAAACTCGCGGCGCATCCCGACGATCCGCCGACGCCGACGGTGCGCGCGCAGCCGCGTCTCGTGTATCAACCGCGGCACTACCAGAAGCTGCTCGACCTGAATCCGAGCCCGGCGAACAGCCTGGAGTTCTGCATCGGCTCGCTGGCCGAGATGACCGAGGGCGACATTTACGAGACGGTCGAGACCTATAGCCGTCAGCGCCGGCTCGGCTACGTGCATTTTCGCAACATCACGGGGAAGGTGCCGACCTACAAGGAGACGTTCATCGACGATGGCGACGTCGACATGCTGCGCGTGCTGGAGATTTTGAAGCGCAATGAATTCGACGGTGTGCTCATACCCGATCACACGCCGGCGATGACGTGTCCGGCGCCGTGGCACGCGGGCATGGCGTATGCGATGGGTTACATGAAGGCGGCGATGCGGGCGCTGGGCGTAGGCTGAGCGAACATGCGGGCGGGTCATCGAGTTTCGAATCGAACCATCCCTGCGCTCACGTGCAGAGCCCTTCATCTTGTGGCTCGCCGCGTGAGCGGCGGGAAGGAACAGCCCTTGTCACTCCGATGAGCGTCAAGCTGCACTTCAACAGCCAGAGTCTCGATGCCACCCAGGGGCATTCGCTCTTCACGCATGCGGAGCAGCTCGGCATTCCGGTGCCGACCTCGTGCAACAAGAACGGCAAGTGCAAGGAGTGCGTCGTCGAAGTCACCGAGGGCATGGACTGTCTCTCGAAGCCCGGCCCGGAGGAAAAGCATCTGAAGGGCGCGTTCCGGCTCTCGTGCTGCGCGCGGATCACGCAGGAGGAAGGCACGGTCCGCTGTCACACGATGCGCCGCGGCACGATGCGCATCGAGAAACACGCTTTTGAACTGCCGGTGCACGGGCCGAAGTGGGCGCTCGATCCGGCGGTGAAACGCGACGGCGATCGCATTCTGCTCGATGGCGAGGAAATCGAGCGGAGCACGGGGCCGATGCACGGACTCGCGATCGATCTCGGCACGACGACGGTCGTCATGCGTCTCCTGAATCTGGAGACGGGCGAGGTCGTGGCCGATTCGTCGTTCGAGAATCCGCAGCGTTTCGGTGGGTCGGATGTGATGGCGCGGATTCAATACGACACCGACGACCGCACGAAGACGCTGCAGCGCACGCTCGTCGGCTACCTGAGCCGTGCGATCAAGGAGTTTCCGGTCGACTCGCGGTCGATCTACGAGGTCGTGATCGCGGGCAACTCGACGATGCGCGACATGTTTTTCAAGCTGTCCGTCTATTCGATCGGGCAGAGTCCGTATCAGTCCGTCACCGAACACGATCTCGCGGAGGGCAGGCGCACGACGACGAGCCTGGCGGAGCCCGCGCGGAAACTGGGGTTGCCGATTCATCCGAAGGCGCGCGTTTACGGGATGCCGATCATCAGCGGTCACGTCGGCGCCGACGCGGCGGCGTGCATGCTGGCGGTCGACATCGCGAACGAAGAGCGGGTCGTCGCGGTGATGGACATCGGCACGAACACGGAACTCATCGTCGGCAACAAGCATCGCGTGCTTGCGGCGTCGTGTCCGGCGGGGCCGGCGTTCGAGGGCGGACAGATCGCGTTCGGCATGCCGGGTTTGCCCGGAGCAATCGAGAAGGTGAGGATCGACGACGACGGCACGGTGCACGCGACGGTGATCGGCGACGTGAAGCCCGAGGGGATTTGCGGCTCGGGGCTCGTCGATCTGATGAGCGAACTGTTGCGGACGGAGCGGATGAACCTGCTCGGGCGCTTCGAGGAAAGCGGCACGGATTTCGTCGTCGCGATGAACGACGACCAGCCGATCACGTTCAGCGAAGCCGATATCAATGCGCTCGCGCAGGCGAAGGGTGCGAACGTCGCCGGCCTGCAAATCGCGTTCGCGGAATACGGCATCGGCTACGCGGATCTCGACGTGTTTTATCTGGCGGGCGGTTTCGGGCGGCACCTCAACCTCGAGTCGTCGAAGCGGATCGGGCTGATTCCGAATATCCCCGCGGAGAAAATCGTGCAGGTGGGCAACGCGTCGGTCGAGGGCGCGTGCATCGCGCTGTTGTCGCGCGCGAAACGCGCCGAACTCGAGCAGCTCGTGCGCCGCATCACGCACTGCCGGCTGGAGACGCATCCCGGGTTTTTCGATTTCTTCGTCAACGGCTGCCAGTTTGCGCCGGTGGGCGATTCGGTGGAGGAGGTGTCGGAGTCATGATCGACCTGCGGCCGAACCCCCGTGCTGTGCTGGAGATTCTGGATACGCGTCCGGCGGTCGACGTCGCCGAGGCGGAGTATCGGCGGCTGCTCGGCTATCCGCGCGAACACGTGCCGGGCGAACGGGCGCGCGAACTCGCGGCGTGGGCGCGCGCGTGGTATGCGGAGCACGGTCGGCCGTGGGTGTATCTGCGTGAGGCGCAGCTGGAGGTCGGCGGCGACACGCTGACGTTCGACGGCACGGCGTTTCATTCGCCGCGGCTGAGAGATCTGTTTCGTGCGGCCGGCGTGCAACGCGCGCTGTTCGTGGCGGTGAGCGCGGGCCGGGCGTGCGAGGAACACGCGCGGCAGCTCTGGCAGGAGTCGAAGCCGGACGAGTATTTCTTCCTGGAGATTTTTGGCTCGGCGGTGGTGGAGCAGTTATGCGCGACGTTGAGCGGACGGATTTGCGACTTCGCGGATCGCGACGGGCTGATGGCGGTGCCGCATTACAGTCCGGGTTACACCGGCTGGGATATTTCGGATCAGAACAAACTCTTCGAGCTGATCGCGCGCGGGGTGGAGCAGCCGTGGCCGGAGCCGCTCGAGGTGTTGTCGAGCGGGATGCTCAAGCCGAAAAAGTCGCTGCTCGCGGTGGTCGGACTCGCGCCGCGCACAGCGGAGGGGATTGGCGCGACGCGGCGCGTGCCGTGCGAAACGTGCGGCTTGTCGCCGTGCGGTTATCGGCGCGCGCCGTATCGGCATGCGGTTTCGGAAACGGTCGCGCCGAAGGACGCGTTGACGCGCGGCGCCGCCTACACGGTGAGTGCGCGTGCGTTGGCGAAATGGTCGACGGAGCGCGTGCGGATCGAGCCGCGTGCGGGCGGCGCGGTGGAGGCGTTTTTTCGTTTCGACGGCACGACGTGTTCCAACATGGGCGTGCCGCTGGCGTTCGAGTATCGGGTCGAACTCGGCGCACCGGGGGAGGGCTACCGGATTTTGCGCGCGGAGTGCCAGCCGGTGGCGGGCGAGGACGGTTTCCGGCAGATGTGCGCTTATCTCAGCGACGCGGAGGGCCTGATGAAGGCGATCGCTGCGCCGCCGCCGCTCGTCGGCCGACCGCTCGACGAGGTGTTGGGCTGGACGCGAGACCCGGCGCCGTCGGGCTGTTATTGCGCCGCGAACAGCCGCGCGCACAAATGGGGCCTCGCGCTCGAGGCGATCCATTACACCCTGGCGCAAGCGACCGGCGGCACCTCGGAGCGTTCTGGCGCGTAGTTCATTTTCCACACCCCCACCATGATCAAACTCTGCGACATCAATCAGGCGGCGAAAGAGAAGCTTCCCCCCGGCTTCCGCGATAAATCCGGCATCGGCGTGCACTACGTCGACGCGTTCATCGCGCCGATGAACGCCACGCTGCCCGACAACGTGCGCGTGTCGTGCAAGCGCAAGGGCCTGAAGCTCACGCTGCGCGTCGGCACGAAAAAAGGCGACGGCCTCATGCGTCGGCTCGAAGTGAGCCGCGATCCGGTCGTGATGCTGCCGGCCGCGCTGCAGGAAGCGGCGAAGGCCGCGGGCGTGGAACTCCAGATTTCGGATACGGAGATCCTGATCGCACCCTGACCCCCGTCCTTCCGTTCCTTCTTTTTCAACCACCCCAAAACTACAGGACCCCGCACATGACACGCGAACAATGGGCCGTCTTCAAGCAAGCCGCCCGACTCGAGAAGCTGGATAAGATTCCGATGGCGATGATCATCGATAGCCCGTGGATTCCGGGCTACGTCGGCGTGAAGCACATGGATTTCTTCCTCGATCCCGAGGTCTGGTTCCAGTCCCACCTGAAGATTCACCAGGAGTATCCGGACATCACCTTCGTCCCCGGCTGGTGGATGGAATACGGCATGGCCGCGGAGCCGTCCGTGCTCGGTTCGAAGATCAAGTTCTGGCAGGACAACACGCCGAGCGAATACCCGATGCTCTTCAACATCGAGGACCTCGACAAGTATCCGGAATACGAAGTCGAGAACGACGCGTTCATGGCGATGACGCTGCATCGCATTCGCATGCAGAAGCAGCGCGTGTTCGACACCGGCGAGATCATGCCGATCGTCACCTCGCGCGGGCCGATGTGCACCGCGGGTTTCGCGCGCGGCACGACGGAGCTGATGATCGATCTCGTCGAGAAACCCGAGTGGACGCACAAGCTCCTCGATCTCTCCACGCGCCTGATCATCGACTGGCTGAAAGCGCAGGAGAAGGCGATCGGCCGCGACGTCGAAGGCATCTTCATCCTCGACGACATCGTCGGCTTCGTGAACGAGGACCACTATCAGGAGTTCTGTCATCCTTACCTGAAGCGCATCTGCGACGCGTTTCCGCAGGACTGGGTGAAGATTTATCACAACGACGCCGAGGTCGAGGCGTGCCTCGATCATTTGCCCGACGTCGGCTTCAACGTGCTCAACTGGGGCAAGCAGACCGACATCGCGGACGTGAAGGCGCGGGTCGGCGACCGGATGTGTCTCATGGGCAATGTGAATCCGCTCGAGGTCGCGGTGCGCGGCACGCCGGAAGACGTGCGCGAGGCCACGCTCGATGTGCTCGAGAAGGGCGGCAAGGAAGGCCGCGGCATGATCCTCTCCGTCGGCGGCGGCACGAGCCCCGGCATGCCCCGCGCCAACATGCTCGCGATGAAGGCCGCGCTCGACGAATTCAATAAAGCGAACTTCGGCGCGAGCTGAGCGCGCCTTCCACCATTCGAAATCGCAAAAGGTAGGAGCCTGCTTGCAGGCGATTTCGAACGCCAATCATCGCCTGCAAGCAGGCTCCTACTTTCAGAAAACACATTTCCCCCCATGCCCGATTACGCGTTGATGAATCAGTGCCTTTACGAAGGCAAAGCCAAGGAAGTCGAACAGATGACCCGCGACGCGCTCGCCGAGGGTCGCAGCGTCAAAGAAGTCCTCGAAGAGGGCCTCATCGCCGGGATGAGCGTCGTCGGCGAGGATTTTAAGCACAACATCCTCTACGTGCCCGAAGTGCTCATCGCGGCCCGCGCGATGAAGGCCGGCATGTCCGTGCTCAAGCCGCTGCTCACCGCGGGCGCCGGCTCCGAGAGTGTCGGGCGGCTGCTCATGGGCACCGTGCGCGGCGATCTCCACGACATCGGCAAGAACCTCGTGTGCATGATGGCCGAGGGCGCCGGGTTTCAGATCAAGGACATCGGCGTCGACCAGAGCATCGAGAAATTCGCGGCGGCGGCCGACGAATTCAAACCCGACATCATCGGGATGAGCGCGCTGCTGACGACGACGATGACCTACATGAAAGTCGTCGTCGACGGCTTCAAGGTCCCCGGCCGCGATCACATCAAGATGGCGATCGGGGGCGCGCCGATCAGCCAGATGTTCGCCGACGAAATCGGCGCCGATGGTTACGGCGCGGACGCGTCGAGCGCCGTCGATCTTTTCCTCTACCTCGTGGGCAAAGGCGCGGCGCCGGTCGCGTCCGCGAAGCGAGGCGTGGCCGCGCC
>JAEYYL010000082.1 GCA_023430825.1 Verrucomicrobiota bacterium | reverse complement strand
GGGGTCGGTGGTTGGCGGGAGAGACGGCGGGAGGTCGACTTTTAGAGCACGATTAACCTCGCGACGGGACGGCGGCGTGGCGGAGGCTGCCGGCCCTTTACCTCATGAGCCTCTTCATCGGCATCGATTCCGGCACCCAAAGCGTCAAGGCGGTCGTCCTCGACCTCGAGACGCGCAAAGTCGTGGCGGAGGCTCGAGCCCCGCATCAGTTGATCGACGGGCTGCCCGTCGGCCACATGGAGCAGCATCCGCAGGAATGGGCGTCGGCGCTCGATTTCGTGATCGGAGAAGTCGTGGCGAAGATCGATGCGAAGCGCGTGCGCGGCATCGGCGTCTCGGGCCAGCAGCACGGTTTCGTGCCGCTCGACGATAAGGGCGAGGTCATCCGGCCGGCGAAGTTGTGGTGCGACACGAGCACGACGGCGGAGTGTGCGATCATCACGAAAAAACTTGGCGGGCCGAAGGCGGCGATCCGCAAGACCGGCAACCTGATTCTGCCGGGCTTCACGGCGCCGAAGATCCTGTGGTTGAAACGCCACGAGCCGGCGAACTACGCGCGGCTGCGTCACGTGCTGCTGCCGCACGATTACCTGAATTTCCACCTCACCGGAAACTACTTCATGGAGTTCGGCGACGCGTCGGGCACGGCGTTGATGGACGTGCGGAAGCGCACCTGGTCGAAGGACGTGATCAACGCGATCGACAAGAAGCTCGCCAACTACCTGCCGCCGATTTCGCAATCGCACGAGGCGGCCGGGACGTTGCGGCCGGAACTCGCGGCGAAATACGGTCTCTCGCCGGACGTGGTCGTGAGCGCCGGCGGCGGCGACAACATGATGGGCGCGATCGGCACGGGTAACGTGTCGCCGGGCGTGGTGACGGCGAGCTTCGGCACGAGCGGGACGATTTATGCGTATGCGGCGAAGCCGGTGATCGACCCGCAGGGCGAGATCGCGGCGTTCTGTTCGTCGAGCGGCGGGTGGCTGCCGCTGTTGTGCACGATGAACGTGACGACGGTGACGGAGCAGGTGCGTTCACTTTTTGGATACGACCACGCGAAACTCGCCGAGGCGATCGCGGCGGTGCCGGCGGGCGCGGGCGGACTCGTGACGCTGCCGTATCTGGCGGGCGAGCGCACGCCGAACGTGCCGGACGGCTCGGGCGTCGTGCTGGGACTGAACGGCAAGACGTTCAACGCGGGCCATCTCGCGCGTTCCGCGATGGAAGGCGTGACGATGGGCATGAACTACGGCCTGCGCCGCCTCGCGACGCTGGGCGTGAAGGCGAAGGAAATTCGCGTGACGGGCGGCGGCGCGAAATCGCCGGTGTGGCGGCAGTTGATGGCGGATATTTTTGGCGTGCCGGTCGTCGCGATGGTCGAGGACGAAGGCGCGGCGCTCGGCGGCGCGTTGCAGGCGGCGTGGTGCGTGGCGCTGCGCGATGGCCAAAAGAAGGCGAAGCTGACGGATTTCACGACCGGCACGGTGGAACTCGACGAGTCGACGCGTTGCACGCCGAACAAGGCGAATGTCGCGCGTTATCGCGAGCTGCAGAGCGTGCAGGATAAATTGAGCCTGGCGTTGCGCGATGTGTTCGCGGTGCAGCGGAAACTGGCGTGAAGGTGCCGCGGCGTAGGCGGAGCCCGACGTTGTTGTCGGGCTGAGCTCGCGCCAACCCGACGGGACGTCGGGGTTCCACCTTCAGGCGCTGGCTCGCGGCGTGAGGGGCAGGGTGAAAGAAAACGTCGCGCCCTTGCCGGGGCGGCTGGTCGCCCAGATGCGACCGCCGTGGTCCTCGATGATTTTTTTGCAGATCGACAGGCCGAGACCGGTGCCGTGGGCCTTGCCGTGTGTGGCGAACGGCTGGAACAACTGGCGCGCGATTTCCGGCGCGATGCCAGGTCCGGTATCCTCGACTTCGACGCACAGCTCGGCGCCGTCGACCGTGGCGCGGAGGAAGATTTTTCCGCCGTCGGGCATTTCGTCGACCGCGTTGTGAACCAGGTTGTGAAGCAAGCGCGAAAGGCGTGCGGGCTGCACCCGGACGTCGACCTCGGGCAGCGGATCGGCGACGACGAGCGACACCTCGCGGCCGGCGATGTCGAGCTGCAGATCCTCGGCGAGCGCCTGGAAAAACGGGGCGAAGTTCACGGACTCGAAGGCGGCCGCGCGATTCGACGGGCGGGTGAAATCGATGAGTTCGTTCAGCATGCCGGACATGCGTGTAACCTGGCGTTCGATTTGTTTGCGCGCGTTGACGCGGACGGGCTCAGGCAGATCGGCGCTGCCGGCGGCTTCGGCGGCGAGGCTGATGACGGCGAGCGGATTCTTGATGTCGTGGACGATGGTGCTGGCGAAACGGCCGACGATGCCGAGGCGCTCGGCGTGGATGACCTCGTCGAGGTATTTGCGATTCAGCGCGCGCATCCGGCTGCTGAATTCGCGGATGAGATTGAGCGCGAGCGAAGGGTGACTGTGGAGCAGGTCGAGGAGGCGTTCGCGGTCGACGAAGGCGGCGGTGACATCGGTGTCGGCGGTGGCGGTGGCGGAGCGGGGCGCATCGTCGAGCACGGCCATCTCGCCGAAAAAATCCCCCGCCTCGATGAGGGCGAGCTGGCGCGGTTCGCCGCTGCCGACGGCGGCGGAGATTTTTACGCGGCCGGATTCGAGAACGTAAAAGCCGTCGCCGGGTTCGCCAGCGGAGAAGATCACCGCGCCGGCGTCGAAGCGACGGGACACGCCGGTGCGCGCGAGCGCGAGCAACTGACCGGAAAGGTCCTCGTTCGGCTGGCTTTGGTCCGCGCGACTCATGGATGCAGGCATCCATAGACGACGCCGCCGGGCAGTAAAGGCAGGAAGGCGATCGTGCGGGCTTGAGGAGCCCGCGGAGAACGGACGTGCTCGTCCGTTGTCCGAGAGGAGTGCGTCAGGGAGCGACGCGTTTGCCGAGGATGATCACGTCGCGGTCGACGCCGTCGAGGCGTGTGACACCGGGCAAATGCGCCCAGCGCTCGAAACCGAATTGCGCGAAGAGGGCGAGGCTCGGTGCGTTGTGGGCGAATATGTAGCCGAGCAGCACGCGGACGCCGAGCGACGGGGCGTGCTCGATCGCGCGGGTCAGCAACTGTCGACCGAGGCCGCGGCCGCGATGGGCTTCGTCGACGTAGATCGCAATCATCGCAGTGCCGTCGTAGGCGGCGCGCGGATAAAACGTATCGAAGCTCAGCCAGGCGATCACGCGGGCGTCGTCGTTTTCGAGCACCCAAACCGGACGGCGCGCGGGATCGTGGGCGGCGAGCCAGGGTGTGCGGGCTTCGACCGTGACGGGCTCGAGGTCGGCCGTGACCATGCGGCCGGGGACGATCGAGTTGTAGATGGCGACGATCGCCGGCAGGTCGGCGGGTGTGGCGTCGCGGATCGTCATCGCAGGACGTCGCGCGCGATCAGGGCGCCGATTCGGCGGGCGCGGTGAAGGTGACTTTTTCCAGCAGGTCGGTGAGACGTCGGCGGAGGATCTCGTCCTCCTCCTCGGTGGTTTTTTGGTAGGAGCTGCGTTCGATGACGCGCTCGGCGAGTTCCACGCTGAGGACGAAGATCCAGCCGTTGCGGACGAGCAGGAGATTGCCGCGTTTGGCGACGGGGACGGCGGCGTTACCGGCGGCGAAGGCGAGTTTGTCGGCGAACATCGAGCCGCCGGGCAGCAGCAGATAGACGAGCAGCGAACCCTGGCCGATGCTCGGAGCGAACTTGGCGGACTCGACCTCCGCGCCGCGGAACGTTTCCTGGAAATCGGGCAGCACGAAGTTCGCGAAGAAATAAGCGAGGTAGTCCTTCGGGCCGCGCGTCGAGTGTTCCCAGCGTTGGGTGGCGTCCATCGGAAACGCCGCGATCGTGCAGAGGACGCTGAAGTTGTCCTGAAACGTGACGACGTTGGGCGTGTCGAGAATGCGGCCTCCGAGTTCGGGGAGCACGGGAATGCTGACGCGAAACGCGCCGGTCGGCGAGACGTAGATTTTCCCGTCGATGCGGCCGGCGAGCGAACCGGCGTCGATGGGCTGTTGGGCCAGCAGCGGGAGACTCGTCAACAAGCACAGTGCGAGGAGAAGACGCATCATGGAGGGAAATTTTGGTGGGCAGAGGCGGGGCTTTCAAGCGCCGTCAAGAGACTGTAACCGCCAGTAATTGCCAAAGTTCCGCAGGAACCGCTTCGGGCCGGGTTTGCGCGGAAAACCCGGCGGCTTCGAGCCGGGCGAACCAGGTGGCGCCGTGATCCGGCAGCCGGTCGCGGAGAAGTCCGCCGAGTTGTTTGCGGCGTTGCTGGAAACACGCGCGGATGAGCAGCTTTGTTTCGCGCGAAAAAATGAACGGCACGGGACGGCGGACGAGGTGGAGCAGGTAGGAATCCACGTCGGGTCGCGGGTAAAAGCACGACGCCTCGACCTTGTGGCCGGGCGCGACGGCGAAAGCCGACTGGAGAAACACGGAGATCGCGCCGAAGGCTTTCGTGCCGGGCTGCGCGACATAGCGCTGGGCGGCTTCCTGCTGCAGCATGAGCACCATCCGCGCCGGCAGCGGGCCGGACAGCACGGCGTCGAGCCAGGGGGTGGCGATCGCGTAGGGAAGGTTGGCGACGATTTTGAAATCGCGCGGCGACGCGTCTGCCGCTGGAGCCGCGGCGCCTTCGCCGCGTTGCGCAACCAAAGCGGGGCGGGGGCGCCCCGGCTCCAGTTCGGAGGATGGCAGGTTGGCGAGCGGGTGTTCGACGGCGTCGCCTTCGAGCAGATGAAACGTTTCCGGGAAACGCGGCGCGAGCGTCTCGTCGAGATGCGCGTGCATCGTGCGGTCCTTCTCGACCGCCCAGACCGTGGCGCCGGTCTCGAGGAGGGCGGACGTCAGCGTGCCGAGGCCGGGACCGATCTCGACGACGGTGTCGCCCGCGCCGATTTCGGCGAGTTCGAGCGATTTGCGGACGATATTGCCGTCGACGAGAAAGTTTTGCCCGAGGAAACGTTTCGGTTGATGCCCGAGGCGCGCGAGCAGTTCGCGGGTCGAGGAGGGCGTGAGCGGCATCGAAAGAGCGGGAAGAAGAGCGGGTCGAAAACCCGCCCTACCGGGCGCGGAAGTCGGCGACGAGCGCGGCGGGATCGGGCGCCTTCATCAGCGCTTCGCCGCAGAGAACGGCGTGGGCGCCGGCGGCGCGGACGCGGCGGGCATCGGCTGCGGTGAAAATGCCGCTCTCGCTGATGGCCGTGACCTCGCGCGGGAACTGCGGGATGAGGCGTTCGCTGAGCGAGAGGTCGGTCTTGAAGATGGCGAGGTCGCGGTTGTTGACGCCGATGATTTTCGCGCCGTGGCGGAGCGCGCGCTCGAGTTCGTCTTCGCGGTGAATCTCGAAGAGCGCATCGAGTCCGGCGGCCTGCGCGGCGCCGTGGAGCGTTTTGATCTCTTCGTCGTCGAGTGCGCGGACGATGATGAGGATCGCACTCGCGCCGGCCTCGCGCGCCTGCGCGACCTGGAGCGGGTGGACCATGAAGTCCTTGCGCAGGCAGGGGCGCGGGGTGGCGGAGGAGCGAAACTGCGCGGTGACGCCGCGGAGATCGTCGAGCGTGCCGCCGAAATATTTTTCGTCGGTGAGGATCGAGAGGGCATCCACCCCGGCGGTTTGATAAATGCCGGCCTGCGTGAGGGCGGACGCGCCGGCCTTGATGTCGCCCGCGGACGGCGAGCGGCGCTTGATCTCGGCGATGATCGCGAGCGTGCCGTCGGCGCGACGGAGCGCGGCGGCGAACGACGGCGGCGGCGGCAGCGAGGCGTGCAGGCGGGCGAGCTCGGTTTCGGACACGGGGCGCAGGAGCGGCGCGATCTCGCGACGCTTGTGGGCCATGATCTCCGTGAGTTTGTCGGACATTGAAGGGAGATAGCCGCAAAGAGGCGCAAAAGGCGCAAGAAACAATCTCGGTGGCGCGGGGTTCAGTTCTTGCGCTTTCGGCACGTTTTTGCGGCCATCCGAAACATGAGCGCGATGGATGATTTGCGGGAGACGATGCGGCGGCTGCGGTCGCGCGACGGCGGGTGTCCGTGGGACCAGGAGCAGACGCATGCGTCGCTCGTGCGCTGTCTGATCGACGAGGTGAGCGAGCTGATCGACACGATCGATCGCGGCGATTATCCGCACATGCGCGAGGAGCTGGGCGACGTGTTGATCCAGGTCGTGTTTCACGCGTGCATCGCGGAAGAGAAAGGGCAGTTCGATCTCGAGGACGTGGCGCGCGAGATCAACGAGAAGCTGATCCGCCGGCACCCGCATGTGTTTGGCAGTGGAAAACTGGATACGTCGGACCAGGTGATCACGCAGTGGGAGGCGATCAAGGCGCAGGAGAAGAAGAACGGTCCGCCGGCGAGCGGCGCGGGCGTGTTCAAGGACCTGCCGCCGCGGCTGCCGGCGCTGATGTTTGCCGAGGCGGTGTGGAAGCAGATCGACAAGAAGCAACTCCCGGCGGAGGGCGCGGTGGACACCGCGCAAGTCGCCGCGCTCGGGCGTCAGCTCGATGAGGAAACGCTCGGGCGGATGCTGTTCGAGCTGACGGCGGCGGCGCGGGCGAAGGGACTCGATCCGGAGGGTGCGTTGCGGCTGCACGCGACGAAGGTGATGCGCGCGGTGGAGACGTCGGTGGCCGCGCGACCGGAGACCGGTGTGGCCTGAAACCGCGGGCGCGTGCGACCCGCGCCCCACCTTCGATGTCCGAAGCGCCGTTGCCGGAAATCCCAGCCGAGGTGTTGCGCGAGTGGTGGGAACCGTTCGCGGATTTTCTCGCGAAGGAGCGGCGCTACTCGGGCTACACGGTGCGCAACTACCGGCAGGCGTTCGAGGATTTCCACCGGTGGCTCGCGGCGGCGGGATGGTGGGAGCGGGGCTTCGACGCGCTGGACACGCGTGACGTGCGCGATTTTGTGATCGAGGCGCAGCGGCGTTTCGGTCGGCGGACGCTGCACAACCACGTCTCGGGGCTGCGCACGTTTTTCAAATTCTGGCTGCGGCGCGGACGCGTGCGGCGGAATCCGTTTCTCGGCGTGCCGCTGCCGAAACTGGAAAAACGGCTGCCGAAATTTCTCACGGAAGAACAAGTCGTGCGCCTGCTCGCGGGGCCGCAGCGCTTGCTGGAGAACGAAAGCGTGGATGCGTTCACGGCGCATCGCGACCGGCTCGCGATGGAGCTGCTCTACGGTGCGGGGCTGCGCGTGAGCGAGTTGGTGGGATTGAATTATGGCGCGATCGATTTTGGGTCCGGCGTGGCGCGCGTGCTCGGCAAGGGAAACAAGGAACGGCTGTGTCCGCTTGGCCGCGTGGCGACGGAGCTGCTGCGGAAATTTCGCGCGGAGTTCGCGCGTGACCGGGGCCACGACGCGCCGGTGCTGGTGACGGCGCGTCACGAGCGCATGCCCGTGCATCAGGTGCAGAAGATGATGAAGCGTTATCTCGCGCTCGCCGAGCTGCCGATGGATCTGACGCCGCACAAGCTGCGGCATTCGTTTGCGACGCACCTGTTGAATGCCGGTGCGGATTTGCGGCTCGTGCAGGAGTTGCTGGGGCATTCGCAGCTGGCGACGACGCAGGTTTACACGCACGTGAGCGTGGCGCGGCTGAAGGAAATCTACGCGAAGGCGCATCCGCGGGCCTGATCGATCGGCCGACGGGCGTATGCGGCAAGGGCGCAAAGAGTTCGCGCCGAGTCGGCGCGCGGCTTTATTTCACCGCACCGCGATTTACCGCGAAATTGCGCGGGGTTTGCGCAGGAGTAATACCTACGGTCGGTCACAAACGCACTATTCACCCCACAGGTGATTGCCTCATTTTTGTGATGTAAGCTCCTAATTGTTAATTTTTTGTGGCTCCCTAGCCATCGGTGAAAATCCCGAGTGCAATCAGTCCTATGTTCCAGTCGATTTCCGCTCCTTCCAAGGTCGTGCGCTGCCGGGTGGCGGTGGTGGACGATCACACGGCCATTCTCGAAATGATGGTGCCGATCATCGAATCGCTGGCGGGATTCCGGGTGGTGGGGCAGCTGACGGATGCGGATGAAGCGGTGACGTTTTGCGAGCGCGAACAGCCGGATTTGATCATCGCGGATTGGGTGATGCCGCGGGTGTCGGGCCCGGTGTTGCTGCAGGAGTTGAAACGGGCGTGTGCGCGGGGGCACCTGATGGTGTTTTCCGGCAACCTATGGCCGGCGGCGATCCGGCTGGCGTTGAGCGCGGGGGCGTTGGGGATCGTCGACAAGATGGCGGTCCTGGAGGTGTTTCGCATGGCGGTGCAGACGGTGGCGCAAGGCCGCGCTTATTTCAGTCCACTGGTGAGCGAGCAGATCAAGCAGATCGTGACGCGGCGCACGCGGGGCGAGACGAAACCGGTGGAGTTGAGCGGGCGCGAGCGGGCGGTGCTGCGTTACATTGCGGAGGGATTCAGTTCGAAGGAGATCGCGGGCTTTCTCGGCATCAGCGCCTACACGGTGGTGAATCACCGCACGAGCCTGATGCGGAAGGTGGGACTGCGCCGCGCGGCGCAACTCTCGCTGTATGCGGCGCAGCTCGGGCTGATCGGTTCGGGTTTGCTGCCGGCGAGGAATGGCCGCGGCGACGACGGAGGGGCGCCATGAAACTGCTCGGATTGATCGCGGCGAGCGGCAGCAACCCTCCCTGGGCCGGCTCGCTCGGGGGGGGAGCGGCGCGCACGATTTCGCGGTGGTCGTGGACACGGCGGGGCGACTGGTGAGCGCAACGGGGCGTTGGGCGGCGTTGTTCGACGCGTGGTGGCGCTGGACGCCCGGGATGTCGTGGCAGCATGTGGTGCCGCGGCCCGGTGCGGATGCGGCCTGGTCGGCCTGGCGGCGGCTCGTGCAACGCGGGATGAATGAGGTGGAGCCGTTCGAGGCGAAGGTCACCTGGGTGGGGCCGCGGGGTGTCTCCGTGCAACTCGCGTTGCGGGTGCGACCGTTGTGCGATGCGGCGAGGCGCACGATCGGCGGTGTCGCGGAAGGACGGATACTTTCGGAGGCGCAAGCCGGAGGGACTGCGCCGGCGGAGGCGGCGGACGAGGTGGCGCCGGCGGCGGGCGTGGCCGAAATCCGGCTCCGGGCGGTGCGGGGGCCGGACGGATGGCGGTTTCCGGTCGAGCACGTATCCGTGGCGGCACGACGGATGTGGCCGCGCGAATCGCCGCTCGAGTCCGGGCGGGAGGTGGCGGACGTGCCGCTGGCGGGCGCGAAAGTGGAGTTGGGCGCGGTGTTGCGGCGCGTGCACGAGACGGGCGACCCGGAGGTGGCGTGGCTCACCTTCGACGGCGTGGCGGCGCCGATGGCGGAAGGAACGGTGCTCGAAGCGTGCGTGGCCCGGCGCGGGGCGGAGCAACTGCAGATGATCCTGCGCGACGACACCGTGTTGCGCACGAACCAGCGGGTGTTGTCGACGTATTGCCAGCGGCTGGAAGCGCTGCTCGAGCACGGCAGCGACGGCGTGCTGACGCTCGATCACGAAGGGGTGATCACGGGCGTGCAGCACGGCCGCGCGGGCGGGCTGGCGCTCGAGGCGGGGCGGCCGTTGTGGGAGGTGGTGATGCCGGAGCAGCGTGAGTCGGTGCAGGGGGCGATCGCGCAGGCGTGGATCGCGGGCGAACCGGTGGACTTCGAGTGGCGGGCATTTGCCACGAAGGAGCGCTGGTTCCAGGTGCGGATTGCCGCGTTGCCACTGGCTCGGCCGGAGATGACGTTCGTCGCGGTGTTGACGGAGACCACCGCGCAGCATCGTGCGCGCGAGGCGCAGTTGCGGCTGGCGCGGCTGGTGGAGCATTCGACGGACGGGATCGTGGGCATATCGCCCGAAGGCTTGATCACGGACTGGAGTCGCGGTGCCGAGCAGGCGACCGGGCGGTCCGCGGCGGACGTGTTGGGCCGGCCGGTGGCCGACAGTGTCCCGGCCGAGAATCGTCGGTTGGAGGCCGAGGCCGTGGCGCGGGCGCTGGCGGGTGAGCGGGTGGCGGCGATCGAGAGTCGGCGGTTGACGGCGGACGGACGGGCGATCGCGGTGCTGGTGGCGACGTTTCCGCATCGTCGGGACGATGGGGGGATCGCCGGGGCGACGCAGGTGTTTCGGGATGTTTCGGGCGTGCGCTCACTGGAGGAACAGTTGCGCCGAGCGCAGCGGTTGGCTGCGCAAGGCATGCTGGCGGCGACGACGGGGCACGAGATCAAGAACTACCTGGGGATCGCGCTGGGGCTCGTGCAACTGCACCGGGAAGCGCAGCCGCAGTTTGCCGCCGAGTTGGATCCGGTGGTGCGCGCCATCCAGCTCGCGGGTCACATCTCGCAGCATTTGCACCAGCTGGGCCGGCGGGAGTCGCAGCTGGTCTGCCGGGTCGACCTGGCGGAGCTCGCGGCCGAATCGTGCGCGATGTTGAAGCCGGTGGTGTTGCGGCAGCTGACGTTTCACAACGACGCGAGAGGCCCGATCGTCGTGAAGATGGCGCCGGCGGACATCGATCAGATTCTGGTGAATCTCGTGCTCAACGCCCGGGATGCCACCGCGGGGGACACCGGTGCGATCACGGTGCGGGTGGGCATCGACGGTGGCGCTGCAGGGAACGACGCGGGAGAGCGGTATCTCTCCGTGCACGACAATGGGGCCGGCCTCACGCCGGAGGTGCAGCGACGGATGTTGGAGAGCTATTTCACCACGAAAGCGAAGGGCCGCGGCACGGGGCTCGGACTGGCCACGGTGCAGAAGCGGGTGAAGGAAGCCGGGGGCCGTCTGGAGTTTCGCAGCGCGCCGGGGGAAGGGACGACGGTGAAGGTGATGCTCCCGGCCCCCGCGAATACGGACGTAGTGTAGTGGGTTATGGGGAACGCTGCGGGCGCCGGGACCTCAGGAGCGCATCCGATTTCCCTCATTTTGGGTGTAATGGCTTGGGCTGCGAACACGGGGGCGAATGAATACTGCGCATGGCGCCGCACGCACGCAATCCGACGGCCCGTCCGCGCGCGTCGGAGAAGGCCGGGCGGCGGCAATGCAACCCCGTGGGTTACGTGGGGCCGGAGCGGGCGCCGCGGATGCGGGTGCTGTGCGTGGACGACAATCAGGCATGTCTGCGGCTCGTCGCCGAAGTGCTCCGGCGCGGGGGATGCGAGGTCGAGTGCGCGGCGAACGGGCAGGAGGCGGCGGCGCTCGCAACGGCGCAGCAATTCGACGCGGTCGTGACCGATCACGACATGCCGGTGATGAATGGCGTGGCGCTGGTGGAGCATCTGCGACGGGCGGCGTTTGCCGGCAGAATTGTTGTGATTTCGGCCGGGGTGGGCGCGGCGGAGCAGAACGCGTATCGCGCGCACGGGATCGCTGAAATCCTGCTCAAACCGGTCGAAGGTCCGAGACTGGTGAGCGCGGTGCAGGGGTTGCCGGCCTAGATCCGAACGCAAATAAACAAACCGTGTGCAGCAGGAACGCGCGGTTGCGGCAGACCGCTGTTGGGAGCGGGCGGCGGCGGCGAGCGGCGGACCGGGTGCGCCGCGTCAGCGATTGACCGGGAGACGGCGGACGGCGGTGTTGCCGGCGGCGTCATAGAGCGTGATCTCGACGGCGGTCGCGTTGGTGACACGCTCGATCGGCAGCTCGATGACGAAGGTCTCGGCGCGGCCGTCGCGAATACCGTCGAGGGGCTGCTCGGTGTGCTCGCGGGTGCCGTTGTTGAAAATGATTTCGAGGCCGTCGAGGAGCGAAAGCGTATCCAAACCCTCAATACTCACGCGGCAGAAACGCTCGTGGCGCTCGACGGCGGCGTTGACGATCTCCGGCGGGGTGCGGTCGACGACGAGGTCGTCGGTCTCGAAGGTCGTGACGAGCCGGTCGGCCTCCGGCCGCGGGGCGATCTCCCGCGCCACGAGCCGGGTGAAGTAAACGCCGTCGCGCAGGTGGGAGAGATCGAACTGGACGAACGAGTCGGCGGTATCGACCGCGAGGTCGCTCCACGTTTCCTCGCCGTCGCGCCGCATTGAGAAGGTGGATACGACGTTGTCGCCATCGGGATCGGCGAGGGTCCAGAGGACGACCTGCATGCCGGGCGCGGGGGTGATCTGGCTGCCGAGCAGGTTGCTGCGCGATTTGTCGTCGTCCCGGCTGGTTTCCTGGAGGAGCTGGCCGAGGGAGACGACAGGCGAGGCGGACGGCTCGGGCGACGGCAGGACGGCGAAGTTGGCCGAAAGCAGGCGGAAATCCTGCAGCTGTGGGCGGCGGTTTTGAGGCAGGTTGAACAGCGAGGCCTTGTCGATTTGCACGGCGGCGGAGGATTTTTCCGGGATTGTCAGGCGGAGCCGCACATAGCGGCCGCGCAGATCGTCCGCGCGCCAGCCGCCGTCGGTGGGCGCAAGCGTCGTCCAGGCGGACCAGCCCTCGACCTCGTCGCTCCCGTTGCTGGTCTTGATCTCCGCGGCAAGGTCGCGGTCGCCGAGATCGCGGAGGCGGTTGAAACGCAGCGCGCCGATCCGGCCGGGCGCGCCGAGGTCGATCCGGCGGGTTTCGGCCTCGCGCGGGCCGGTGGCGGCGAAGTCGAGGATGGCGAAGCCGGGCGCGTTGTTGCGCAGCACGAGGAAGCGGCCGGGCTGGCGCGGGATGGGCGCGAGGCCGTTGAGTTGCGAGGACGAACTTCCCGCGAACGTGAGCGAGAGGCGCTGCGCGATGTCGTAGCCCAGCATCTCGCCCTGTTCGCCGCCGGTGACGACCAGCACGTCGTCGTGGCGGGCGACGCGGTAGAAGGCGCTGCCGTTGCGCGAGGCGACCGTCTCCGGAAACCCACTACGCGGGAGCCAAACGAGCGAACTGCGACCGCCGAAGCGTTCGCCGGCGGACGGCATGAGCGAGAGCGGGTCGGGCAGCTCCTTGTCGCGCGACGGGGTGATGCGGCCTTCGCCGGAGCCGCCGGCGAAGGTGAGCGCGGCGTAGAGACCGCCGTCGTCGGTCGGCAGCAGGTCGGTGACCTCGGCGTCGCGGTTTTCCTGCAGGATTTCCGGCGCGCCCCCGGCGGCGGGGAACGCGTAGAGATTGCCGCGGGGCGCGGAGCCGGCGGCGATGCGGCCGTCGGCGAGTCGCGCGATGCGGCGGATGTTGCGATCGCGGATCTCGCCGAAGAGCGTGATGCCGCGCTCGGCGAGGAGCCGTTCGTCGGCGATCTTGTCGGCGATGACCGGCGACGCGGCGAACTTCGCGAGGTCGATGCGGTAGAGCCGGCCGGGGTTGCCGGTGGCGACCAAAGCGTGACCGGAAAACGGAGAGCTGGGAGTTGAGGGCTGAGCGCCTGGGAGCAGTAGGATGTCGAAGATCGAATCGACGGGGAGGGCGACGCGCGCGACCTGTTTCCCGTCGCGGATCAGGCAGAGCGCGCCGGTCGGCGAGGTGCCGGCGAGGAGAGAGCCGTCAGGCAACTGCGCGAGGGCGAAGATGTGCGATTCGTCGAGATCGGCGAGCTGGCGCGCAGCGTAGGATCTTTTCGCGGGATCGATGGTGATTGCGAAAATTTTCCCGTCGGGTCCGCTGCCGGCGAGCCAGCGGGCGGGATCGCCGGTGGATTCGAGGCACCAAAAAAGATCGGCGGGCGCGGCGCCGGAGAGTTCGGTGAGCGTGGGACCGGCGACGAGACGTCCGTCGGAGCGCGTGGCGAGGCCTTTCAGATTGCGGCTGGGGACATCACGGAAGAAATCGATTTCCGTGCGGCGGGAGAGCGGCTCGGCGTGAATCGGGAGCGCGTGCGCAATGGCGAGCGTGGCGGCGGCGAGAGGAAAAAGAGCGCGGGGAAACACGGGGATAAATCGGCGTCGTTTGGGGTAAAAGGCAAGGGCGGCGCGAACGCGTGGAGGGGGGAAAGAAGGAGGGTAAGAGCCTGCTTGCGGGCGATGGGTGCGATCCCGCTGCTCACGCAGCGAGCCACGGAGCCCGGATCGCCTGCAAGCAGGCTTCTACCTTTCGATCTGGGCGCGTCGGAGAGGGCGCGACGGGGGCGTCGCGGCTCCAATTTCAGGCGGCGTCATTCAACCACGGTGAGCGTGCGGCGGAGCGTGACGTCGGCAAGTTTGCCGTCGAGGAGGTGCGTTTCCCAGAGCGGGACGACGGCGTCAATCTGGCTGAAACGGGCTTCGTCGGCGGCGCGGGCAATGCGCTCGTAGGACGACGGTGTGTCGGGCGTCGCGCTGGCCTGGTCAGTGAAGAGGCGCGTCTTCTCGACCACGGCGAGACAAAGGCCATCGGCAGGGCGCGAATCGCGAAGCGCGGCGAGATAGGCGTCGAAACTGCGCAGTTGCGAAGCAGCGAGAACAGGGCGGCGGCCGGAGAGTTCGTCGAGCACGCGACCGGGCGCGAGGACGACATCGACGGTCTTGCCGATCCAATCGGCGCTCACGGGGATGTCGATCGTCTGGCGCTGCGCGTCGCCTTGGTAATCGCGCCAGGAGAGCGTGGCCTGCACGACGTCGCCAGCGGCGGCGACGGTGCGGGAGAGTTGGAAGAGTTCGAGCGTGACGGCAGGATTCTGCTCGAGGGGTTCGACGGTGAAGACGACGCGGCCGGGAAAGGTTTTCTCGTAGGGATTCTGGATATTCTGCGCGAGGTCCTGGACGAATTCGTTGAGCCCCTGCTGGAAACCTTGCGGGCCGGCGTAGAGCGTGCGCGTGGCGAGCGAGGGTTTAGAGGGGAACGTGATGTCGCTCTTCAGGAGGAAACCCTTACTGAGGCCGGCGTCGTTCGACCCGAGGATCGCCTGACTGACGCCGGTGGCGACGAGGACGGGCGTGAGGTGTTCCTGGCGCGCGACGGAGAAATGCAGCGTTTTCGGCGCGCCGCGAGCGGAGTTCACGATGACCTCGACCTCGGTCATTTCGGGACCTTCGCCGAGCATGCCGGACACGGCGGAAAGGCGATCCTGCGTGATCGTGCCGATGACGCGGCCGGTGTTGGCGACTTTGACCGACTGCATCGACGACGGGAGAATCGTGACGATCTCGGCGGCGACCATGGGGAGTTCGACGTCGCCGAGCGACATCATCGGATGGCCGAACGCGGTGATGCTGGCGCCATCGACGTCGGAGACGGTGCCGGTGCCGGCGAGCGTGATGTCGCCGGTGGTGAGCGCGACGCCGACGGCGGAGCCGGGCGTCAAGGCGGTGGTTTCGGGTTCAGAGTTCCGGGTTCCGGGTTCAGAAGTGTTGGAGCCTGTGCTGCTGCCGCCGAGGGTGGTGGCGGTGAGGCCGAGGGCGGCGAGGCGGGGGGCGAACAGATCGGCGACGACCGGGCTGAGGCCGCTTAAGGTGAAGACCGGACGCATCGGCCTGAAGCTGTCGGCGGTTGAGGCGGGCGCGACGGACGGCGACGAGGGCGCGAGCGCGGCGGCCATTTTGGTCTGAACCTCGACCAAGTCGGCGGCGGGCGTGAAGCCGGCGTAGCGGACCGTTTCGAACCGTTGAATCTGGTAGCTGAGTGCGCCAGCGAGCCGGCCACCGATGTAGAGCGGGCTGCCGCTCATACCGGCGACGGCGCCCATTTTCTGGACGCGTTCATCGGTGAGTTCGCAGAGGATCAGGGACTTGCCGGGGCCGAGGGCGTTGCGGACGACGCCGGTGATCTCGACAGTGAACGGCTCGGGTTCGGTGCCGCGGAAAACGGTCCACACTTCGCCGCGCTGGCCGGGCTGAAGTTCGTCGAGGGGGATGATGTCGCGGGTCGTCGGTTGAGCGGCGAAGGCGCTGACGGCGAGAGCGCCAAGGAAAACTGCGGTGGAGAGGAAACGACCCATCGATTCGATAACGGCGAAGCGCGCTAAAAATTAAGGATTATGCGGGAGTCAAAGTTCGTTGATCGCCAAAGCAAGCACTTCGCATGCCCGGTCGATCGCGGCACCATCGTGCGAGGTGCTCAGGAAGCCGGCCTCGTAGGCGCTCGGCGCGAGATAGACACCGCGCTGCAAACACGCGTGGAAGAAGCGGCTGAACAGTTTGGCATCGCCGCGCAGGGCGGTCGCGTAATCGCGCACAGGAGTGTCGGTGAAAAAAATACTAAACATGGAGCCGCGCTGCGGGACCTGGACGGCCAGGCCTTTTTTGCCGGCGGCGGCAAGAACTGCCGACTGCAACTGCCGGCCGAGCGCGTCGAGACGCGCGTAGGGATCGAGTTCGTCGAGCAGCTTCAGCGACGCGATACCGGCGGCCATGGCGAGCGGGTTGCCGCTGAGCGTGCCGGCCTGGTAAACCGGGCCGAGCGGCGCGAGGAAGTCCATGACATCGGCGCGACCGCCGAAAGCGCCGACGGGGAGGCCGCCGCCGATGATTTTGCCGAGGCAAGTCAGGTCCGGCGCGAACGCGGGAGCTGACGCTGGCGGTTCCGAGTTTGGGGTTCCGGGTTCCGGGGCGGCGAAGCCCGTGGCTTTGGGATTTGGGTTTTGAGTTTTGAGTTCTTCGTTGATGAGGCCTTGCACGCCGGCGCGGTGGAGGCGAAAGCCGGTCATCACTTCGTCGAAGATGAGCAGCGTGCCCTCGCGGGTGCAGAGCTCGCGGACGTAGGGGAGATAGTCGGCGTCGGGCATGATGAAGCCGACGTTGCCGCAATACGGCTCGAGGATGACGCAGGCGATCTGGCCGCGGTTGGCGGCGAACGCGGCCTCGAGCGCGGCGCGGTCGTTGTAGTTCACGACGACGGTTTCCTGCGCGAACGACGCGGGCACGCCGCCGCTGTCGGGATGGCCGTGCGTGAGCGCGCCGGAGCCGGCCTTGATGAGGAGCGAGTCGGAGTGGCCGTGATAGCAACCGGAGAACTTTATGATCTTGTCGCGCTTCGTGAAACCGCGCGCCAGCCGGATGGCAGACATCGTCGCTTCGGTGCCGCTGTTGCACATGCGGACTTTTTCGATCGACGGAAAGAAGCGGACGATGAGCTCGGCCATCTCGACCTCGTAGGGATTGGGCGTGCCGAAGGACGTGCCGGCTTCGAGCGCGGCGGCGATGGCGGACTTGATGCGCGGGTGGTTGTGCCCGTGGATCGCGGGGCCCCAAGTGCAGACGAAATCGATGAGTTCGCGGTCGTCCGCGGTGACGAGCGTGGCGCCATGCGCGGCTTTGACGAAGAACGGCGCGCCGCCGACGGAGCGAAACGCGCGGACGGGCGAGTTGACGCCGCCGGGAATGAGTTGTTTCGCGCGGGCGAAGAGAGCGTCGGAGACCGAGGAGGACATCGTGTTGGCGGGAGATCGAAGAACTCTCGCGCGGCGGCGCAATGGCGAACTGCGGAAGCGCGACGTTCAGAAGTGATGCGCGAGAGCGCCGGCGAGGCAGAGATAGGCGCCGAGGCAGCAGATCAAGGCGCCGAGCGCTTGCGAGGCGAGGGCGACGCGGAATTGGAGACGTTGCTCGTCGCGATAAACCCGGCGTCGCGCGGGGCCGACATAGCCGCGGTGGCGGGCGCGTTTAATGCCGCGGTGCAACAACCACGCGGCGAAGAGGAGCGCGAGGCCGAGGAGCTTGATCGGCATGTGGAGACGAGGGGCGTTCGGGAGCGCGGTGAGCGAACGAGATCAGTCCAAAGGTAGGAGCCTGCTTGCAGGCGATTTGACGCAATCCCGCTGCTCACGCAGCGAGCCACGGAGCCACGATCGCCTGCAAGCAGGCTCCTACCCCGGAGTTCAGCTCACGTATTTCTGGACGATCGGGATGCGGCGGCCGACGCCGAAGGCTAGCGGGGTGATGCGCAGACCGGGCGCGGCTTGCTTCCGTTTGTATTCGTTGAGGTCGACTTTGCGGACGACGTCGTTGACCACGGTTTCGTCGAAACCCTGCGCGACGAGATCGCGGCGGGATAGGCCTTGCTCGACGTAACCTTTCAAAATCGCGTCGAGCACGTCGTAGGGCGGAAGGCTGTCCTGATCGACCTGGCCGGGGCGGAGTTCGGCGGACGGCGGTTTCTCGATCGTGTTGTGCGGAATGATTTCGCGTTCGCGGTTGATCCAGCGGGAGAGGGCATAGACCTGCGTCTTGAACACGTCGGAAATCACCGCGAGGCCGCCGGCCATGTCGCCGTAGAGCGTGCAATAACCGACCGCGATTTCGCTCTTGTTACCGGTGGTGAGGAGGAGCGAGCCGAACTTGTTCGAGAGCGCCATCATGATGACGCCGCGGATGCGCGCCTGGATGTTTTCCTCGGCGACGTCGCGTGGGCGGCCCTCGAAAAGCGGGGCGACGGCGGTCTCGGTGGCGGCGACGGCGTCGGCGATCGCGATCGTGTCGAAGCGGATGCCGAGATTTTGCGCGAGGAGGCGGGCGTCGTCGCGCGAGTGTTGCGAAGAAATCGACGACGGAAGGGAAACGCCCGCGACGTTGTCGGAGCCGAGCGCGTGAACGGCGATGACGGCGACGAGCGCGGAGTCGATGCCGCCGGAGAGCGCGACGAGCGCGCGCTTGAAGCCGCTCTTGTGGGCGTAGTCGCGGAGGCCAAGGACGAGCGCGTCGAAGGTGTCCTGGCATTCGTCGGAGGCGGAGGAGGGCGATGACGAAACCTGAGAGCTGAGACCTGAAACCTGAGGGGAAGAGGAAGGCTGAGAGCTGAGACCTGAAACCTGAGGGGTGGAGCCGGTGCGACCAATTTCGACGACGCGGAAATCCTCGGCGAAGGCGGGGAGGCGGGAATGTATCCGGCCCTTGGATTCGCAGACGAAGCTGCGGCCATCGAAGATGAGTTCGTCGTTGCCGCCGACGGCGTTGATGTAAACCACCGGGCAGCCGAGCGCGCGGGCGGCGTCGATCACGAGCGTTTCGCGGACGTTGTCCTTGTCGTAATGCCACGGGCTCGCGGAGAGGTTGACCATCAGATCGCATTTTTGCGCGTCGAGCTGTTCCACGGGATTGGCGCCGCGGTAGAGTCGGCGCGTGCTGATCATGGGGTGCGTCCAGATGTCCTCGCAAATCGTGATGCCGATGCGGCGGCCGCCGTGTTCGACGACGAGGGGTTTTTCGGCGGGTTCGAAATAGCGGTCCTCGTCGAAGACGTCGTAGGTCGGCAGCAGGCATTTATGCGCGGAGGCGACGACCTGGCCGCGATGGCAGAAGGCGGCGGAGTTGTAGGACGGGCGGCCGGTGCCGGTGGGGTTGCGTTCGACGGTGCCGATGAGCGCGGGGACGTCGCCGACGGCGGCGGCGATTTCGCGGAGCGAGTCCTCGCAGTCGGAAACGAAGCGGCGCTTGAACAGCAGATCGCGCGGCGGGTAACCGCACACGGCGAGCTCCGGATACACGACGAGTTCGGCGCCTTGGGCGACGAGGGCGGTGTAGGCGGCGAGGATTTTACGGCGGTTGCCGGCGAGGTCGCCGACGATCGGGTTGAACTGAGCGAGGCCGAGACGCATGAGGGAAAGGGCGGCACCGTGCACGGGTTTGCGGGAGCTGACAACCCCGCGCATGGCCGAACGTCGAACGCTGAACTTTGAACGTTGAACTTCGAAGGGCGGGCGCGGCGGGGGCGCCGCGGCTCCATGGGATGGTGCGTTGCGAGAAGAACGTTGAACTTCGAGGGGCGGCTGCGGAGCTTGGTTCGATGTTCGGTGTTCAAAGTTCAGCGTTCGGCGTTCCGGGCGAAGCCCGCCTGATTCTCGCGTCGGCTTCACCACGGCGGAAGGAGCTGCTGGGGCAGCTCGGGTTGCGTTTCGACGTGATCGTGGCGGACGTGGTGGAGCACGAGGAGGAGACGACGGACCCGCGGACGATGGTGACGCACAACGCGGCGTTGAAGGCCGACTGGGTCGCGGCGCGGCATCCGGAGGCGTGGGTGCTCGGTGCGGACACCACGGTGTTCATCGACTCGGTGGTGTTGAACAAGCCGCGCGATCTCGCCGACGCGCGCGCGATGCTCAAACGACTGGCGGGGCGCACGCATACGGTGTTCACCGGCGTGGCGTTGCGGCGCGCGGCGGCGGGAGTGCGGATCGACGAAGGGGTGACGAGTGAGGTGACGTTCAAGGCGTTCGACGACGCGGCGATCGATGCCTATTTCTGCGTCGTCAACCCGCTCGACAAGGCGGGCGCCTATGGAATCCAGGAAGGGCGCGAGCTCATCATCGAGCGCTGGGTCGGCTCGTTCACGAACATCATGGGATTGCCGATGGAAGCGACGAAACAAATTTTGACGCAGGTGGGTCTTCTGGCTGATTCTTCGCTTTCCGCCGGACCTTCATGAGCCAATCGCTTGCTTCACCTTCGCCCGCCGTTTCGCTGCGTCGCTGGTGGGCGCGCACGTGGGACGATCCCGACTCGCGGTCGGTGGCGATCGGATTGGTGGGGATGGTGCTCGTGCACCTGCTGCTGTTTTTGTTCGGACCGCATCTGATGGACAGTGGCGCCTCGCCGAGCGTGATGCGGCCGCATTCGTCGGCGCAGGAGTTCAACATCGAGATCGCGCCGGATGCGTTTCCCGCCGAGGAGGAAAAGGCGCCGCCGGCGAACTTCGTCGAGGCCAACCCCGACGCGCCGGACAACGTGCCGGACAACACGAATAATTTCGCGGCGCAGAATCAGCAGGTCGCGCAGGAGACGCCGACGCCCGACGGCGAGAGCGACCGGCCCGCGATGGAAGGTCGCACGGACATCCAGTCGACGCAGATCGTCACGGGTTCGCTGACGCAGCCGATCGAGTCGATGCCCGAGCCGCCGCCGGCGGAGGAGCAGATGGAGCGCACCGCGGAGACCGCGCCGCAGCGCGAACAGATTCCGTTGAACGGTTTCGAGCGGACGAGCGGGGACAATGCCGCGGCCTTCGGCAGCAACATTGCGAAGATTCCGGAGGGCGATCCCGATGCGACCGAATATGTCGAAGGCGCCAAGGACGTCCCGCTCATCGAGGGCGCGCGCGGTTCGCAGCCGCGGATCGATCCGAAACGTCCGCGACCGCGGCCGCAGGTGGTGCGGCAGCAGCAGGTGCGGCCGGCGATTTTTCAGGAGAACAAGTTCGGCACGAAGAACGTGGGGCTCGCGGCGTGGGACGCGAAGTGGAGCAACTACGGACAGTATTTGCAGAAGCTGATCGACACGGTGCAGATCCAGTGGGAGCGCATCCTGATCGAGAGCCGGGTGTATCCGGTGAACGGGACGACGGTGAAAGTCGTATTCGTGCTGAACAAGGAAGGCGCGGTGGCGCGCATCGTGAGCGTGGACGGCACGGCGGGGAATCAGGCGGAGAAGGCCTGCGCGAGCGCGATCACGTCGCGTTCGCCGTATGGGCCGTGGACGGACGACATGGTGGCGATCCTCGGCGAGGAGCAGGAGCTGACGTTCAATTTCTTCTATCAGTGAGCGCGGTCGCGGGGAATTTCTGGGCGACGGTGCCGCTGGGGCGCGGGGTCGAGCTCCTTTCGAGCGATGCGAACGGCGTGGCGGCGCTGGCGAAACCGGCCGGCGTGTTGTCGCATCCGAACGAAGCGGGCGACCGGCCGCGTTCGCTGATCGTGGCGCATTACGATGCGGCGGAGGAGTGTTACCAATGGCGCGACGAAGGGGCTGCGGAGCCGCGCCGCGCGTGGCTGTTGAACCGGCTCGATTCGGCGACGTCGGGCGTGATCCTGCTCGCGAACAGCGGCGAACTCGCGCGCGAGATCCGCGCGCAGTTCAAGCGGAAGCAAGTGACGAAGCTTTATCAGGCGCTCGTTTTCGGAAAACCGGCGAAGCCGGTAGAAGTCTGGCGCGACCTGCTGGCCGTGCAGAAGAAAGGCGGACAGATTCGCGCGAACGCGACCGCCGGCCACGTGCCGTCGGAGAGCGTGATGCGCGTGGTGACGTCGCGCGGCGTGGGGGCGGGTGCGCTGGCGTTGATCCAACTCGAGCCGCGGACGGGGCGCAGCCATCAGTTGCGCGTGCAGTGCGCGAAGCGGCATCTGCCGATCGTCGGCGACCAGACGTATGGAGATTTTGGGCACAACCGGCAGTTCGCGAAACGGACGGGGGAGAAGCGGCTGTTCCTGCATTCGCTGGCGACGCGGTTCGACTACGAGTGGAAGGGGAGGGCGTTCACCTTTTCGGCGAAGGCTGAGTTGCCGGGGGAGTTCGCGGCGGCGTTGCGGGGATCGTGAAAAAAGGTTCGCCGGCAGATTTCGCCTTTAACGGGTCCTTTCAGTTGCCCGCGAATCACGCCGATGGCCGCGAATAAGAATGGAGGGAAATGACCCTTCACCCGACAATGACCTGCTGTGGTCCGGCGGAAGTTGATTTCACCTCTGAAATTCGCGGGCATTCGCGTCATTCGCGAGCCATCGGTCATCTTGACAAAAGCGGACGGGCGGGGTTTGGCTTCGGGCGATGAACGCCGGCCGCTATTATTTCAGCTTTGGTTTCCGGGCCTGGTTTGCCCGGTCAATCGCTGGCGGTCGTCGCGAAAGCTGAATCCTGTTTCAACTCAACTTCGCAAGAGCCGCCTTCACCCAGGCGGCTTTTGTGTTTTATAAGCCCAACGCCCATCATGATCCTCCCGAAATCGAATCGTCTCACGCCTGAGCAAGTCACCGAAGTCACCGCGATCGTCGCGGAGTTCGGCTGCCGGATTCAGCCGATCGTCGGCGCCGTGCGCACGATCTACGCGATCGTGGGCGACGAGCGCGACGAGTTGATGATGAACCGGCTGGAGGGCCTGGACTACATCGACCGGATCGACCGCATCCAGTCGCCGTTCAAGCTGATGGACAAGCGGTCCGATCTCGCGACCCACCGGATCAGAATCGGCGGTGTGACCCTCGGCGCGGAACTGCTGGTGATCGCCGGTGCGTGCACGATCGATCCGAAGAATCCGAATTATTTCTACGAAACGGCGGCGGCGGTGAAGGAGGCGGGCGCGCACGTGATTCGCGGCGGCGTGTGGAAGCCGCGCACGAATCCCTACACGTTTCAGGGCGACGTGAAGTCGCTCGACATCCTGCTCGAGGCGTCCCGCCGCACGGGACTGCCGGTCGACACGGAGGTGATGGAGGAGTCGCACATCAAGCTCGCACTCGACGCGGGCGTCGGCGCGTTGCAGGTCGGCGCGAGGAACGCGCTGAATTATGCGCTGCTGCGGCAGATCGGGCGCGCGATCGCGGAGCGGCCGAATGCGGCGGTGTTGTTGAAGCGCAGCATTCACATGGGGCCGTTGAACGAGTTCATTTCGGCGGCGGAGTATATCGCGGCGTTCGGCAATCCGAACGTGATCCTGTGTCCGCGCGGGACGACGCCGACGCTCGATGGCTATCGGAATCATCCGGACGAGAGCATCACGCCGTTGTTGAAGGAAAAGACGTGGGCGCCGGTGGTGGTTGATCCGTCGCACTCGGTCGGCAAGGCCTCATATGTGCCGGCCGCGGCGCTGGCGGCGGTGGCGTATGGCGCGGACGGCTTGTGCATCGAAGCGCACGTCGAGCCGGCGAAAGGGATCGGCGACGATCCGAAGCAGGCGCTCACGCCCGAAGTGTTGAAGAAAACGATCGCGCAGGCGAAACAGCTCTGGGCGCTGCGACGGGGGTGAACGCACGCGGGCGGACCGACGGTCAGACTCCGTCTGCGGTCAGCACCGATGAAAGAACCCGGACGAGGCGCGCGCCAAAAAGCTACTTAACATAATCCTCATTGTGCCATTTCTGTCTGGGATTACGAAAGCCGCACTCACTGAGCCGGACCCCAGCGCTTCGAGAACGGGTAATAAACGAACAGCGGTTTTCCCACGACGTCTTTCTCCGGGACGAAACCCCAAACGCGGCCGTCTGAACTGTTGGGCGAGTTATCGCCCAGCGCGAAATAGTTGTTCCGCGGGACGCGCACATCCAGCCCCTGTTGGAGCAGCCCGGACGCTTCGTAACCGGGATAATCGTCGGAACGTTCGGCGTTGGCGGCGAATGCCGGCGAGCCGGCGATCGGCTGCCCGTTGCGGCGCAACGTCGTGCCGTCCACCTCGAGGGTGTCGCCCGGCGCTCCGACGAGGCGTTTGATATAGTAGGTTTCGGGCGGCGGAATGCCGGCGATATTGCGCGTGCGAAAGACGAAACCCTCGCCGATTTCGGGCTCCGTGAAATGGTAACTCATCCGGTCGACGAACAGCTGGTCGCCCGTCAGCTCGTCGAACGCCAGCACCCGCTCGCCCGCGCGAACCCGCCGGCCGGTGCGAATGCAGCGCACGCGCTCGCCGTTGATCACATGGACCTCGAACTCGTTGCGCTCGATGCGCCGCTGGATCACCTCGGCGAGCTTCCGTGAACTGTAGCGGCCGCCATCGCTGAAAAATCCGTCGTAAACCGTCCAATCGAAATCGAAGTCGAGTGGCAGGCGAACCGACACGGGTTTGCCGCCGACCAGCAAGGTGTATTCGCGCAGCGAAGTCGGCAGCACCAGCCAGGAACGCCCGCGCACCACGGTCGAATGCACCTGCCCGCGGCGCTCGATGCCGCCGATCGGGATCAACACCTCGCCGTCGGCCGGCGCGTCGAGCCGGTGCGGCCACGCGCCGAACGCCAGCAGGCGCCCCGCCTGCTCGAGTGTATTCGGTTCTTCAGCACGGTCGGTGAAGACTTCCGGCGTCATCCCGTAATATGTCGGCCACATCGAGTTCGTCGGAATCTTGAACGGCTGCACGAAATACGTGCGGATGCCCAGAATCACGATCGCCGCGACGAGGAAGAACTCCACGTTCTCGACGAGCGACGTCTTCGGATAAATCGCCCCACCCGTGCGCCGCAACACCGTCTCCAGCGACTCGATCGACAGCTTCAATCGCGCCGCGTCGGCCTTCGCTTTCAACTGCTGCCGCAGCTCGGCCGTGCGCTGCCGCAGCTCGGCCGATTCCTTCTCGGACAACACGTCGCGCCGGAAATGCCAGACCTTGTCGGCGAGTTCGAGCCAGTTGGCGGCGTGTTCGCGGGTCTTTTTTTCCTGGGATGCGAAGAAGCCGAACATGAGCGCGCCTAGTTGGTTTTAAGCACCTTGATGAAAGCGTCGGACGGAATCGAGACCCGACCGAACTGCTTCATCTTCTTTTTTCCTTCCTTCTGCTTGTCCAGGAGCTTGCGCTTGCGGCTGATGTCACCGCCGTAGCATTTCGACGTCACGTCCTTGCGCATCTCCTTCACGTTGTCGCGCGCGATGATCTTGCCGCCGATCGCCGCCTGGATCGCCACCTTGAACATTTGCGGCGGGATGATCTCCGCGAGTTTTTCGCACAGCTCGCGGCCCTTCCCTTCCGCCTTGTCCCGATGCACGATGCTCGCAAACGCGTCGACCGGGTCGGCGTTGATCAAGATCTCCATCTTCACGAGGTCCGACGTGCGATACTCGCCGAGCTCGTAATCCATCGAGCCGTAGCCGTGCGTGATGCTCTTCAACCGGTCGTTGAAATCGACGAGGATTTCGTTGAGCGGCAGCAGGCACGTCAGCATCACGCGGTTCGCGTCGAGCGTGTCGGTGTGGTCGACCACGCCGCGTTTTTCCATCACCAGCGCGAGGATGTCGCCCATCGCGTCGTTCGGGATGTGGATGGACGCCTTGATCGTGGGCTCGCGGATTTCCTCGATCGTGCCCGGGTCGGGGAGATTGATCGGATTGTCGACCTCGATGACCTGCCCGCCGTGCTTCACCACATGGTAAACGACGCTGGGATACGTCGAGATGATGTCGACGTCGTGCTCGCGGCGGACGCGCTCCTGGATGATCTCCATGTGCAGCAGGCCGAGAAAGCCGCAGCGGAAACCGAACCCGAGCGCGACGGAACTTTCCGACGAGTAAACGAACGCCGCGTCGTTCAAGCGCAGCCGGCCGAGTGCCGCCTTCAACTTCTCGTAGTCCGACGTATCCACGGGATAAAGACCGCAGAACACCATTGGCCGGACTTCCTTGTAACCCGGCAGCATCTCGCTCGCCGGCGTGCGCGACAGCGTGATCGTGTCGCCGGTCTTGATCTCGGACGTGTCCTTGATCGTCGAAACGATGTAGCCGACATCCCCTGCGCCGAGCGCGTCGATCTTTTCCATCTTCGGGGTGAACACGCCGACCTCCTTCACCTCCGATTTCATGCCGTTGCTCATCAGCATCATCATGTCGCCGGCCTTGATCGCGCCGGAGAACACGCGCACGTAGGCAATCACGCCGCGGTAGGAGTCGTAGAGCGAATCGAACACGAGTGCGCGCGCCTGCGGATACTCCGTCCAGCGGGGCGGCGGCACACGGGTGACGACGGCTTCGAGAATGTCCTCGATGCCGATGCCGGCCTTGCCGCTGGCCAGAATCGCCTCCTCGGCGGGAATCGTAAGGATGTCCTCGAGCTGCTTGAGGCAGAGGTCGAGATTGGCGCTGGGCAGATCGATTTTGTTGATGACCGGGATCACCTTCAGCTTCTGCCCGAACGCGAGGTGCGCGTTCGCCACGGTCTGCGCCTCGACGCCCTGCGCCGCGTCGATGAGCAGCACGGCGCCTTCGCACGCGGCCAGGCTGCGCGAGACTTCGTAGGAGAAGTCCACGTGGCCGGGCGTATCCATCAGGTTCAGCTTGTAGATTTTTCCGTCCTTCGCCGGATACGTCATCGTCACCGGATGCGACTTGATCGTGATGCCGCGCTCCTTCTCGAGATCCATCGAGTCGAGATGCTGGTCGGTCATCACGCGCAGCGCGACCTGGTTGGTGTGCTCCAGCAACCGATCCGACAGCGTGGTCTTGCCGTGGTCGACGTGGGCGATGATGCAGAAATTGCGGGTATTTTCGGAAGACATCGGCTCAAGCGGTCACATCGCCGAATTCGGCAAAACTTTTCACGTTCCAGGATTTGTCGGTGCGCCGCGCGAGCCCGGCGAGCACGCCCGCCGGCCCGAGTTCCCAAAATTCCGTCGCACCCGCCGCGACCGCGCTGCGCATGCAGTCCTCCCACAGCACCGACGACACCACTTGCTTCACCAGCGCAGCCTTGATCGCCGCCGGCTCGCTCACCGCCTGGCCGGTCGTGTTGGTGAACACGGCGAACTTCGGCGCCGCAAACGACACGCCGTCGAGAAAAGCCGCGAACGCTTCGCGCGCGGGTTCCATCAGCCGGGAGTGATAAGCGCCCGCGACGTTCAACAGCATCACTTTCTTGATGCCGCGATCCTTCGCCGCCGCGACCGCCGCTTCGACTTTCGTTTTCTCACCTGAGACGATGATCTGCCCCGGCGCGTTGAAATTCGCCGCCTCGATATCGAAATCGCGGCACAGCTCCGCCACTTTCGCGCGTTCCTCTCCGATGACCGCGGCCATGCCGCCGGTCGTGCGCTCGCAGGCCTGCTGCATCAAGCGCCCGCGCTCGGCCACGACGCGCAATCCGGTCGCAAAATCAAACACGCCCGCCGCGGTATAAGCGGTGATTTCACCAAGGCTCAAACCCAGCGCGAACTTCACCTCCGGCAGTTTTCCCTGTTCCCGCAGCACCGCGTGGAGCGCGAGGCCATGCACGAACAGCGCCGGCTGGCAGACCTTCGTTTGCGTCAGCTCGGCATCCGGCCCTTCGAAACTGACCTTTGCCAAGTCCCATCCCAACACCTGGTTCGCCTCTTCGTAGAGGGCGCGCGCAGCGGCGGAGTTTTCCTGAAGCGACTTGCCCATGCCCACCTTTTGGGCGCCCTGTCCTGCAAATAAAAGTGCCAAAGCCATGGTTGAAACACGCGAGACAATCGGCCGGCCCCGCCGAATCCAAGCCCTAAAAACGCTTTAGCTGTTTGAAATACTTTGCGTCGTCCTGCGGCCTCAACTGCTCGCTCAATGGCGGCGGAGTTTTCGATTCCATCGCCGGCGCCGGTTCGCGGCTGATCGTGTCCGGCGAACGCAGCAACGGTGCCGGATTCGCGGGTATGACAGCGAGCGGCGCGGGCGATGCGCCGTCGTTCCAACCGCGAAAGCTGTCACCGAGAAGATACGGGTTCGCCGCCGGCGCGCCGACGGCCGGCGATCCCGGTCGTTCTGAAATCGAGCTGAACGCGTCCGCCACGCTCAACCCCAATGCGCCGTCGCGCTGCGCCGGGCTGTGGTCGAACGACGCAACGCCCCCGCGCTTGCCGGAGCCGAGGGCAACCGGCGCGGCCATGGCGGTGTCCGTCCGCGCGATATCTCGTGTGCTCAACCACCCCGCCATGTAGGCCGCGAGCGGATTGAACGCCGGGATCTCGTCGTCTTTCTCCTCCCGGGCCTCCCGCGCTTTCGCCGCCGCCAGCTCCGCGCGTTCCAACGCGGCCGCGGTCGCTACCAGATCGCCTTTTGGCGTTTCGATCTCGACCGCCTTGTCCGGCGAAACGTCGGTCGCCTTCGAAGGCTCGGCGTCGGTCTGGTTCATCGCTTCGATGAGCCAGTTTTCCGATTTGTCGGGCGGCTCGCCGCGGGCGGCGCTTCCGTCGCCATTTTTTCGATACGCCCGATTCGGCGGCGCCGGAAGCGCATCCGACTTCAAATCGAGCCGCGGCATCGCCTGCTTCGGCAGCGGCAGTTGCGATGGCGTGCGGCCGGCCTTCACGTCGGAAATGGCCTCGTAATCACTCCGGGCGCTCTCGATCGCGCTCTCGTCCTTCGCATCGCGTTGCGCTGCTTCGGCGTTTGTTGAGTCGCCCACCGTCGCCAGCACGATCGCCAGCGCGATGACGCCCGCCGGTCGCCGCCGGACTTTTCCCGCCGCGCTCACGATCGGATGAAAATGCCCTTTAGGTTCATCTCCAACGCCTGCGGGTTCGGCGAAAAACGCAGGCCGTCCGCCTTGCTGATTTTTCCGGCTTTGATGAGGCGGTAAATGTCCTTGTTGAACGAGAAGCTGGTCGAGTCGCCGGTGCCTTCGAGGATGCCCTGCAGTTTTTCGAACTGGCCCTCGAGTATCAGGTTTTTCACGACGGTATCCGCGGTCAGTATTTCGTTCGTCGGCACGCGGCCGCCGCCTTCGAGCGCGGGAATGAGCTTCTGACAGATGAAACCGCGCAGCGACCCCGCGATCGCGCGACGCGCCTGGATCTGCTCCTCCGGCGGAAAGAACTCGAAGAGTCGCGTGAGCGATTGCGCGACGGTTGCCGCGTGCATCGTCGAGAACACCAAGTGCCCGGTCTCGGCGGCGGAGATCGCCGTCTCGAACGTTTCGCGATCGCGCATTTCGCCGATCAGGATGATGTCGGGATTCTGCCGGAGCACCGCCTTGATCGCCAGGTCGAAGGTCGGCACGTCGAGCCCGATCTCGCGCTGCTGGAAGAGCGACTTGTCGTCGATGAAGGTGTATTCGATCGGGTCCTCGATCGTCACGATGTGTTTGTCCTGATTCTGGTTCACCCAGTTCATCATCGCCGCCATCGTGGAACTCTTGCCGGAGCCGGTCGCGCCGCACACGAGGAGGATGCCATCCTTCGCCTGCACGAGCTTGATCAACGCGTCCGCCGTTTCGCCGAGACCCAGCTGCTCGAACGTCGGCACGGTGCTCTTGATGTGACGCATTACGATGCTCACGAGTCCGCGCTGGTGAAACGCATTCACGCGAAAACGCCCGATCCCCTCGACCGCGTAGGCGAAATCGATCTGCCCGACGTCCTCCCATTTTTGCCGAAAGATCTTCGGCACATGCTCGTCGACCCAGGCCTGCGCCTCCGGGCTGGTGATCGGGTCCATCTCGACCGGTTTCAGTTTTCCAGAGAGGCGAACGTAGCCCGGTTTGTTCGACTTGATGATGACATCGCTGACGCCGCTATCCACCGCGAGCTTGAGCAAATCGTTGATGATTTCGGTGTGCGGTGTGACGGTCGGCATGGGTAAAAAAGCGTTGCGGATTCTGTAATTCGCCCTGCTTTGTTCAGCAAGGCTCCTTTGCCCGCACGAATGAAACTCCGTCCGCTCACCGGCACGATCACCGCTCTCGTCACACCCTTTCGCCAGGGCCAAATCGCGTATGACGACCTCGCGAAACTGGTCGCTTATCAGATCAAAGGAGGCGTCAACGGCGTCGTTCCGGTCGGCACCACCGGCGAGTCGCCGACGCTGAGCCACGAGGAGCACATGGAGGTCGTGCGCGCGACGGTCGCCGCCGCGCGCGGTCGCGTGCCCGTGATCGCTGGCACTGGCTCGAACTCCACGCACGAAGCCGCCGAGCTCACGCGCCTGGCGCATGCTGCGGGCGCGGATGCGATGCTCGTCGTTGCGCCTTACTATAACAAGCCGAGCCAGGAGGGTTTGTTTCGCCACTATTGCGCGGTCGCCGACGCGACGGATCGCCCGATCATTCTCTATTCGATTCCGGGCCGCTGCGGCATCGAGATTGGCGTGCCCGTCGTCGAGAAACTCGTCGCGCGCTACAAGCACGTGCGCTGGATCAAGGAAGCCGGCGGCAGCGTCGATCGCGTCGACCAACTCAAGCAGGCGCTCGGCACGGATCTCACCGTGCTAAGCGGCGACGATTCGTTAACGCTGCCGTT
Source organism: Verrucomicrobiota bacterium (assembly GCA_023430825.1). Classification (GTDB taxonomy): domain Bacteria; phylum Verrucomicrobiota; class Verrucomicrobiia; order Opitutales; family Opitutaceae; genus Opitutus. Next base: position 10,513 of record JAEYYL010000082.1, on the reverse strand, counting down.
CATGGCCGTCGGCGCGGAGGGCGTGATCAGCGTCGCGTCGAATTTTTTCGTGCGCGAAGTCGGACAACTTGTGCGCCACGCGCTCGCCAACGATTTCGCCAAGGCGGCGAAGGTTCACCGCAAGCTCTACCCCGCGTTCAAGGCGCTGTTCATCGAGCCCAATCCCGTGCCGATCAAGGTCGCGCTCGCGCGTGCCGGAATCATCGGAACCGCCGATGTGCGCGAACCGCTGTCGGAGATGAGCGCGGCGAATCTCGCGTTGCTGACCAAGGCTCTCGTCGCAGCCGGCCGCTGAGTTTTTCGATGTCTTCTCCTCGCATCCTCATCAACGGCGCGAAGGGCCGCATGGGCGGCGCTCTGCTCGCAGCCGCCAAGGAATTCGGTCTCACGGTCACCGCGGCGCTCGACGCCGGCGACGACTTCGCCGCGGGCCTCGCGAACGCCGATGTCGCCGTCGACTTCAGCTCGCACCACGCCACGAAAGCGCTGCTTGAAGCCGCCATCGCGCAACGCAAGGCGGTCGTCATCGGCACGACCGGTCACTCCGCCGAAGCGAAAAAGGAACTGCTCGCGCTCGCCGCGAAGATTCCGTGCGTGTGGTCGGGCAACTACTCGGTCGGCGTCAACCTGCTCTTTGCGCTCACGCGCCGGGCGGCGAACGTCCTCGGTTCCGATTACGACGCCGAGGTCGTGGAGATGCACCATCGCTTCAAGAAAGACGCGCCGAGCGGCACGGCCGCGCGTCTGCTCGAAATCATTCTCGAGGAGCGCAAACTCACCGCCGAGGCGCTGCGGCACGGTCGCCAGGGCATCACGGGCGAACGTCAGCCGACTGAAGTCGGCATTCACGCGCTGCGCGGCGGCGATGTGGTGGGCGACCATACGGTGATGTTTGCCGCGCTCGGAGAGCGCGTTGAGCTCACGCACAAGGCGAGCGACCGCGGGATTTTCGCGCGCGGCGCGTTACGCGCGGCGCAGTGGCTCGTCGATCGGCCCGCCGGCGTTTACGACATGCAGGACGTGCTCGGCCTGAAGTGAGGTCGCGCCGAGCGAGACCGCCCGCGCCCGACTCCCCTTCCCCGCTCTCCGCTGTATCCAAATGATCACTTCGATTCAGGGCACACTCGCATCGGCCACGCCGTTGCACGCGATCGTCGAACTGAACGGCTTCGGCTACGAAGTGAATATCCCGGTCACGACCGCCGAAAAGCTTCCGGCCGTCGGCTCCACGGTGAAACTGCACACGCTCGTGATCTATCGCGAGGATTCGCAGACGCTCTACGGTTTCGCACAGCCGGCGGATCGCGATTTTTTCCGGCTGATGATCGAGCACGTCACCGGTGTCGGACCCAAGGTCGCGCTCAGCATCATGAGCCGATTGTCGCTGCCGATGCTGCAAAGCGCCATCAGCACCGGCGACGTTGCGACGCTCGCGAAGTGCCCCGGCATCGGCAAGAAAACGGCCGAGCGACTTATCGTCGAACTGCGGGCCAAAGTCGGTGCGACGGGCGACCGCCAGGTCGTCGGCGAAGCCGCCGACGCGTCGGCCCCCGGCGGCGAAAGTCCTCACCGCGATGCGGTGGCGACGTTGATCGCGCTCGGCTACAAGGCGGCCGACGCCGACCAAGCGGTGCGCCGGGCGCTGCTCGCGATCGGCGCGGGTGCGACGACCGAGGCGCTGGTGAAACGCGCGCTCAGCCAGGTGTAGCGTGTCCGTTTTCCGAGCCGCGTCGGGCTCGTCCGCTCGCTGTCTCAGCGCTGAAACCGAAACGCCGCGAGCGTGGTCTGCGCGTCGTTCGAACGCTGCGAACGAAACACCAATTCGCCGGGTTGTTCAGCGGGCCGGCTCTCGAACCAGAGATCCTGCGCCGGGACGCGCTGCAACTGGACCCGGTTCATCCAATCCAGCGGAACGCTGGCCGCCAGCGAGGTGTTGACCGGCGATTCCTGGCGAACGAGGCCACCGAACGCCGGCTGCAAGGCGGGGCGCGTCGAGACGAGCGTCGTCGCCGCTGCTGCGGCGGCGGGCACCGGAGCGGAAGCCGCGATATTGCGGGCGACCGCGCTGGAGGCTGGCGTGGCGACCACGTCGGTTTCGGTGAACCGCGCGCGTTGCACGAACACCACCGCCACACACGCGGCCGCTGCGAGCGCGCCCATCGCATACGTCGCGAACGTCATCCGCGAGCGCCTCGCGCGCGGAAAATCCACCACCTTGCCGCCACCGGCTCGGGACGGCGTCGCAAAATTTTCCGCAAGGATCGCGCAGGCTTTCTGCATCTGGCAGTATTCCCGGTAAATGCGGCGGCGCTCGGGCGAGCGTTGGATTTCGGTTTCGAGCAGCGCCGCGTCTTCCGCGGTGATCTGATGATCCACATAGAGATTCAGCAGCTCGATGAATTTGGCGTCTTTCATTTGAAATCTTCTCCCAGTCTGCCGCGGAGGCTTTCGCGGGCGCGGGCGATGCGGCTTTTTACGGTTCCTACGGAAATGTTGAGGATGACCGCAATCTCCTCGTAGGACAGGTTCTTCACGTTGCGGAGGATGAGGATCTCGCGATGCTTCGCGCTGAGTTTCTCCATCCCCCGGCCGATGCGCGAAACGAACTCCTGCGTCACGGCGATGTCGTCGGGCGTCTCGACTTCGGCGGGAATGATCTCCGCGAGCGTCGTGGCGTTGTCCGAACTGACCGGCGCGTCGATCGAGACGGACTGGTCGCGCTTCCGGCGCCACCAATACCAGTAACGATTGCGCGCCAAATTGGTGGCGATCTGGTAAAGCCAGGTCGAAAACGCCGAATCGCCGCGGAAATTGGTCAACCCCCGATGGGCGCGGATGAAGGCATCCTGCGTGACCTCCTCGGCATCCTGGGAGTTGCGGAGAAGCTGATTCACCATCGCGTAAATGCGATCCCAGTAGCGCGTCACCATCTCGTCAAAAGCGGCCGGATCGCCATTTTTGAACCGGTCCACGAGCATGCGATCGAGGGCAACCTCCTGAGCTTTGGAAGACATACGTTCTTCCTCGGTCTGATGGGTATATTTCTGGATTGTTCCCACGATTTGGAGCGAGTCGTTTGGCTTACGCCGGGGTTGCGGGTTGGTCAATGTCGACGCCGATTTTCGCGCGAGAAACTGCTTGCCAAGCAAACTCGGCGAAACCCATTTTGCTTGTTCCTTGTCTGGGGGTTGGTAGCTCAACGGTAGAGCAGCGTCCTTTTAAGTCGTTGGTTCCGGGTTCGAATCCCGGCCAACCCACCACTCTAGTTTTACTCCAACTTCAGTCTCGCGGGCGAACGCCCCTTCCATGAAACGCCTCGTCATCGTCGAAGATCAAACCGCAATCCGCGAGATGCTGGTGGAGATTCTCCGCCTCGATGCCAATTACCAGCTGGTCGGGGAAAGCGGCGACGGCCAGAGCGCCCTCGCCCTCTGCCTCGAGGTCAAACCCGACCTGCTCGTCCTCGACGCAAAGCTCCCCGGCTTGAACGGCGTCGACCTGCTCCGCCGCATCAGCAAAAAGCTTCCCGACATGCGCGTGCTGGTATTCTCCGGCCACGAAAACCCCGTCCTGATCCGCGAGATGCTCGAGTCCGGCGCGCATGGCTTCGTCGAGAAAACCGCCGGCCTGTTCGAATTCAAGAAAGGCCTCGAGACCGTCGCCAACGGCGGCACGTATTTCGGTCCGGCCGTCGCCGCGTTGCTCCGCAACGTGGTCGCAAATCCTTCCGCCAGCAACACCGCGGACTTCCTTACCGACCGCGAGCGCGAGATCCTGCAGCTCGTTGCGGAAAGCCACAGCACGAAGGAAATCGCGGCCAAACTCGGCATCAGCATCAAGACGGTCGACAATCATCGCACCAACCTGATGCGAAAGCTGAACCTCCACGATGTCGCCAGCCTCACCCGCTACGCCCTCGAGGTCGGCCTCATCGAGCCGAAGAAATCGCTGTAAATTTCTTGCCGCGCCGGGGACGTATGCCCCATTAGTCCGGACGGCCCCTACGCTCTTCCATGAACATCGCCTCGAAGAAATTTTTTCTCGTCCTCGCCAGCGCGGCCTTCCTCCTCGCCGGCTGCACCAAAAAGCCGAAGCGCCCCGACCCGAGCGCAACCGTCCTCGGGCCGACCGGCGGTGGCGCGCTGAACCCGCAGGACATCAACGCGCAGCTCGATCCTTCCGCCCTGGGGCTGGAAAATCGCGACCCCAACATCATCGAGGACGCCAACTCTATCCGCGGCCTGTTCCAGCCGGTCCTCTTCGATTTCGATTCCTCCAACATCAAGGAATCCGAACGCAGCAAACTCCAGGAGGCCGCCCGCTACCTCAGTGAACACCCGGGCCAGCGCATCCTGCTCGAGGGTCACTGCGACTGGCGCGGCACCGCGGAATACAACCTCGGTCTTGGTGACCGCCGCGCGAACGCCGCCAAACGCTACCTCGGTTCGCTGGCCTCGCCCGACAAGATCGAAACGCTCTCCAAAGGCAGTCTCGACGCCGTGCAGAACGGCGACGAGGCGACCATGGCCCGCGACCGCCGCGTCGACATCGTCATCCTCAAACAGTAGGTTTTCCGTTTCGCGCCCGGCGCGAAACTCCCCAAAAAACCCCGGCGCCAAACGCCGGGGTTTTTTATTGGCCGAGATCGGCGCGGCGGGCGGGCTCGCTCCCGCGATCTGTTTGTTATTTGCCCGCGGCCAGCGCCTGCAGCACTCGCTTCGTCGTGGCGGTGCCACGCTTCATCACATCGAGATCGAAGCTTTCGTTGGGCGCATGCAGGTTATCCTCCGGCAGGAAGAGCCCGAACAAAATCGAATCGAGCCCCGTGACGCGCTTGATGTCCGCGATGATCGGCACGCTGCCACCTTCGCGCAGATACAGCGGCGGCTTCCCCCAAACGTCCGTCACCGCCGCTTCGGTCGCGCGAAACGCCCGCGCGAGCACCGGCGATTGATCCTTCGGCGTGTTCGACTTGCCCGGTGGCACCACCACATACGCCTCGCCCTTGTGCTGATCGACGAAGTCGATCGTCACTCCGCTCGGCACACGCGCGCGAATCGCGTCCATCACGAGCTGCTTGATCTTGTCCGGCCGCTGATTCGGCACCAACCGGCAACTGATCTTCGCGAACGCCTTGCTCGGGATGACCGTCTTGGTGCCCTCGCCCTGATACCCGCCACCGATGCCGTTGAACTCGAGCGTCGGCTGAAATCGCTGCGACTCGAACGGCGTGAATCCGGGCGTCGTGTAGAAGGCGTCGATGCCGAGGAACTCCTTGTAGGCCTCTTCGTCGCCTGCGAGTTTCTTCAATTCCTCGCGCTCCCACGGATGCACATCGAGCACGTCGTCGTAAAATCCCGGCACGTTCACGCGGCCATCCGGCGTGTGCAGCGTGGAGATGATCTCCGCCAGCGCTTGGATCGGATTTCTCAGCACACCGCCGTGCAGCCCCGAGTGCAGATCGCCTTTCGGTCCGGTCACGTGCAAGTCGAGCAACGCGAGTCCGCGTAGTCCGCACGTGATCACCACCTGGTCCGGCGCCGGCAACGCCGTGTCGGAGAGATAAACAAAATCCGCCTTCGCCAGCCGGTCGCGATGCGTTTCGAGAAATTTCGGAAAACTCGGGCTCCCCATTTCCTCCTCGCCCTCGATCAAAAACGTGATCCGCAGCGGCAGCTTCGGATTCTCCTCCAGCGCTTCCGCCACCGCCGCGATGTTCGCCATCAACGGCCCCTTGTTGTCCGCCGCGCCGCGTCCATGAATCCGCCGGCCGATAATCGTCGGCTCGAATGCCGGCGTCTTCCACAGGTTCAACGGGTCGGCCGGCTGCACGTCGTAGTGACCATAGATCACCACGTGCGGCCAGGCGGGATCGCCGCCGCGCTGCGCAAAAATGATCGGATGCAGCTCGGTCTTCACCACCTCCACCTCGAAGCCTAGCGAACCCAGCAGCGTGGCCACAAATTCCTGCGCGCCGCGCATGCCGTCCTTCGCCTTCGAATCGGCGGAGATGCTTTGGTGACGGATGAATTCCTTCAGCTTTTCAACGGGATCGAACATGCGTCCACCGTGACGCAAAACCCGCGACGTCGCCAATCGCAAAACCACCGCCTCTTTCGCCTCGAGCTGACGCGTCCCGCGTATCGCCCTGTAGGGCGGGGTCTCCCGACCCCGCCGTCGAACGCCACGAGGTAGCACGGTCAATCTGACCGTGCCAAACGCTACATGCGCGGTCAGGTTGACCGCGCTGCCCGCCTGCCGTCGCTGTTCGAAAGCGATGGTCAGCCTCCCGGCGGGTTCAGGAGACCCCGCCCTACATCCGTCCCGCCTTACCGCTGCCGGTTCGCCTCGTAAATCGGCATCACCTCAGGAATCTGCGCCTGCAAATTCGCGATCCGCCGTTCGTCCGACGGGTGCGTCGACATGAACTCGGGCGGCTTGCCGCCCTTGCCGGCTGCATTCGCCATCTTCTGCCAGAACGTCACCGACGCGCGCGGATCGTAGCCAGCGTAGGCGGCGAACCGCAGCCCGATATGGTCCGACTCGTTTTCATGAAGCCGCGAATAAGCGAGCGTCCCGCCCGTCGCGCCTAGCCCGTAAGCCGCCAGCCACAGCTCCCGGTGCTCGCTGTTCTTCGTGAGCGCGTCGACTGCCACCGCTCCCACGGTCGCACCCAACATCGCCGTCGCGCGCTGCGCGCTATGCCGGCTCGTGACGTGCGCGATCTCGTGCCCCATCACGAACGCCAGTTCGTCGTCCGTCGCCGCGAGATTGAGCAGGCCCGTGTAAACACCCACCTTCCCGCCCGGCAGCGCGAACGCGTTCACCGTGCCGGGTTCGTCGAACACCACAAACTCCCACTGCGCTCCCGGCATCCGATCGCCAACCGCCTGCGCGATCCGCTCGCCGACGCGCTTCACCCGCGCAATCGCCGCCGGATCGGTGGACACTTTTTCCTTCGCACGAATCTCGGCAAACGCCTGCGTGCCCATCTGCACGTCGTCGAAGATCGGAAGGACAAACGCCTGCCGCCCCGTCTCCGGCACCGTGTAACAACCCGCCAACACCGCGAACACCGCCACGAACAAGCTGCGCGAGAAGCATTTCATGGCCCACAGCTAACCAGCTCCGGCTTCCGCGCAAGCACCGCGATACCTCGCCCATGCTTGCCTGCTCCGGATAGGTGGCGCGCGAGCGCGCCACCTACGCGCTTGCGCGCTACCTACCTCCAACCAGCAAGCCCGCAGGCCTACCGCTGGCTTCCAGCATCCGGTCGCTCGGATTAGCCTTCTTTTCGTCCCCGAACTCCGTTTGCTCGCGGCCATGGACTTCGACGTGGTCGGCGGCGCGCTCTGGTATGGCGTTTTCCTCGGCTCGACCACCTGCCACGAAGCCGCGCATGCCTGGACCGCGCTGAAACTGGGCGACGACACCGCGCAGCGCAACGGCCAGGTGACGCTCAACCCCTGGCCGCACATGCGACACGAGCCTCTCGGCATGATCGCACTTCCCTTGATCACGTGGGCCTTCGCCGGCTGGGTGATCGGCTGGGCCAGCGCCGCGTTCGATCCCAAATGGTTCCGCCGCTTTCCGCGTCGCGCCGCGCTGATGGCGCTCGCCGGTCCCGCGGCGAATCTCGCGATCCTCGTCGTCACCGCTTTTCTGATACGTCTCGGCGTCGAAACGAACGTGTTTCGCATCCCCTCGGACCTCGCCCTCGAACGTGTCGTCACCGGTAATTCCTCCGCGGGCTTCGATCTCGTGGCCCGCATCCTCAGCATCGCTTTTTCGCTCAACCTGCTGCTCTTCGCCTTCAACCTGCTGCCGCTTCCACCGCTCGACGGCAGTAATCTCCCGCTCCTTCTCCTCCCCGAAAAAGCCGCGCGCCGCTACCTCGACGTGCTGCGCTCGAAAGCGCTCACGTTCGCCGGATTCGTTCTCTTCCCGTTCGGCATCGCGTTCTTCTACCCGTCGCTCTTCAAGTTCGCCGTCTCGCTGCTTCACGTCGGCATGGACGCGCGTTGACGCCCATGCCGGTGCGGGTCGCCGCGCTCAGCAAACTCATGCAGCAGGCGGTGGAGCCCGACGTCCTCGTCGGGCTGGTTTGAGAGCGAAAGACCCTCAACTCGACGAGGACTCGGGTTCCACCTTTTGATGCACAACCTCCCCGACAGGCGGATCACTTCGACTACACGAGCCTCGGGGGTCAGTGCTTAAAATGCCGCACGCCGGTGAACACCATCGCCATCCCGCGCTCGTCCGCCGCCGCGATCACTTCCGCGTCGCGCACCGATCCGCCCGGTTGAATCGCCGCCGTCGCGCCCGCCTCCGCCGCCGCGATCAGGCCATCGGCAAACGGAAACAGCGCTTCGCTCGCCACGACTGAACCCTTCAGGTCCAGCTTCGCCTCGCCCGCCTTCCACACCGCGATGCGCGAGCTGTCGACGCGCGCCATCTGCCCCGCGCCGACGCCGAGCGTCTGCTCGCCGCGGCAGTAAACGATCGAGTTCGACTTCACGTGCTTGCCGACCTTCCAGCCGAACATCATTCCCGCCCACTCTTCGGGCGTCGGCTCGCGCTTCGTCACCACCTTGAATTCGCGCACGTTGCCGAGCGTGCGGTCGCGATCCTGCACGAGCACGCCGCCGACCACCGAGCGGATTTCCTGCAACGCCTCCGCGCCGATGCCGCCCTTCGCGATCATCAGCCGCAGATTCTTCTTCTTCGCAAAAATCGCCAGCGCCTCGTCGCTGAAGCGCGGCGCGATGATCACCTCGGTGAAAATCTCCGCGATCGTCTTCGCCAGCGCGCCGTCGAGCGTCTGGTTGACGATGATGATCCCGCCGAACGGCGCCTGCCGGTCCGTCGCGTAAGCCTTGTCCCACGCCTCGCCGAGCGTGTCCGCGCTCGCCACACCACACGGATTCGTGTGCTTGAGAATCGCCACCGTCGGACGCTCGAATTCGCCGATCAGATACGTCGCCGACGTGATGTCCAAAATGTTGTTATAACTCAGCTCCTTCCCCTGCAACTGCTCGAAGTGCTCGTGGAACGTCCCGTAAAGCGCCGCCTGTTGGTGCGGATTTTCGCCGTAACGCAGCGTCTGAGCCTTTTTCCACGAGAGCGACAGCGTCGCGGGAAATCCGCTCAGCGCCTCGAGGTCCGGCCCCGCTTCCTGCGCCGCGAGGTAACGCGCGATCGCCGTGTCGTAGCTGCCCGTGCGCTGAAACACTTTCAACGCGAGCTTGCGCCGCAGCTCCGCCAGTTTTTCCGGCGCGGTCTTCTCGACCGCGAACGCCGCGAGCACGTTCGCGTAGTCGTCGGGATCGCACACCACCGTCACGCTCTCGTGATTCTTCGCCGCGCTGCGCAGCATCGACGGACCGCCGATGTCGATGTTCTCGATCGCCTCCTCGAGCGTCACGTGCGGCTTCGCCACCGTTTCCTCGAACGGATAAAGATTCACCACCACGAGATCGATCAGCGCGATCTCGTTGCGCGCCGCCTGCGCGAGGTGCTCGGCCTTGTCGCGCCGGCAAAGCAAACCGCCATGGATTTTCGGGTGCAGCGTTTTCACGCGCCCTTCCATGATCTCGGGAAACCCGGTGTGCTGGCTGACCTCGGTCACCGGGAGCCCGCGCTCGGCGAGCAATTTCGCGGTGCCGCCCGTCGAGAGCAGCGTGTAACCGTGTTGGGCAACGAGCGCGCTCGCGAACTCGACGAGACCGCGTTTGTCGCTGACCGAAAGAAGGGCGAGTTTGGCCATGGTTGCGCGAGTTTGTGGTTGTCGCGCCACCGCGCAGCAAGCCGATACTCCCGCCGCCGCCCACGAACTCTTGCCCCCAGTAGGGCGGGTCTCCGACCCGCTCTTTGCTCAATGCGCACGCCGCGGTTCCTTCGCTCTTCAAACTCGGCGCCAAACCCCCGCCCCCAACTCCCCGCTTGCCCAGCGCGCATTCCCTCGTCTGTTTGCGGCGTGTCCTGTTCCTCCAGCGAAGTGCCCGGCCTCACCGCGCGACTCGACAAACTCGCCTATCACCACGGCGGGCCGTCGCTCCCCGCCGACAAGCCGCACGCCTTCGTCTATTTCATCACGATCGAAAACGCCTCCGAGCGCACCGTCACGCTCCTCGGTCGCAAATGGGTCGTCGTCCACGCCGACGGTTCGCAACTCGTCGTCGAAGGCGACAAGATCGTCGGCGAAACCCCTCGGCTCGTGCCCGGCGAACAATTTTCCTACAACAGCTATCACGTCGCCGGCTGCGACGCCGTCGCGCACGGCTGCTTCCATGGCATCGACGAACTCGGCAATCGCGTCCACGTGCTCCTGCCGCCGTTCGAGATGACCATTCCGCGCTCCTGAAAAACATTCTCGTTCTCCCCCGTTTTCTCGTTCTCTGTCGGCGGGCTAAATGAAGCTCATTGATTTGAATCGCGACGGCGGCATCGGCGCCAACTCCCTTTTTGTGCAGTTCGGCGATCTGCGCGTGTTGATCGACTGCGGCCTCAACCC
>JAEYYL010000253.1 GCA_023430825.1 Verrucomicrobiota bacterium | reverse complement strand
TCATCGGTCAGGCCGCCGAGTTCGACTACTCCGGCACGCAGGCGACCAAGGCGCTGCGCGAGGAGGGATTCGAGGTCGTCCTGGTGAACTCGAATCCGGCGACGATCATGACGGACCCCGAGATCGCCGACCGCACCTACGTGGAGCCGGTCACGCCGGAGTTCGTGGCCCGCATCATCGAGGTCGAGAAGCCGGATGCCCTCCTGCCGACGATGGGGGGGCAGACGGCGCTCAACGTCGCGATGGCGCTCGCGAACGACGGCACGCTCGAGAAACACGGCGTGGAGCTGATCGGGGCCAACGCCCGCGCGATCGCGATCGCCGAGGACCGGCAGCTCTTCAACGAGGCGATGGCGCGTATCGGGCTCCGCGTCGCCGCCGGCGGCACGGTGCAGTCGCTCGACGAGGCGCTCGGGATGCTCGAGCGCACGGGGTTCCCGGCGATCATCCGTCCCTCGTTCACCCTCGGCGGCTCGGGGGGCGGCATCGCGTACAACCGCGAGGAGTTCGAGGAGATCGTCAAGCGCGGGCTCGCCGCATCGCCCACGACGCAGGTGCTCGTGGAGCGGAGCCTCATCGGCTGGAAGGAGTTCGAGCTCGAGGTGATGCGCGACCACGAGGACAACGTCGTGATCGTCTGCTCGATCGAGAACCTCGACCCGATGGGGGTCCACACCGGCGACTCGATCACGGTCGCGCCGGCGATGACGCTCACCGACAAGGAATATCAGGTGATGCGCGATGCGTCGTTCGCGGTCATTCGCGAGATCGGCGTGGAGACGGGCGGCTCGAACATCCAGTTCTCGGTCGATCCGGTCACCGGCCGCATGGTGGTGATCGAGATGAATCCGCGCGTGTCGCGTTCGTCGGCGCTCGCCTCGAAGGCGACCGGTTTTCCGATCGCGAAGATCGCGGCGAAACTCGCGGTGGGTTACACGCTCGACGAACTGCGCAACGACATCACGCGGCTCACGCCGGCGAGCTTCGAGCCGACGATCGATTACGTGGTCACGAAGATCCCGCGGTTCACGTTCGAGAAATTCCCCGGGGCGGACGAGACGCTGACGTCGGCGATGAAGTCGGTCGGCGAGGCGATGGCGATCGGGCGGACGTTCAAGGAGTCGATGCAGAAGTGTCTGCGCTCGCTCGAAATCGGCGCGCGCGGTTTCGGCGGCGGCGGCAAGCATGGCGGCGACGAGATCCTCGAGGAGAAGCTGATCAACGCGAAGCTCGGCACGCCGAATTCGGAGCGCGTGTTCTATCTCCGCCACGCGTTTCGCGCGGGCTACACGGTGGAGCGGATTTTCGAGCTGACGAAGATCGATCCGTGGTTCCTGCACCAGTTGCGCGAGATTCACGAGATGGAGAGCGCGTTGCAGAAGCAGTCGCTGGCGACGGTGCCGACGACGGTGCTGCGGCGGGCGAAACAGTTCGGCTTCTCGGACGCGCAGCTCGCGCACATTTTCAAGACCGACCTCGCGACGATGCGGGCGGAGCGGAAGCATCGCGGGATTCACACGACATTCCGGCTGGTGGACACCTGCGCGGCGGAGTTCGAGGCGTTCACGCCGTATTATTATTCCAGTTACGGCGACGAGAACGAGATCCTGCCGCCGACGGGCAAGAAGAAGATCATGATTCTCGGCGGCGGTCCGAACCGCATCGGCCAGGGCATCGAGTTCGACTATTGCTGCGTGCACGCGAGCTTCGCGCTGCGCGAACTCGGCTACGAGAGCGTGATGGTGAATTCGAACCCGGAGACGGTTTCGACCGACTACGACACGAGCGACCGGCTGTATTTCGAGCCGCTGACGCTCGAGGACGTGCTGGAGATTTATCAGCAGGAGCAGTGCGACGGTGCGATCGTGCAGTTCGGCGGCCAGACGCCGTTGAACCTTGCGAGCGCGCTGAAGAAAAACGGCGTGAACATCATCGGCACGTCGCCGGAGAGCATCGACACGGCGGAGGACCGGAAACTCTTCTCGGCGATCCTCGACAAGCTGCAGCTCAAGTCGCCGGCGAACCGCACGGCGATGAACGAGACGGATGCGTTGAACTTTGCGAAGGAGATCGGTTTCCCGGTGCTGCTCCGTCCGTCGTTCGTGCTCGGCGGGCGCGGCATGTTCATCGTTTACAGCGAGGATGAGTTCCGTGCGGTGGTGCGGCAGGCGTTCGACGTGATGCCGGACAAGCCGGTGCTGATCGACAAGTTCCTCGAGGACGCGATCGAGCTCGACGTGGATTGCCTGAGCGACGGCGAGACGAGCGTGATCGGCGGCATGCTCGAGCACATCGAGTTTGCCGGCGTGCACTCGGGCGACGCGGCGATGGTGATGCCGCCGCACACGCTATCCAAGGACATGCTGAACATCGTGCGCACGGCGACCTACGCGCTGGCGAAGGAGTTGAACGTGGTCGGCCTGATGAACGTGCAGTTCGCGATCAAGGACAACCAGCTCTACGTGCTCGAGGTGAACCCGCGCGCGTCGCGCACGGTGCCGTTCGTCGCGAAGGCGATCGGCGTGCCGCTGGCGAAACTCGCCGCGAAGGTGATGACCGGCATGAAGCTGAAGGACCTCGGTTTCACGCGCGAGCAGATGCCGAAGCACTGGTGCGTGAAGGAGGCGGTGTTTCCCTTCGTGCGTTTCCCCGGTGCGACGATCGCGCTCGGGCCGGAAATGCGCTCGACCGGCGAGGTCATGGGCCTCGATGCGGATCTCGGGATCGCGTTCGCGAAGGCGCAGGCCGCCGCGAAGCCGGGCCTGCCGACGTCGGGCAACGTGTTCATGTCGGTGAAAGCGGCCGACAAGACCCGCGCCGTCGATCTCGCGCGCCGGCTGGAGGCGCTGGGTTTTGCGATCTATTCGACGAGCGGCACGGCGCAGGTGTTGACCGAGCACGGCGTGACGGTGAAGCGCCTCTCCAAGATCAACGAAGGCCGGCCGACCGCGGTGGATTTGATCAAGAACGGCCAGATCCAGATGGTGATCAACACGCCGGCCGGCATGATCCCGCGCCGCGACGAGAACGCGATCCGGGCGGTGGCCTACGCGCACAACGTCTGTATCATGACGACCATTACGGGCGCGCAGGCGGCGGTGAAGGGCATCGAGGCGCTGAAGGAAAAACCGCTCGGCGTGAAACCCATCCAGCAGTATCGCGGCAACGTGAACGTGCTGTGACCCGACGAACCTTCGCGTAACGCCGCCGCCCGCCTGCTTCCGATGTCCACGCCTGCCACGCTCGTCGCGCTGTTGCACGGTCCCGATCAACCGGGGCTGGTGGCGCGCGTGGCCGGGTGGATCTTCGAGCGCGGCGGCAACATCCTGCACGCGGACCAGCATCGCGACATGGAGGCCGGCGTGTTTTTCCAGCGCATCGAGTGGCAGCCGGCCGGAGGCGATGCGCCGGCCGACGCGGAAGGGTTTCGGGCCTTTGCCGCGTCGCTCGGGATGCAGGCGCAGTTGACGAACTCGACGCGGCGCTCGCGCGTGGCGGTGTTCGTGTCGAAGGCGGACCATTGTTTTCACGACTTGGCCCTGCGGTGGCGGGCGGGCGAGTTCGCGGGCGAACTGGTGGGGGTGATTTCGAATCACACCGCGCTGGCCGAGCCGGCGCAGGGTTACGGGCTGCCCTTTCATCACATCCCGGTGACGGCGGATACGAAGGCGGCGGCGGAAGCGTTGCAACTTGCGTTGCTGGACGAGTTGAAGGCCGACCTTGTCGTCCTGGCGCGCTACATGCAGGTGTTGTCCGGAGATTTCCTGGCGAAGTTCGCGCGGCCGGTGATCAACATTCACCATTCGTTTCTGCCGGCGTTCGCCGGCGGCCGGCCGTATCATCAGGCGCATGCGCGAGGCGTGAAACTCATTGGGGCGACGGCGCACTACGCGACCCGCGATCTCGATGAAGGCCCGATCATTCATCAGGACGTCACGCGGGTGACGCACCGGCACGACGTCGACGATCTGGTGCGGATCGGCCGGGACCTCGAGAAGCGGGTGCTGGCGCAAGCCGTGCGCTGGCATCTGGATGGCCGGGTGCTGGCCTACGGCAACAAGACTGTGGTGTTCGACTGAGCCGCGAGGGCGTCGCGCCGCGGGGAGCCGGGGCGGGAACCGCACGACCTGAGAGCGCCCGAGAGCGTTGGTCGACCGCATGCCCACCCTAGCGGTGGAGGCTCTTGACAATCTCTGCTTGCCTCGAAAGGGCGTTCGGATAGTTCTGCGCGAACTCCCCGTTTACTTTTATGGATACCATTTCGCGCGAAAATAACAGCATGCTGCCCATGGCCGGCGTCGTCCTTGGCGTGCTTGCCCTGCTGGTCGGCGCCTATGCCGCGGTCAAGACTTCGAGCCTGCAAAAGGCCGTCTCGACCCAAGAAGAGAAGGTGGGGCGCATCGATGGTATCGAATCCCAAGTGAGCTCCGTGCAGGCGGCGGTCGACAAATCCGCGCGCGACGTGAACTCGCTTTCGCGCACGACGCAGGACGCGTTCAACACGGTCGCAGCCGATCTCGGCAACATCCACGCCTCGATCACGAAGCTCGAGGAGTCGCAGAAGCGTCCCGCCCCCGCCGCGGCGAAAGCCGGTGGCGCGCGTGAGCCGGCGGTGGCTGGCCCCGGCGAATACGTGATCAAGGGCGGCGACACCGGCGCGAAGATCGCGCGCGCGGAAGGCATCCCGCTGGCGGATCTGATCTCGGTCAATCCCGGCGTGGATTGGACGAAGTTGAAGGTCGGCCAGAAGGTGAAGCTGCCGAAGAAGTAAAACGGCTCCCCGTTCGAAAATTTCCGCCTCCCGCTCGACCCGAGCGGGAGGCTTTTTTGTGTCCGGGGAGGACGACGGCCGGGCCGATGACGGCGTCGGCGATACGGAACTCCGTTGCTCACGCGGCGAGCCACCCCGGCGGAGGGCGGGGTGAATTCTGCGTTCGCATTTCGTCGGCCGTGGAAAATCCTCCGAGGCATGTCCTCTTCATCCCGTGAACCGTCGCGCTGGGAAATGTTGTCGCACGCATCGGTCGCCAAGACGCGCATCTTCGAAGTGCGCAGCACGCGGTTCCGCCATCCGATGCGCGGCACCGAGCGCGACTTCGTGGTGATCGATGCGCCGGATTGGGTGAACGTCGTCGCGCTGACGCCGGATCAACGCATCGTGCTCGTGCGACAGTTTCGTTACGGGATCGATGCGTTCTCGCTCGAGATTCCGGGCGGCGTGATGGAGCAGGGCGAGGAGCCGTTGATCGCGGGGGTGCGGGAGTTGCAGGAGGAAACCGGCTACACCGGCGCGCCGGCTCGGGTGCTGGGCAGCGTGCATCCGAATCCGGCGATGCAGAGCAACCGGTGTCATTTCGTATTTGTCGAGCAGGCGCGGCCGACGACACCGCTGGCGTGGGACGAGGATGAGGAGATGGACGTGACGGCGATGCCGGCCGACGAGGTCTTCGCCCTGGCGCGCAACGGCGGAATCACGCATGGCCTCGTGTTGAATGCGCTGCTGCTCTTCGAGCCGCTGTGGCGGGAGATGAAGGGAAAGCGATAGAACCCGCCGGCCGCCGCTCGCGCGGGGCCGCGAGCGGCCGAACGACGGCGCGCCGTTTGACTTCGGTTGGTCGGCAGCACTTACTACGCGCTCACACATTCCATGACGGCCCCCCAGTTTGCCAACGCCTCCGAGGCGCTCGGCCCCGCGCCCGACGGCTTTTTGCCGACGCCGCTGGAGCGCGAGATTCGGAAGATCTATGAACGCAGCCCGCTCTACGGGCGGCGGTTTCCGTTGCATCCGGAGCCGTTGCAATGGTCGTGCTATCGCGAGATTCCTGCGCTCTCGAAAAAGGAAATCGTGGAGCAGGGGCATCAGGCGTTTTTCGCGGACTATCGGGTGATCGAGCGCGGACTGCAGACGAAGCGTTTCGAATACGAGAGCACGGGCGGCACGACGCAGTCGCCGATGACGGTGATCATGGAGGACGGTTGGTGGAACGCACAGACGGCGCGCGCGTATCTCGCTTCGCCGATTCTGCGCGAATTCGTCGGCCGGCCCTATCGCAAGTGCGTCCTCGCGCCGGTCGGCTGTTCGAGCAATCTGTGTCCTTACGAGGATCATCCGTTTCCGCACCGTTATTTCGACGGCACTGTTTACCTGAATCTATCGAGCGATCCGTTCGCGTTTCCGGAGCCGGAGTGGGATCGCATCGTGTTCGAGTTGCAGGCGACGAAACCCGAGGTGATCGAGGGCGAGCCGGTTTATCTCTCACTGCTCGCGCGGGCGGCGAAGAAGCGCGGGGTGAGCGTGCCGAGCGTGCGGGCGGTGATCCTGACTTACGGCAAGGCGAGCGAGCAGCACGGGGCGCGGATTGCCGAGGTGTTTCCCGCGCCGCAGGTCGATCTCTACGGTTCGACCGAGGCGGGTTATTTGTTCGTCGGGGAGGCGTTCAAGGACAACTCGCAGGTGATCGATGCGAATGCGTTCATCGAACTCGCGCCGTGGCGCGCGGGGCTGCCCGATGTGTTTCAGATTTTCGTGACGACGCGCGATCGCGAGGCGATGCCGCTGCTGCGTTATCACACGGGCGACATCGTGCAGAAGTTTCCGTCGGGCTTCCGTCTCCTCGGCCGCGAGAGCAACCTGTATTTCCGTCCGGACGGCTCGCTGGTATCGCCGACGGACATCGATGCGGCGCTGCCGAAAAACTTCGCGTGCTGGCACTACTCGCTGGTGCAGACGAGCGACGTGCGCTGGGACTTTCATTACGTGGCGGATGAAATCGCGCCGGCCGGTATCGAGCAGGCGATCGCGGCGACGCTGGGCGAGGGGGCGCGCGTGAGCGCGTTTCGCCGGCGGGTGCTCGCGCCCGCCGCGAGCGGAAAGTTCGCGCTGCTCAAGCCGCTCGCCAAGTAGCGCGACGATTGGCGCGGCTACTTCGCGGCGGAAATGAAGTATCCGTAATCTTCTCTAAAAGTTTAGGGAGCCTTATAAGCGG
This sequence comes from Verrucomicrobiota bacterium, assembly GCA_023430825.1. Classification (GTDB taxonomy): domain Bacteria; phylum Verrucomicrobiota; class Verrucomicrobiia; order Opitutales; family Opitutaceae; genus Opitutus. The sequence goes on along the minus strand of JAEYYL010000253.1, from coordinate 12,162 downwards.
TTCAATCGCGGGCGGTTCCTTTACAAGCGGCGCCGTGCCGCTGAGCCTAGCGGCCGTTTAGCGCCCGGCGTCTCCCCAATCTTCATTTTCGCGATGAACCTCTTTCGCTCCACCATCGGCCGCAAGATCCTCATGGCCGTCACCGGCTTGATCCTGATCGGCTTCGTGGTCGGCCACCTTGTCGGCAATCTCCAGGTGTTTTCGGCGCCGGACAAGATCAACGGCTATGCGCACTTCTTGCAGTCGCTCGGGCCATTGCTCTGGGTCGCGCGGATCGGACTGTTGGTGGCCGTCGCGATTCACGTGTGGGCGGCGACGGTGCTGACGCTGGAGAATCACGCCGCGCGCGACGTCGGCTATGGGGTGAAACACACGATTCGCGCCACGCTGGCGTCGCGGATGATGCGCTGGAGCGGCTACGTCGTGCTCGCGTTCATCATTTACCACATCGCCCATTTCACGCTGGGCGTCGCCGGCGCGGAGTCGTTCAAAACCGCGCTGCCGGACTACACGATGCAGAGCGAATATCACATCGCCGGTTTCCCGGTCGTCGCGGCGGGTGCGGTGGTGCACGACGTGCACACGATGGTGATCCTCGGATTTCAGAACGTGCTCGTGTCGGTGTTCTACATCGTCGCGGTCGGCCTGCTGAGCATCCATCTGCTGCACGGCACGGACAGCATGTTCCAGACGCTCGGCCTGCGCAGCACGCGCTGGTCGGGGGCGCTGCGCAAAATCTGCCTCGTTTTCGCGGCCGTTTATTTTCTCGGCAATCTCGCCATCCCCGGCGCGGTGCTGCTCGGCAAACTCCAGCCCCGCACCGAAGTCGCCGCCGTCACCGCCGCTCAACGCTAAATTCTCCGCGCCATGGCCCAACTCGACTCTCGCATCCCGTCCGGCCCGCTCGCCGACAAGTGGCGCAAGCACAAGGCCGAGATCAAGCTCGTCAATCCCGCCAACAAGCGGAAATACGAAGTGATCGTCGTCGGCGCCGGCCTCGCCGGTTCGTCCGCCGCCGCCACGCTCGCCGAGCTCGGCTACAAGGTGAAGTGCTTCGTGTATCACGACAGCCCCCGCCGCGCGCATTCCATCGCCGCGCAGGGCGGCATCAACGCCGCGAAGAACTACCAGAACGACGGCGACAGCGTGTATCGGCTTTTCTACGACACGCTCAAGGGTGGCGATTACCGCTCCCGCGAGGCCAACGTCCACCGGCTCGCGGAGGTGTCGGTGAACATCATCGACCAGTGCGTCGCCCAGGGTGTGCCGTTTGCGCGCGAATACGGCGGCCTGCTCGCGAACCGGTCGTTCGGCGGCGCGCAGGTGTCGCGGACGTTTTACGCGCGGGGCCAGACCGGCCAGCAATTGCTGCTCGGCGCGTATTCGGCGTTGTCGCGGATGATCGGCGCCGGCGCCGTGCAGTTGTTCGCCAATACCGAGATGCTCGACCTCGTGGTGGTCGACGGTCAGGCGAAGGGTATCGTCGCGCGCGACCTGATCACCGGCGAGATCTCCCGGCACGCGGCGGACGCGGTGATCCTCGCGACGGGCGGCTACGGCAACGTGTTCAATCTCTCGACTTACGCGCGGCAGTCGAACGCGACGGCGATCTGGCGCGCGTATAAGCGCGGCGCGTGTTTCGCGAATCCGTGCTACACGCAGATTCACCCGACGTGCATCCCGGTGAGCGGCGACTACCAGTCGAAGCTCACGCTGATGTCGGAATCGCTCCGCAACGATGGTCGCATCTGGGTGCCGAAGAAAAAAGAGGACGCGAAGAAGGACCCGAATTCGATTCCGGAGGCCGATCGCGATTACTACCTGGAGCGGATGTATCCGAGTTTTGGCAACCTCGCGCCCCGCGACATCGCGTCGCGCGCGGCGAAGCGCGTGTGCGACGAGGGCCGCGGCGTCGGCGAGAGCGGGCTCGGCGTTTACCTGGACTTCTCCGACGCCATCAAGCGTCTCACGGAGGCCGGCGTGCGCGAGCGCTATGGCAACCTCTTCGACATCTATCACGAGATCACGAACGAGAACGCCTACAAGGTGCCGATGCGGATCTACCCGGCGGTGCACTACACGATGGGCGGGCTGTGGGTGGACTATAACCTGATGTCGAATCTCCCGGGCCTCTTCGTGCTGGGCGAGGCGAACTTCTCCGATCACGGCGCGAACCGGCTCGGTGCGTCGGCGCTGATGCAGGGTCTGGCGGATGGTTATTTCGTCATTCCCTACACCGTCGGCGATTATCTCGCCACGCAGAAGCCGGGTTCGCGTCCGTCGCCGGATGCGCCGGAGTTCAAGGTCGTGGAGCAGCATGTCGCGAGCCTCACGAACCGCCTGCTCGCGACCAACGGTAAGCAGCCGGTCAGCCATTTCCACAAGCGGCTCGGCAAGATCATGTGGGAGGGCTGCGGGATGGCGCGCACGGCGGCCACGCTGACGAAGGCGCTGCAGGAGATCCCGAAGCTGCGCGAGGAGTTCTGGGCCAACGTGAAGGTGCCGGGCTCGGCGGCGACCTTGAACCAGTCGCTGGAGCAGGCGGGCCGCGTCGCGGACTTTCTCGAGCTCGGCGAATTGATGTGCCTCGACGCGCTGACGCGCGAGGAGAGCTGCGGCGGACATTTCCGCGAGGAATACCAGTATCCGGATGGTGAATGCAAACGGGACGACGAGAAGTTCGGCCACGTCGCCGCCTGGGAGTTCCAGGGCGAGGGCAAGCCGCCGCTGCGCAACATCGAGCCGCTCAACTACGAGTTCGTGAAAATGAGCGTCCGCAATTACAAATGATTCAAGTAGCGGGTAGCGACGAATGAGTAGCGAGCATCGCTCACGCTCACCTCGCAGCCTGCTCGGTTCTCCTCGCTCCTCACTACCCACTACTCGCTCCTCATTTTACCGCCATGGTCGCCGCCACTTCCTCCAAAAACATCAGCGTTACGTTGCGCGTCTGGCGCCAGGCCGGCCGCAGCGCGCCGGGCAAGTTCGTCGACTATCCGGCGAAGAACCTGAACACGGACATGTCGTTCCTCGAGATGCTCGATGTGGTGAACGACCAGTTGACGGTGCTCGGCGAGGAGCCGATCGCGTTCGCGCACGATTGTCGCGAGGGCATTTGCGGCACGTGTTCGCTCACCATCAACGGCAAGCCGCACGGTCCCGGCGAAGGCATCGCGACCTGCCAGACCTACATGCGGAGCTTCAAGGACGGCGACGTGATCATCGTCGAACCGTTCCGCGCGCGGGCGTTTCCGCTGGTGAAGGACCTGGTGGTCGATCGCAGTGCGTTCGACAAGATCCAGCAGGCGGGCGGTTTCATCAGCATCCGCACGGGTGCGGCGCCGGATGCGAACGCGATTCCGATTCCCAAGGGCGATGCGGACCTCGCGATGGATGCGGCGTCGTGCATCGGTTGCGGCGCGTGCGTGGCGGCCTGCAAGAACGCGAGCGCGATGCTCTTCGTCGCGGCCAAGGTCTCGCAGCTCGGGCTGCTCCCGCAAGGGCAGGCGGAGCGTGACCGGCGTGTGCTGGCGATGGTGAATACCATGGACGAGCTCGGTTTCGGCAGCTGCACGAATCAATACGAGTGCAGCGCGGCGTGCCCGAAGTTGATCTCGCACGACTTCATCGCGCGGATGAACCGGGATTATTTGAAGGCGAGTTTCCGGGCGACGTTCAAGCCGGAGGCGGCGGGTAGCAGCGGCGGGGCGTGAGGTAGATTGCGTCGCGGGCCGGGGTAGGAGCCTGCTTGCAGGCGATAAAGCGCGGCGAGGATGTTCGATGCGCTCCATCGCCTGCAAGCAGGCTCCTACCGATTGAGAGCGCGACGTGTAACTTTCCGCACGGCGCCGTGTTTTCAGGGTAGCTTCATTCAACCATGAAAACGCTTCCCGCCCTCTTCTTCCTCGCCGCGCTTGCCGCGTTGTTGTTCTCGCCGATGAGCCTCGAGCTCGCCGCTTCGATCCTCGCCACCACGGGCATCCTGACGATTCTCGCCGCCGACTACCGCGGCCGCGCGTCGCGCGAGTTGCGTGCGGCGCGGGTCGCGGCCTCACCGCCCAAGTCGCGTTCACATCTCCGGCTCGCGGCGTGATTTGCCGCGGGCCTCACTGGAGGCGACCCCTGCTGAGCGTGGCACGCCGTAATCTCGGGGTGCGACGAACAGGCGGGGGTCGTTTTTTTGTCAGGGCGCGACGGCGCCCGTGACGCTGCGGAGGTCGAGGGAGCCTTCGGAGCGGGTTTTGATTTCGAACTTTTCCTCGTAGATGGTCTGGAACAGCACGCTTTCGAGCCGGTAGGCGGCGGTCTGGCTGTCGCGCACGGCGAGCAGCTGGCGAACGAGCGCGAGATTTTCGAGGTGAATGGTCACGTCCTGCGTGACGGTGTTGAGCGGCGGGACGCCGAACGGCTGGTCGCTCACGGCCTTGCCGACGTAGCGGCCGTTCAGATACAGCTTGTGCGACGAACCGGAGAAGCCCAGCGGGCTGATGTTTTCGTTGGTGTAGCGGATCGTCAGCGTGCCGGTGCTTTCGAGCAGGGACGCCTCGGTCGGGCGGAAATCGATGACCGTGGCGGTGACGCCGCCGAGCTTTACGCCGGAGCAACCGGCGAGAACGAGCGAAACCAGGACGAGGAGGCACGAGCAGCAGCGGCGAATATTCATGGGGGTGCGCCCCACGGATGGCGCCGCAGCGATAAACTGCAAGGCTCGGTTGCGGGGGCGGTGAGCGGGAACGGCCTAGCGGCAGGTCGGGCGACTCGCCAGCCGGCCAAAGAATGAGGCGCGGCGCACCGCCGCGTTCGGAGCGGGAAACGCGGCGAGGGCGCCGCGGCTCCATGGTTCATCCGGGTTTGGTCTTTTCGACCAAGCAGCGGTGTTTGAACGCCAGGCTTCTCTTCAGCCGCGGCTTAAAACACGGACAGCGCTTTGGCGCTTTCGACGGCGACCCACGCGGCACCACCGGCGAGCAGGAGCATCAGGCCCTGGCGGACGAGTTTCCGGCCGCGCAGGATGGCGCCGTGGAGATCGATGTCGCTGCGGCCGCGGTTGCTGGCGGCGAGGAAACTGGCGAACTGGGCGTTGCGGTGCCGGCCGCGCGTATCACGACCGAGCCCGAAACGGAGGGCCGGACGATGACACAAGTTGAGCAGGAAGCGGGGCACAGCGATGTAATCGGAAATTTGGAATGGTTTCTTCAATGGAATTCTCGCTAAGTGCGATTTTAACGTCTTTTTGTTCCGCCTCCATGCACCACTTCCGCTACTCCGGTCAGGACCTTCACTGCGAGTCGGTCGATCTCGCCGCCGTCGCCAAGCTCTATGGCACGCCGACCTACGTTTACAGCGCGTCGACGATCACCGACAACTACAGCCGGCTGCAGCAGAGCCTGTCGGGGCTGGATCTGCAGATTTGCTTCGCGATGAAGGCGAACTCGAACCTCGCGCTGCTGCGGCTGTTTTCGAACTTGGGCGCGGGCTTCGATCTGGTGAGCGGCGGCGAAATCCGGCGCGTGATCGCGGCGGGCGGCAATGTGCGCTCGAGTGTGTTCGCGGGCGTCGGCAAGACCGAGGCGGAGATCAAGCTGGCGCTGGAGAACGAGATTTACGCGTTTCACGTCGAGAGCGAACCGGAACTCGCTCGCATCAATCACGTGGCGGGCACGCTCGGCGTGAAGGCGCCGATCGCGATTCGCGTCAATCCGGACGTCGACGCGCACACCCATGCGAAGATCACGACGGGGAAGAGCGACAACAAGTTCGGTATTCCGCTAAAGGCGGCGGCGGCGGCTTACGAGGCGGCCGCGAAGTTGAAGAACATCGCGATCAAGGGCGTGCAGATGCACATCGGCTCGCAGCTGACGTCGGTGGCGCCGTTCGTCGAAGCGGTGAAGAAGGTCACGCCGTTCGTGGCGGAGTTGAAGGCCAACTACGGGATCACGTATTTCTCGATCGGCGGCGGCATGGGCATCGTTTACAAGGATGCGCTCGCGAGCGGTCAGCAGGCGTGGTGGGACGCGCTGCCGGCGGACCAGCGTCCGCTCACGCCGGAGACGTATGGCGAGGCGCTCACGCCGCTGCTCGCACCGCTCGGGCTGAAGATTCTGCTGGAGCACGGACGTTTCATGGTCGGCAACGCGGGAGTGCTGCTGGCGCGGGTCGAGCATTTGAAGCGCGGCGCGGCGAAGAATTTCCTGATCGTGGACGCGGCGATGAACGATCTGGTGCGGCCGGCGATGTATGAGAGCTATCACGAAATCGTGCCGGTGCATCGCGATTCGTCGCGGCGCGCGCTGGTGGCGGACATCGTCGGGCCGATCTGCGAGAGCGGGGATTGTTTCGCGAAGGACCGCCAGATTCAGGAAGTCGGCGAGGGCGAGTTGATCGCTTTCATGAGCGCCGGCGCGTATGGCTACGCGATGGCGAACCGTTACAACACGCGGTCGATGGCGGCGGAAGTGTTGGTGCGCGGCAGCAGTTTCGAACTGGTGAACGCGCGCGAGACCTTCGAGCAGATGATCGCGGGCGAGAAGGTGCCGGCTTTTTTGAAGTGAGGTTGCGTTGATGCCTCCCGCGAATGGCGCGAATGAACACGGCGGCGGAAAAAATCCGTGTTCATTCGCGTGATCCATGGTTAATCGTGTGGGCATGAGGTTTGTCGTCGTCGGAGCCGGTGCGTGGGGGACCGCCTTTGCGGTGCATCTGGCGCGTCTCGGGCGGGCGGTGACGCTCGTGCCGCGGCGGGCGGAGCAGGCGGCGAAGATCGCGGCGGCGCGGGAGAATGGGGATTACCTGCCGGGGATCGCGCTGCCGGAGGGCGTGCGCGTCGAGGCGGCGCTCGAGGTGGCGTTGGCGGAGGCCGACGTGGTGTTGCTGGCGTGTCCGTCGCAGGCGTTGCGCGCGACGTGCGAACGCGTGCGTGAGGCGAGTCGGGGCGTAAAGCCCCTCTCACCGCTTGAATTTGTGGTGAGCCTGGCGAAGGGGTTGGAGCTCGGCACGCATCTGCGGCCGTCGCAGGTGATCGCGGAGGTGTTCTCGAAGGAGGTCGCGGCTTCGCTCACGGGTCCGACGAATGCGGCGGAGGTGGCGCGCGGGCTGCCGGCGGCGATGGTGCTGGCGGCGAAGATCGGGGGCTCGGCGTTGCAGGACGTGCAGGCGGCGTTGAGCGGGCCGACGTTGCGGGTTTATACGAGCGACGATCTCGCCGGCGTGGAGTTTGGCGGGTGTTTGAAGAACGTGTATGCGATCGCGGCGGGCTGCTCGGATGGGTTGAAGCTCGGCGACAACACGCGGGCGGCGCTGCTCACGCGGGCGCTGGCGGAGATGGTGCGCGTCGGCACGGCGCTGGGCGCACGGGCGGAGACGTTTTACGGGTTGAGCGGATTCGGCGATCTCGTGGCGACGTGTCACGGCGTGTGGAGCCGCAATCGCGAATTCGGCGAGCAGATCGGGCGCGGGCGCGCGGTGATCGAGTGGCTGCAGGAACGGAAGAGCGTCGTCGAAGGTTACAAGACGACGCAGTCGTTTCACGAACTGTGCGTGCAGAAAGGGATCGACGCGCCGATCCTGCGCGAGACGCACGCGATTCTGTTCGAGGGCAAGCAGCCGGCGGCGGCGTTGCAGAGTCTGATGGCGCGCGGGTTGAAGTGCGAATAGGCCCGCCGCAGCGGCGGGAAGCGCCAAGCGAACGGGCAAAAGCTCCAAGCTCCAACTTCCAAGCTCCAGTGAAACGTCAGGGAGCAAACTCCAAACGGGCACCAGTCGACGAGGGGCTGCCCGAGGTTTTTGAAGACGTTCATCCGGCGCGTGCGCGGTAGCACGGTCAATCTGACCGGGCTGGATGGGGCAGAGACGCGGTCAGGTTGACCGCGCTACCTCGGATGATCGCCGGCGGAGCGAAATTTGAAGCTTCTCTGGCTTGGTGCGTGGAGCTTTTCCTCAATGTCCTCCGGTGCCGGCGGCCTGCTCCTGAATGTATTCCTGCTTGAGGCCGAGCTTTTCGGGCGCGTGCAGGACGAGCATCTTCATGCGGACGTCGGCGGGGACCGTCGTTGCCGTGAGTTTCGAGACCACGATCATCAGGATGATGGCGAGCGGCACGGCCCAGATCGCGGGCTGTTCGCACAGAATGCGCAGCAGCGGGTGATGTGCCCAGAAGGTGTTGAGCGGCGCGAAGCCGGCGAAGACCTTGCCCATCGGACCCTTGTCGAGCGCGAGGGTGGAGAAGTTCGTGAGCGCGGCGGCGGCGAGCGCGAGCAGACCGCCGGTGAGCATGCCGGTGGCGGCGCCTTTCATCGTCATGCCGCGCCACCACACGCTCATGAAGAGCAGCGGAAAATAACTCGCGGCGGCGATGGCGAAGGCCTGGCCGACCATGAAGTTGATCTCGAGGAATTCGACGAAGCAGCCGAGGACGATCGCGACGGTGCCGACGAGGACCGCGGAGAGCTTGAAGGCGATGAGCTGTTCGCCGGGACGGGAGTTGGGACGCAGCATGCGACCGTAAACGTCGTGGGCGAGCGCGCCGGTCATCGAGACGAGCAGGCCGCTGAACGTGCTCATGAACGCGGCGAAGGCGCCGGCGCAGGTGATTCCGCTGAGGATCGAGCCGAGGATGCCGTAGCGCTCGTTGATGATGCGCGGGAGTTCGAGGACGATCTTGTCGGTGCCCTTCGCGCCGACGCCGGCGTAGAGTTCGGGCAGGAGGTTGCGACCGATCACGCCGAAGATCGGCGGGAAAACGTAGAACACGCCGATGAGAATCATCACCCACATGGTGGTGCGTTTCGCGGCGACGCCGTCGGGATTGGTGTAGAACCGCACGAGGATGTGCGGGAGACCGGCGGTGCCGCAGACGAGCGCGATGATCAGCGAATACGTGTAAAGCAGCGAGTAGGGTTTCTGGTGCTCGGCGACATACGCGGCGCGCTCCTCCGCGGGGAGGATGGCAGCGGCGGCGTTGACGGCTTTCGTGGTGAGCGGCCCGAAGGGGGCGACCCAGGTTTCGTCCTTCGGGGCGTTGGGCGGCAGCGGCTGGCGGACGAGGGAGGCGTTGTAGTTCGGGCCGGTCGCGGCGGGGGCGGTGAGGGCGGCGGGGGTTTCGCCGGGGGCGGTGTTGACCGCGATCTGCTGGTTGTAGAAACCGTAAACCGACATCAGCACGAAGATGGGCACGCTGATCGCGAACATCTTTATCCAATACTGGAAGGCCTGCACGAGCGTGATGCCCTTCATGCCGCCGAGGGCGACGTTGAAGGTGATCACGGCGCCGACGAGGACGACGCCGCCCCAGTAGGGCATGCCGGGAAAAATGTAGGCGAGCGTGACGCCGGCGCCCTTCATCTGCGGCATGGTGTAGAAGAAGCCGATGAAGAGGACGAAGCAGACGGCGATTTTACGGAAGAGCGGCGAGTCGTAGCGGCCCTCGGCGAAATCGGGAATCGTGTAGGCGCCGAAGCGGCGGAGCGGGCCGGCGATGAACAGCAGCAGGAAGAGGTATCCACAGGCGTAGCACACGGGATACCAGAGGGCGTCGTAGCCGGACGACATCACCATGCCGGCGACGCCCATGAAGGACGCGGCGGAGAGGTATTCGCCAGAGATGGCGGAGGCGTTCCACCCGACGGAGACGGAGCGGCCGGCGACGAAGAAGTCGGAGGCGGTCTTGGATTTCTTGGCGGACCAGAAACCCATGCCGATGGTGACGACGACGGTGACGAAGGAGAACGCGAAGATCCAGGCATCGACGCCGGCGAAGAACGCGAGGGGAAGGGAGGGGAAGTTGGAAACCTGAGAGCTGAAACCTGAGACCTGAGGGGTGAGTGCTGAGAGTGGAGCGCTGGCGAGGGAGTCGGCGAGCGCGGTGAAGGAAGAGAGGCTGGGCAGCATGGTGAGCGCGCGGGGGTTAGCGTTTCACGGATTTGACCTCATCTTCCTCGAGCGCGATGGAGCGCTTGATGAAGGCGTAGGAGATGATCCAGACGAAGGGGAAGAAAAGGACGCCGAGGATCAGCCAGGAGAGGGTGAAACCCGCGACGCGCGTGGCCATGAGGGCGGGCGCGAAGTAGTTGAGGAGCGGGAGACCGAGGAGCGCGACGAGGAAGGCGCCGGCGCAGGCGATGGACAGGCGGAGTTGTCGGCGCATGAGCGAGCGCAGAAACGACTCGCTGTGCACCACGTCATCGGACGGGGGGTTGGTGTGCGACATGCGGGGCGACGATGCGGCGGGGTCGGGGCGGTGCAAGGGCGGAGTGCGGGACGACGAGCGCCGATGTCGTTCGCGCTGTAGAATAGACGTGTGGCGGCACGGCGATCTTCGCCGCGGCGGCGCGATCCCGGAGGGCGTCGCCCTATTCTTTGGCTACCGGCAGGCCGGGGCGCTGACGGGCGGTGGCGACGTCTGCAGGTGTGACCGGATTGGCGGGCGGAGGGGTGGCGAAGCGGGTGCGGACGTGGGTCGCAAGGGCCGCGAGGTCCGGATCGCTCAGGTGCGAGAACGGCGCCATGTCGTTTTCGTAAGCGCTGGCGGCTTCGCCGAGAACGACGGAGCCGCGCAGGATCAGCGAGAGGAGGGGTTGCGGGTCTTCGTTTGAGAGCCAGGCGCTGCCGCGGATGGAAGGTTGGAGAAAGGGCACGCCGCTGCCGTCGGCCATGTGGCAGGTGGCGCAGTGTTGGAGGAACAATGCTTCGCCGTCGGCCGCGGGGCTCGCGGACGGAGCTGTGGCCGCGGTCGGCGCGGCGACCGCCGGGGTTGTCGCCGGGGAAGTGTCCGGCGCCGCGGACGGCGGCGCTGGGTCGCGGCGGTTGCACGCCGCGGCCAGCAGAATCAACGCGAGGACGAAGCCGGCTCTCACTTCGCAGCGCCGGTATAAACGATGCGCCAGATGCGGCCGGCGGAGGCGTCGGTGACGTAGAGCGAGCCGTCGGGGCCGACCGCGACGCCGTTGGGGCGGTGCTTCGCGTCGCCGGGCGAGGCGATTTCCTTCGTGCCGGCGAAGTTGTCGGCGAAGGTTTCCCACTCGCCGGTGGGCATGCCTTTCGCGTCGAAAGGAATGAACACGACCTGATAACCTTTCTGGGGCTGCGGTGAGCGGTTCCAGGAGCCTTGGAAGGCGAGGAAGGCGCCGTGGCGGTATTTGGCGGGGAACTGATCGCCGGTGTAGAAGGCGAGCTGCATGGGCGACCAGTGCGCGGGGAAGGCGATGAGCGGCTCGTCGAATTTGCCGGCTTCGGCGAGCTTCTTGCCATCGCCGCCGTATTCAGGATTCAACTTCCGTTGTTTGGCGCGGGGATCGTAGTAGGTCGTCGGCCAGCCGAAGTCGGCGCCATCGCGGAGCACGTGAAAGACCTCGGCGGGATTTTCGGCATTGTCCTCCGCGCTGAAAAATTGCGGGGCCACGGTGTTGAGCTGATCGCGGCCGTGGAGAGCGACGAAGAGTTTCTTGGAAACGGGATTCAGGGCGATGGTAGTCGAGTGGCGGTGACCGGTGGAGTAGTGATGAGCGTCGGCCTGCGTCTGGTCGCGTTTGTCGGGATCGAAGCGCCAGAACCCGCCGTAGGTTTTGAGAAATTCGGTCGGGTCCTGGCCGACGGCGCCGAGGGCGCGGTCGGGCTGGCCGAGGGCGTTGGAGGGTGAGCCGACTTCGACGTAGAGCTGGCCATCGGCACCGAAAGCGAAGGCCTTGGCGGAGTGCTGACGGCGGTTCGGCAGATCGCGGACGATGCGCTCGGGTTCGCCGGTGGGCACGAGTTGGCCGGGGGTGAGTTTATAGCGGAAAACGTGGTCGTCGGTGGAGTGATACAGCCAGTCGCCGCGGAGGGCGATGCCGGTGCCGCCGCCGGAGCCGAACTCCTCGGTCTGGTCGGCGCGGCCGTCGCCATCGGTGTCGCGGAGGGCGTAGATGCCGGCCTGGCGGGTTTTGGCGTAAAGGTCGCCGTTGGGGGCGACGGTGAGATTGCGGAGGGGTTTGAGTTTGTCGGCGACCACTACGGCGCCGAAGCCGGGTGGGAGCGTGAGGCCGCCGTTATCGACGTCAGGCTTCGGGAGGTTCGCGGCGAGGAGCGGGCCGGCGAACAGGGAGAGCTGCAGGGCGAATCGGGGGAGGGCGGGGGGATTCGTGCGGGCGGTATGACGGATGACACCGTGAGGGGATTCGCGGGGGGGGG
>JAEYYL010000376.1 GCA_023430825.1 Verrucomicrobiota bacterium | reverse complement strand
GCTCTGAAAAGCGCGGCGAGGGCGCCGCGGCTCCATTTGCGGACTGTCGCGCGCCATCTACGAAGTGTGATTCATCCGGACTAGACCGCGGCGCGAATCGCGGACGCATCGTAACCCGGCGAGGCTCCGCAGGGCGTCCGGCCTCCGACCTCCCGCGGTCGAACGCATATCCTCGATCTGGATACGTGAACCTCACGGGAGCGCGGCGTCCATTCATCCTGATGAACAGCGACGCGATTGAGCTGACCGGGTGCTCGCCTACGTTTCGATGACCCCTGCGAGCGTGGGCAGAAATCCTCTGCCTCACCTCCGTTCGCGGCCCAATCGGTTTTTGTGTTCATCCCCTTTCGCCGCTCGCGGACCACTACATCCCGGGTGCGCGCTTAAGCCCTGACCTTCCCCCATGACACCCTACCTGACTCCTGAATCGGATACGCCAAGACGGCCCCGTGTGGCCTCGGTCGTCTCCTCGTTGCTGCTGACGTTCGCGGTGAGCGCCAGCTTGTTGCCCGCGCAACAGGCCGCTCCTCCCGCATCGCTCGATCCTGTTTCCGCCCCGGAGCAAGACACGCCGGTGGTGCTTTCACCGTTCACGGTTTCCTCGGAACGCGACCGCGGCTACCAGGCCGCCGACACGCTCGCCGGCACGCGCATCCGCACGGATCTCGCGGACATCGGTTCGGCGATTTCGGTGGTCACGAAGGAGTTCATGGACGACCTCGGTGCGACCAGCAACGAGACGCTCCTTGCTTACACGGTGAACACCGAAGTCAGCGGCCCGCGCGGAAATTTCTCCGGGGCGTCGACGGGGCCCACGGAAGCGAACGAGCTCGCCGCGTTTGGGAATCCGAATTCGGCCAATCGTATCCGCGGACTGACGTCGGCGGACAACACCCGCAATTTCTTCCTCACGTCCGTGGCGTGGGACAGCTACAACGTCAGCCGCGTCGACCTGCAGCGCGGGCCGAACGCGATCCTCTTCGGTCTGGGCAGTCCGGCGGGCGTCATCAACGGCACCACCGACAGTGCGAACTTCCTCCGCAATCGCGGCGAAGTCGGCGTGCGCGTGGACCAGTTCGGGTCCGTTCGGGGCAGTCTCAACTACAACCACGTGCTCATTCCCGGTGAACTCGCGTTGCGCGCGGCGGTGTTGAAGGACGAGCGAAAATTCCGGCAGGAGCCGGCGTTTCAGGACGACGAGCGGCTCTATCTCGCGGCGTCCTACCGTCCGAAGCAGCTCAATCATCGCGATACGCTGTTCCAGGTTTCCGGCAACTTCGAGCACGTGAACAGCCGCAGCAATCGGCCGCGCACCGTCACGCCGCTCGACTACATCACGCCGTTCTTCATCCCCGTAGCGCAGGGTGGCCAGGGCGGACAGACGGTGAATCGTCTCACCTACGACAACCGGGCGACGGTCGGCGGCGTGGCCAATCCGAACTATAATTTCAATTCGTGGCTCACGAGCGATTTCAACGTCGGCGGTCCGATGTATATCCACAACTCCGCCGGAGCGCAGCCGTATTGGACGGTCGGTCAGTTGGTCACGGAAGGCGCGATCAACGCTGCGGGCGTGGTGCAGAATCCGCATCCCACCGTGGCCACGCCGAACACGTTGATCCACGGTGCCGCGTTCAACCCGCTCACGCTCGAGGCGTTTCCCACGCACGCGACCGAGGAAGGTTATCCGTATGCCAACCTCGGCGCCTACCGCCAGATCGGCCTGAGCGATCCGTCGATTTACGATTTCTACAACAAGCTCCTCGACGGCCCAAACAAGGGCGAATGGCAGGATGCGAAGCTCGGCGAAATCTCGCTCGAGAACACCTTTTTCCGCAACCGCCTCGGCTACTCCGTCGCCTTCTTCAAGGAAGACGTTTACCGCGGTCAGTCGACCGTCATCGGCGCGGCGAACCGCATCAAGATCGACGTGAACGAAGTCGATATCGAAGGTCGCCCGAATCCGAACGTCGGCCGCGCCTACATTGACGAGCCGATGTTCGGCGGCAACTCCGTCGAATGGGTCGACCGCGAGGCGCTGCGGGCCCAGGTGTTCGGCGCCTATGATTTCAGCGAGAACAAATCCGGCTGGCTGGGCCGGCTCATCGGCCGCCAGTCGGTGAACGGCGTGTATCAGAGTGACGAGGACACGCGTGAGCGTCGCAGCCTGATGCTGCGCGCGGCCGGTCCTGACTACGCGGACTACGGTGCCTTGACGGGCGTCACGCGCACGAACTGGCGCTTCACGCCGCGTTACTATCTGAGCGGCGATCTGCGCGGCCGTTCACTGTCGTCGGGCTTGAATCTATCGAACGTCGCGGAGGACATCCTTCCGCCCGGCGGTCCGCACACGATTCGTTATTTCGACACGACCTGGGCGCCGCCCGCAGGTGTGACGCCGGGGCAGGCGTGGACGCCGCCGATGCACGTGCCGGTGAACAACAGCCCTTACCTGACGCAGTCGCAAAACCCGGCGAACTATGTGGGCTGGCGTGATGGCACGTTTACGCTCGTCGACTCGCTCGACGGCACGAAGGAGAGCATGGATTACGCGACGCGCGTGGCTTCGAAAACCAGGTTCGAGGTCGAATCGCTCGTCGCCGTTTACCAAGGCTTCTTCCTGAACAACGGTCTGGCGCTCACGTATGGCTGGCGTGAAGACACCTACAAGAGCCGATCGGTCGAGGCACCGTATCGCCTCAATGGCGCCGGCGCTCCGAGCACCGAAGAGGGCGCGAACGTCGATCCGAGCGTGTTCTCGCTCAACAGCCCGAACGCGTTCCGCAGAAAAGACCAAACGAACACGACCAACTGGAGCGCAGTCGCGCACGTGAATCGCCTCCTCGGCGAGCGCGATCCGCTGCCGTTCAACGTGTCGTTCAGCTACAATCGCGGCGAAGCGTTCGCGCCGGTCGCGGGTCGTCTCGACGGTTTCGGCCGCGAGCTGCCGACACCGGCGGGCAAGACCGAGGACATCGGCGTGCTGCTCGCGACGAAGGACAACCGCTTCTCGCTGCGCCTGACGAAGTATGAGACCGAAATCGCGCTCGCGAATTCGCCGGCCAACATCGATTCGCAGATGTTCATCCTCGAGCAGGCGATCTCGTTTCCCGCGCGCACGCTCGCGATCATCAACGACCGCCAAGGGGCGGCGCGCGAAGCCCTGTTGAACACCTACACCGCTCCGGCGTCGGACATCCCTTCGAACTGGACGGGCACGCAGGCCGAATACTTCCGCGACGTGATCATCCCGGCTTACTCGAACTTCCTGAACGAGCTCGATACGCGCTTCCATGACTTCGTGAATTTCTGGACGCGCACGGGCGCGCTCGTGCCGAGCCAGGGCGGCCCGACGAACAACGTCTTCACGCAGCGTCCGGCGACGCATCGTTACACCGAGAATCAGGTCTCGCGCGGCTACGAACTCGAGCTCACCGCGAACCCGACGCCGAACTGGCGCATCGCGGTGAACGCGTCGAAGTCGGAAGCGATTCGAAGTGATGTGCCCGATGCGGCGTTCTCCGAGATCATCGATTTCATCGACAACGCGTATCGCAACACGCCGGCGGGCTTGATGAAGGTCAACATCAGCGCGACGAGTCCCAATCTCGCTGGCACCGCGATCAACACGACCGTGCGCAATAACCACTGGTCGCGCTTTCTGGGTAACATCATTTACCTGCGTGCACTGAACGGCCAGCCGCAGCCGGAAGTGCGCGAATGGCGCGCCAACGCGATCACCAACTACAGCTTCACCGAGGGGAAACTGCGCAACGTCGGCATCGGCGGCGCGTATCGCTTCGTCTCGTCCGGCCCGGTTGGTTTTCCTTACATTCAGATTCCCGGCCAGCCCGACCCAACGCTCGATCTCTCTTCGCCTTACGAGGCCGATGACGAGCACACCTTCGACGTGTGGCTCAGCTATCGCCGCAAGCTGACGAACAAGATCGACTGGCGGATCCAGCTCAATGTTTACAACGCGTTCGGCAAAAACGAACTCGTTCCGCTCAACACCCAGATCGACGGCAGCCCCGGCATGTTCCGCATTCGCGAAGGGCGCAGCTGGGCGATCACGAACACGTTCACGTTCTAAACGCAGCGCGGTGCAAGCCGCGAAGGCCTCTCAGGCGGACACGCGGCCACGCGTGTCCGCCGTTTTTGCGGACGGGACGTT
>JAEYYL010000251.1 GCA_023430825.1 Verrucomicrobiota bacterium | reverse complement strand
TCGGGCTCACGCCGCGGGAAACCGAAATCCTGTTCTGGGTGGCGCAGGGCAAGACCAGCCCGGAAGTGGCGACGATCCTCGGCATGCAGGTCTGCACGGTCAAAAAGCACGTCGAGAATTTCCTGCCGAAGCTCGGCGTCGAGACCCGCCTGGCTGCCGCGCTCCGCGCGCACGAGGTGCTGGGGCTGCGGCCATCGTGACGGGTCGCCGCCTCGGCCAAAAGCTTACGCAGTCGAAGTGGTCCGCCGTCCGGGACGTTACGCACCAAAAGGTGGAAGCCGACGTCCTCGTCGGGTTTGAGTATCTTTCGCTCTCGAAACAGCCCGCCGAGGACGTCGGGCTCCGCCGCGATCGACCCGGCTGAGTGCGAGTTTCCGGTGAGCGCGTTTTCACGAGAACCATAGCCTTTGGTGGATGGGAGGTAGAGCCTGCTTGCAGGCGCTTCCGATGTGGCTCGCTGCGTGAGCAGCGGGATCGCGGGCAACATCGCCTGCCAGCAGACTCCTACAACCGGCTACGACTCTATTTGAGCTGCCCTAATACGTCACCGTTGCAGCCACGTGGCCGCGCGAGTCCTCGCCAGCGACATTCGGCAGGGCCTTGAGCTGCCAGCCATACGCGGCGCGCAGGGTGAAGTGGCGCCGCACCTGATAGCTCAGACCGATTCCCGCCGACGCGAGTTCGATCGAACCTCCTTCCAGGCCGCGATCGTGAAGCGCGGCGGCGTCGAGGAACACGAACGCGTCGGCCTGGTCGCGCGCCTTGAACGGGGAGCACGCGGGCAGATGCAGTTCGTGGTTCACGAGCAGACCGGCGTCGCCGAACGCCGCGCTCTCGCCGTATCCGCGCACGCCATACGCGCCGGCGCCGTTGAGCTGCTCCGTGCCGAGCAGGGCGCCGCTCGTGGCCTGCGCCTCGACCGCCGTGCTCCACCAGAAACCGGCGGAGCCGAGCGTGCGTCGGTGCGTGAGCGACAACTTCGCGTAGGCATACTGCGCTTTCGCGCCGGGGCGCGATCCGTCGAAATACCGGCCGTGGTTGCGCGACGACAATCCGCCGGGGCTGACGTAGCCGGCGAGCGAGACGCTGTTTTGTCCTCCCAGCGCGCGGAACGTCATGCCATACGTCGCGCCGAATTGCGCGATGTGAGTGAGGTTGTCGGTGATGGGAATCGTGGCGAACTCGAGGTTGTTGTCGCTCGCCTTGAAGTCCGCGGTGAACGCCAGCGTTTGCGTGCCGCCGCCGGCGAGCGGTTTCAACGGCACGCCGAAGCGCACGCCGACCTGCCACGACCGGCCCTCCTGCGTGAGGGGCGAGGGCAACGCGGACTCGACCGTCGAGTAACCGCCGAAGGCCGTGAGCGAATGGCCTGAGTCGAACAGCGTGCCGTAGTTGGCGCTGTGGCTGATCGAATGCTCCAGAGCGGGATCGGCCGAGAAACTGTAGCCGAGCGTGTCACCGCGATCGAAGGCGTTGCCCCACACGACGCCGGCGGTGGCCCGATTCTCATCGGTCACGGCGGTGCCGGTGTTGTTGTAACCCGCGCTGAGACTCCACGGCCGGGTCTCGAGCGTGCGGAGAACAAGTTTGGTCGTGCCGGCGGTCGCACCGGGTTCGGCGGCGACGACGACGCGGCGATAACCGCCGCGGTTCAGCCGGTCCACGCCGGCCTGCACGACCGCGGCGTCGATCGCGCCGCCGGCAGCGAGCGGCACGGCGGCGCGGTAGGAGGCTTCCGAAAAATATTTCGCGCCCTCGATCTGGAGATCGCCGTCGAGTTTCGCCGGGGTGACGACCACCCGCACCGCTCCCGTGCTGACGTCCTGCGGAGGCACATAGGCGACCGTAAACAACTGACCGCCGGCCTGCATCGTCGCCTGAACGGCGGCAGCGAGCCCATAGATCGCGCTGGGCGTGATCGGGCGGCCGAGATAGGCGGAAAGGGTTTCACCGGCGAGTTCCGCCGAAAACTCCGGAACGCGGGATCCGTCGACGCCGGTCGTCGCTTCCGGAACGTCCAGCACGGCGCTGGATTCGTCGGGCACCAGCACAATGGCGCGAATCCTGGGCAGCGGGGAATCGGAGGAATCGACCGGCGCGGCTTGAGGGTTGGCGTGGGCGTTGGCAGCGGTGGCGAACGCCAAGATCAGCAGGGCGGTGAATGGAAAAAATTTCATGGGGGGGAGTCCTGCCGATCAAAGGCCTGCCGGTCCCTGCGCGTAGGTTTCGTTCACCATCTTCAGCGTCGCGGCGAACAACTCCTGCCGCGTCTCAGGGTTGGTGGTGTCCAGATTCGTCAGCCCGCCGTTGGTCGGATTTCGCTGCAAATCAGTCAGCCGGTCCATTTCCGTCTTCGGGACGAATGAAATGGTGACGAGAGCGACATGCTGCGGACCCTGCGCATCCATTTCCTTCAGCAGCGCGCCGAGTTTTTCCTGCCGGGCCTCCGCCAGCAAAACGGAGATCCGGTTCGTCACGGGCAGTCGCTCCGCCGGCGGTGAGTAGTGGGAACCTTGATACCTGGCGTTATCGAGCGAGAGCAACGTCTCCATCGTCAGCAGCGCGGCGAGGGCGATCCGCGCATCGGGATCGTCTGCAAAGCGCTGCGCATCCTGGAGCGAGTCTCGTTCGCGGTTCAGGGTGAGGCAAAGTTGCTGCTGCTCCGATGTGAGCATCTGGTCGACGCCATAGTCGGCCATGAAGCTTTTCAGAAACATCATCCTGGACAACGAGGCCAGCGCGGCGGGCATCAAGTCCGGCGGCACCCACTCGCCGGCTTTCTTCTGATAGCTCACGCTGATGGTGCTCGGGTTATCCGAGAAATCGAGCGGCTTGCCCGAGAAGTCCAGATTGAGCGGCGTGGTGTCGCCGATGATGAGGTTGCCACCCTCGACGACGGTGGAGACGACGACGTTCTCCAGGTCGAGGGGCGAGGCCTTGAGTTCCAGCGCGCCGTCCACCAGCGAAATATCATACACCGCCAGCGGGTGGCCGGAGGCGAGGGGATCGAACTCGAGGACCGGGCGGATCACATAGCCGCCGGCCGGAGTGCGCGACGAGAGGCTCACGGGCGTGAGCGCCGGGAGGCCGCCGTTCACCGATTTCAGATACACCTCATAACGGATTTGGAACGGCGGAGCGCCGGCGACGGTGCTGCCGGTGAACGTGCTCGTGAACGGCGGAATGGCGCCCGTCAGCGTGGTCAGATCGTCCGCGGCGATCGTGAGCGGCCGGCGCGTCACGGTCACGGAGCCGTTGACGACTTCGGTCACCACGTAGTTCTGGGCCGTCCCGGTGCTGACGAAGCCGATCTCGTAACTCCCCGGCGACGGCGTGGCGGGAAACTCGCGACCGAGTCTGACGCCGCTCAGCACGGCGGACGTATCCGCTCCGACCAATCCGCTGACCGAATAGCCTGGGGTCGGAATGGGATCGCCATAGGGGATCGTCAGGTGCTCGCCGTGCAACGTGAGCGGCGCGGGCGTGATGGTGAGCTGGCCGGGCGCGGTGCGCGCGATCTCGTAATTCTGCGCCGTGCCGGAGGCGGTGATATCGAACGAATACGTGCCCGCGGGCGTGCCCGTGAAGAAGGCCTGGCTGAACGTGATTTCGATGCCGGCGAGCTCCGTCGCCTCTGGCGTTCCATTGGGCCCGGTCAGCGAATAGCCCAACGCTGGAATCGCGCTGCCATAGACGGCGGTGAGATTGCGGCCTTCCAGCGTCAATGGCGCGCGGCCGACCGTGAGCGCCGTCGCGTTGGCCGGCGCCTGCGCGAAAACGTAATTGCCGTGGTTGGCCGACAACCCCGCGCCGTCGATGGCGTAGGCGCCGGCGTTGCTGGCGGTGGTCGCGGGCGAGTTCCACGCCAGCGTGCCGGTCGTCGCGCTGGCGAGCGTGTCGCCGTTGACGAAGCCGGTCACCGTGCCGCTGAAGAACGGATTCGCGGCGCCGTAGATTCGCGCCGCCGGATCGGCGACGTAGGTCAACGTCGCCGGCGTGATGGTGAGCGTCGCTGGGATCGTCGTGATCGCGTAGTTCGCCACGCCGCTCGTGCCGCTGGCGCCAATCTCGTAGTCACCGACCGGCGAGGCGGCAACGGCGGTGGTGCCCCAGGCATAGCCCGCGCCCGTCAGCACCGCAGCCGTGTCGCCGTTGCGAAACCCACTGAACGTGGGCGCGAAGTCCGGATTCGCCGCGCCGTAAGTGCGCGAGGCGTCGGCGAAAGTGACGGTGAGCGGAGCGCGGGCGATCGTGAGCGCCGAAAAGTTGGTGAGCGCGTCTTCGAAAATGTAGTTGCCGAAATTCGCCGTCAGGCCGCCGCCGAGGATGGCATGCTGCCCGGCGTTGCTGGCGGTCGTGGCGGGCGACGTGAAGGTCAGCGTGCCGGTCGTCGCGCTGGCGAGCGTGTCACCGTTGACGAAGCCGGTGACCGTCCCGCCGAACGCCGGATTGGCGTCGCCGTAGAGGCGGCTCGCGGTATTCGCGACATAAGTGAGCGTGGCCGGATCGATGCGCAGCGTGCCGTTGGCGTAGGTGAGGGAGTGCGTCGCGGACGCGGCGCCCGACGGCACGATGGTGTAGGTGCCCACGTTTACGTGCGCCCCCTGTTGAATGTGGAACGTCGGCAGCGTGGTCAGATCGGCGGCCGTGCCGCCCGCGTAGGAGGCGGTGAAGGTGGGATCGGGCTGGCCGTAGAGCTTGATGAAATCGTTGGCGGTGATCGTCAGCGGAATGAGCACAGGCTCCGGGTCAGGTTCAGGCTCGCCGCCGGCCGCGCGGTAAACGACCAGCATCACCGCTCCGTTCGGGTCGGACGGAAACGCCACGCCGTCCACCTGCGTGTAACCGGCCAGGCCGCCGAGGGTGAACGCGCCGGTCGTGTCGGACGTGTAGAGCAGCTTGCGACCAGCGCCCGCGAGGAGATCGGCGCCGGCTTCGTTGACGAACACGCCGCCGGTCGAAGCGAGTTTCGTGGTGCCGGACGCGGTGATCACGCTGACATCGGAGTCGTCATTGCGCAGCGTCAGGTCGCCGGCGGAGGAGAACGTGACGTCGTTGGCCGCGCCGATCATCGCGGAGACCGCCATCGCGCTTGCGCTGTGCACCGCCACGTTGCCCGTGAAGTCGATCGTTTGCGGATCGGCCGGGTCGGTGTTGAGGACGAACTTGCTGATGGCGTTCGCTGGATTCGTCGCGGTGAAGGAGGTCGCCGCCGAGAGGTCGGAGTAGGTCAGCTTGGGGGTCGAGACGGTGCCGTTCAGCGTGGTGATGGGAAATGCCGCGACGCGGATGCTGGACGCGGCGATCGTCGCGTCCGCCGCGGTGATCAGGCTGGTGCCGGCGCCGCTGCCGCCGCGGAAAAACGACAGCGTGCTGTCCACGACGTTCGCGAGCGAGACGGTCTCGTTGATCGCGATCGTGCTGGCGGAAAAACTCAACGTCACGCCCGCCGCGCCGTCCGCGGCCACTTCGACCGGCGCATTGACCGTGAGGGTATCAGCGGCGCTCAGGTGGACGCTGTTGTTTGCCAACAGAGCGACGAGATTGTCGGCGCCGAAATCATGGTCACCCGGATCGACGTTCTCGGGCCACGTAATCGGCGGGCCGTTCGTGAGGCCCGGCGGCTCCGCCGTCGTGCCGGCGACGATCGTGATGTTGTCGGGATCGAGCAGCAGTGTGCCGCGCCGGCCGGCCGGTGAGGAAAGATCGGACGTGCCGGCGAAGGAAAGCATTTGCTTGCCGGAGACTTCGGCGAAGCCGCCGTCGCCACCCGCCGCGCCGCCGCGCGCGGACAAGGCGCCGGAATATCGTGTGGCGCGGTCCGCCCACACGATCACGCGGCCGCCGTTCGCGGAGGCCGCCGTGGCGCTGGCGTCGAGTGACGCGGAGGCGGCGATGTGCGTGTTGGCGGCGTTCGCGATCGCGGCGTTTTTCCCCTGATAATCGCCACCGACGAGAATTTCGCCGCCCGCGCCATCGACGTCGCGGGCGATGGCCGAGCCGGCGATCGCGATGATGCCGCCCGCCGCGGTGAGGAGCACGCGGCCATCGGGCTGGCGCTCGACGCCCGTGGCCCTGATCACGCCGGAGTGGTTGACCGCGAGATCGTAGAGGCTGCCGCCCGCCGCCTCGAGTTGCGCCTGCGCCGCGGCGATGACGCCGGAATTGTCGACACCGGTGTTGTTCACGCCGGCTTCGGCCGGAGCGCCGCTCAAGTTCGTGCGGATGACGAACGCCGGCGCGTCGGGCGAAGCGAGATAGACTTCCGTGCCTGCGCCGAGGCCGGCGGTGCCGTTGGCGGCGGAAATCTCGCCGGCGTTTTTCACGGTGTGCGCGAGCAGCAGCACGTTGCCCTCGCGCGCGGTGATCGTGCCGAGGTTCACCACGCCGGCCGCGCGGTCGCTGTTGAAGGTCAACGGCCCGCCCGCGAGGAAATCCGCGTCGGCCACGTCGAGTGTTGAAGCGATGAACGCCGCGGTGTCGATGACCGCTCCCTGGCCGACGAGGATGCCGTTGCGATTGATGAGGAAAAGTTTCCCGTCGGCCTTCAGCGCGCCGAGCAACTGCGAAGGGTCTCCGCCCACCACGCGCGCGAGCATCGCGGCATCGGCGCCATGTTGCGCGATGTGGAGTTGTTCGCTGGCGCCGAGGTTGAACGACTGCCAGTTCACGATCGCGTGGCGCGATGTCTGCGTGAGCGTCATCGCGCTGCCGGCCTGAGCGATCGACACATCGCCGGCCATCACCTGGCCGCCGGCGGGCAGGGCGTAGCCGCGGGGCAGCACAGCGAGAAAACAAGCGGCCGAAAACGCCGTCGGAAAGGCCGCGGCGTCGCAAAGACGCCGGAGAGAGCTTCGCGGGACCATGGCCCGTTTTATCAGCTGCTGGCAAAACCCGCCATCGCCCTAACGGGTGATGCCCGCACCGCGCGGTTGCATCCCGTCGATGGAACGCTCTGCTCGGCACGTCCCGCCATGCTGCGTTCCCTCCGCTCGCTCCGTGCCGCTCGCGCGCTCGTCCTGCTCTCGCTCGCTGCGGCCGCGCTTGCGCAAACCGCCGCGCCTGAGGCCGGCCGGCCGCTCTTGCGCGAACTCACCGCCGCGGAGTTTCCGACCTCTCAACCGGCTTACCTTGGCGCGCGCGGAGCCGATGGCGTGCTGTATTTCGCATCGTCGCGCCGCCTGCTCGAATACGACGGACATCAGGTGCGCGAAATCGCGGTGCCCGATGTCATGCGCGGAGGATGGCTCAATCGCATCGCAACCGATGCCGCCGGCCGGCTGTTCTTCACCACCACCAACTACATCGGCCTCGCGAAACGCGATGAGCATGGGGCCTGGACGGCGCGAGTGCTCAACGACACCTTGCCGGTTCCCGACGGCGAGTTCCGCCGCATCGAGGGGCCGGCGGTCGGAGATCGGGGCGTCTGCTTCGCCAGCCGGCAGCGCGTCGCCCGCTGGCACGAAGGCGGCTGGACCGTTCTCACGTTGCCCGAAGGACGCACCGCCCGAGCGTGTCTGAGCGATGGCCGCGACGTGTTTGTCCAAAGCGACGACGACCAGCTCTTCCGCGTCGATGACGCTGCACTGGTTTCTGTCGCCGACCTCCGCCGCCCTTCGTCGGGGGCCGAGATGATCCATCTCGATCGGCTGCCCGACGGCCGTCTTCGCCTGGTGCTAATGGATGGCTCCGTGCTGGCGGTCGACGGCGGCTCGGTCGTGCGCCTGGCGCAAACCCCGCGCGCCGTATCCGCGGCGCCATTACCGACCGGCGCGCTCGCGGTCGCGACGATCAACGACGGGCTTTTCGTGCTCGCTGCCAACGGCGACGTGCTCGCCACGCTCCGTCTCGACGGAGGGCTGCTTTCCTCCCGCCAGCCGCGGCTCCTCGCGGGAGGCGACGGCCGGCTTTGGGTGATGAGTGCGGGCACGCTTGCCTTGATCGACGGGCTGCCCGCGGCGACGCGTTTCGATCGCGCCACGGGGCTGCGCGGCGTGCACGTCACGGCGATCGCCCGCCATCGCGGCGCGATCCACGTCGCGACCGACGACGGCGTTTATCGCAGCGAAGCGGTCGACGGCGGCGCGCGGTTTCAGCGCATCGACGGACTTGAAGGTGGCTCCAGCAGCCTCCTGCGCGTCGATGACATGCTCTTCGCCGGCGGCCGCGATGGCCTCCATGCGTTGGGCGACGACGGGTTTACGCGGGTGGCGAGGACGTCACAGCCGGTGAACATCCTGGCCGCCGCACCCGGCGACGGGCGTGAGGTTTACTACGGCACGAATCAGGGGGTGGGACGGCTTCGCCGCGATCGCGAGACCTGGACGGACGAGGGCCTGCACGATCAACTGGGCGAAGTGAGATCGCTCGCTCCGGCGCCCAGCGGTGATCTCTGGATCGGCCGGGCGCGGCGAAATCTGCTCCGCGCCTCTCGCCTCGCGCCCAACGCGATGCCGTCCGCCTCCACTGCCGCGGAGATTGGCATGACGCAGCTGCTCACCGCCCCCCGGGCGAACGCGTTTTCGCGTTCGCTGTCCGTGCAGGAATTCGAGAGCGGCGTGACGCTTCCCTCCGGCGTGGACCGGTTGCGCGTGGTGAGTTGGGCAGACGAAGCGCTGCTCGTTTCCGAAGCCGGGCTGCATTGTTACGATCCGGCAGCGCAACGATTCGTGGCGCTCGCGTCGCAGGATTGGGCGAGCGGCTATCACCCTGCGCTTCTCGTGCCGGTTTCCGCCGACCGGGCCTGGCTGGCGCTGCGACTCGCGGGCGGGGACGAGATGGAGGGACCGCCGTGGCGCATCGTGGAGATTGCTCGCGACGGGGCGCTGATCCGACAGTTGCCGGCGAGCGTGCTGGCCGGCAGCCACGACATCGCCGCGCTTTTCCCCGAGCGCACCGCCGAGGGCGAATTGCTCTGGGTGGGCGAACGCGACGGTTTGCGGCGCATCGACCTCGACCGGCTGCCGTCGATGGCGGAGGCGCCCCGCGTCGTGCTGCGGGCTACGGGTCGCGCAGCGTCGGATACCGAGGGAGATTCATCCCTCGCCGACGCGCCGACGCTCCGTTTCGAGTTTGGCGTGCCGGCCGCGGCCGGGCGGCGCGTCGTTTATCAAACCCGGTTCGGCGGCGCCGATGCGACGTGGTCCGAGTTCTCCCGCCAGCCCTCCGCCGAATTCGTCCGGCCGCGGCCAGGGCGGTATGTGTTCGCGGTGCGCGCGCGCAATCCCGATGGCGTGGTCGGCCCGGAGACTTCGTTCGCGTTCACGGTTCCGCCGCCGTGGTGGCTCTCGCCTTGGGCTTGTCTCGGCTATCTCGCCGCGGCGGCGGGGACCGTGACGTCGCTCGTGCGCTGGCGGGTGCGAGCGGTTCGCCGTCGCAACGTCGCGCTCGAACAGCTCGTGGCGGAGCGGACGGAGAAACTCCGCGCGAGCGAGCACAGCCTGCTGCAGGCGAAGGAGTCGGCGGAGGCGGCGAACCGCGCGAAGAGCACGTTCCTCGCGAACATGAGTCACGAGCTGCGCACGCCGTTGAATTCAATTCTCGGATACGCGCAGATCATGCAGCGCGAGAGCGCCGCGGACGCGCGCAATGCCCGCCGGCTCGAACTCGTCACCCGCAGCGGCGAGCACTTGCTCCAGCTCATCAACGACCTGCTCGATCTTTCCCGCATCGAGGCCGGCCGCATCGATCTTCAGGTGCGGCCCTGTGCGCTGCGCCGGCTGGTCGCCGAGCTGGCGGAACAGTTCCAGGCGCGCGCGGCGCAGAAAGGTCTCGGGTTCGACCACCACCAGCCGACTCCCGTGCCGGAGTGGGTGCTCGCCGACGAACACCGGCTGCGCCAGATCCTCACGAACCTCCTGGGCAACGCGGTCAAGTTCACCGCGCGCGGCGAGGTCGCGCTGACGGTGTCGGTTTCTCCCGCCTCCTCGTTCGACGCGCAGCTGGCGCTTTTCCGTTTCGAGGTGCGCGACACCGGCATCGGCATCGCGGCGGAAGATTTGTCCCGGATCTTTGCGCCGTTTCAGCAGGCCGATTCCGGACCGCTCGCCGCGCAGGGCGCTGGTCTTGGTCTGGCGATCAGCGAGCGCCTGGTTGCCTTGATGGGCGGCCGGCTGCAGGTCGAAAGCGCGCCCGGTGCGGGCGCGCGATTCTGGTTCGACGTGAAACTTCCGGTGCGGGAGGCGCCCGCGCTCGCGTCGCCCGTTCCGCGGCGCGTCATCGGTTATCGCGGACCCCGGCGCGCCGCGCTCGTCGTCGACGATGAGTTGAACAATCGCGAGTTGATGTGCGACCTGCTCGGCGGTTTGGGTTTCGCGGTGACCGAGGTCGAAGGCGGCGAACAAGCGCTGGCCGCGTGCGCACGGGAAACCTTTGCGGTCGCGTTCGTCGATCTGCGGATGCCTGGGATCGACGGGCTCGCGCTGATCCCGCGCCTGCGCGCGTCGACGCATGCGCCGGACCGGATTGTCGTGCTTTCCGCGAGCGTGTTTCCGCTCGATCGCACGCAGGCGATCGCCGCCGGCGCCGACGATTTTCTGCCAAAACCCGTGCACGAACCGTCGCTCTTCGCCACGCTCGGGCGGTTGCTCGACCTGGAGTGGAGTTACGCTACCGGTCCCGGCGCCGAAGCGCGTGGCTCGAACACGCCCTGGGAGTTGCTGCCCGTTCCGCCGCGCGACGTGTTGAACCAGCTGAGGCCTTTCATCGACAGTGGCGACGTGCTCGGACTCGACGAGAAACTGCACGCGCTGCGCGCCGAACACGCCACGTTCGCGGCGTTCTTCGACCGGCTTGCGGCGCTGGCTACTAACTATCAGATGAACGCCCTGAGCGAAGCCGTGGACCACGCGTGGGCGCGCGAAGCTGCGTCGAACCCATGAAGACCATCCTCCTCGTCGACGACAATCCGGCCAACCTCGGCGTGCTGATCGAGCTGCTGCGCAACTCTGGCTATCAGTTGCGCGTGGCGGAGAGCGGGGAGCGCGCGCTCCGGCAGTTGCGTCACACCGGCGCCGACATCGTGCTGCTCGATGTGATGATGCCCGGTATCGACGGACTGGAGACGTGCCGCCGGCTGAAGGCCGATCCGGCGTGGATGGATCTGCCGGTGATCTTCATGACGGCGCTCGGCGAGGTGATCGACAAGGTCGAGGGTTTCGCCGCGGGGGCCGTCGACTACATCACCAAGCCGCTCCAGCCCGAGGAAGTGCTGGCCCGGGTGCGCACGCATCTGCGTTTGCGCGAACTGCAAACCGAGCTGGAGGAGCGCAACGAACGCCTCGACGCCGCGATGCGCCTGCGCGCCGCCGCGGAACAGGCGCTGGCCGAGTCGCTGGATCGCGCGGTGATCGTGGTCAACCGCGACGATGAGGTGGTCTTCTGCACGAAGACGGCGTCCCGGCTCCTCGTGCGTTACTTTCCGGACGCGGCGCCGGTGCGCGTGCCGGCCGGTTTGCGTGCGGCACCGGCGAACGGAATTCCGTTGCGCGTGACGTCGCTCCTGGGCGGCAGCGCGGGCGATTTTGAACTGCTGGCGCTGGAGCCGGTGCGCCCCGATCCGACGCCGCGGGAGCTCGAGCCGCTTGGCCTCACGCCGCGCGAAGCGGAGGTCCTGTTCTGGATCGCGCAGGGGAAAACGAACTCCGAAGTCGCCGTGATTCTCACCGCGTCGCTGAACACGGTGAAAACGCATACACAGCGCGTCTTCGAAAAGCTCGGCGTCGAAACGCGCACGGCCGCCGCGCTTCGCGCGCACGAGGTGCTGGGGCTGCGGCCATGATGTGGGCCGGTTCGCGGATCGGGTAGGGCGGTGTCTTCGACCCGCCCTTCGAAAGAGGAAGAGCGGGTCAGAGACCCGCCCTACCCGAGAACGTCGGGCTCGGCCGGATTCGCCCATTCCCTTCTTGCGCCTTTGGCGCGTCTTTGCGGCCATGGCGTCCGCTGCATGAGAATCACCGGACTCGCCCTCGTTCCGCCGCCGACCGCCGCCGATCTGCCCAAAGTCACGCCCGAGTTGCTGGCGTCCGTGCTCGCCCGCTATTCGCGCAGCAACGAGGGCCTCGCCACGATTCTCTCGAAGGTCGACCTCGCCAACCCTGACGCCTCGATCGACCGCATTCTCAAGTTCGTCGACTACGGGCATGCGTCCATCGGCGGACTCACCGGCGGACTCGCGATCGCGCTCGATGACGTGTCGATGTGGCTCGCGTATAAAATTTTCGAAATCGCCACGATGGCCGACGGCCAGGAATCGAGCACGCGCTACATTACCATGGACGCGGCCAACCTCCCGTCGCCGGAGGAACTCGGCGTCCCCGACGATCTCGCCGACCGCTGGGGCGAGGTGATGGCCAACGCGTTTGCGTCCTATCATTCCGAATACGCCCGCCTCGACGCGCTCGCGGTCGCGAATCCCGCGCTCGTCCGCCTGCCGCCCGACGCGAAACCGGCCGTCGTCACCCGCCTGCGCAAGAACTACGCGCTCGACCGCGCTCGCTATTTCATCCCGTTCGCCACGCGCACGAATCTCGGCCTCGTGCAGTCCTCGCGCATGTGGGCGATGACCGTGAAGCACCTCGATTCACTGCCGCAGCCCGAGGCGCGCGCGGCCGCGAAGCTCATCCGCGACGAGCTGCTCAAGCAGTCGCCGCGGCTCATGCGCCACAGCTCAGCCGAGAAATCCTACACCGCGCAGGCGGAGCAGGAACTGGCGACGTCGCTGCGGCTCGGCCTCGAACGCCTTTCCTCCGCCCCGCTCGCGGACGATGTCTGGGTGCACGTGGATCGCGCGACACCGCCGTGGCTGACCGAGTCGCAGCCCGTCGCGGAAGCGTTGCGTCATCGCGCGAACCGCTACGGACATCAAGGCAGCGCGACGCGCCGGATGCGCGTGAGTTTCGCTTGGAACAACATGGCGCTCGCCGAGCTGCGCGACCTCAACCGCCATCGCACCGGGCATCGTTACACGCCGCTCATTCAGGCGGGGTTTTATTTGCCGCCCGAGATCAAGCACGCCGATCACGCGGCGTTGTTGTCCGAGCAGCTCGAACTTACGCGCGAGCTGATGCAGCGCGGTTCGCCGGCGTATGTTTACTCGTTGCTGCTCGGCGCGCAGACGCCGTTCGAGCACAGCACGCACGCCGACAAGTTCATCTACGAGGCGGAGCTGCGCACCGGCATGGGCGCGCATTTTCGCTACGCGGAGCATCTGAGCGCGGCGCTGAAGGGTTTCCTCGCGCAGGTCCCCGAGGCGCGCGACTGGGTGGTCGAAGGCACCGCCGAACCGGAGTGAACCGGCGGAAGGCGGGCGGGAGGCCCACTATTGGGTTGCCGCTCCGAGGGCGGATGGTTTGCGTTTCGGCAACGCATGACGCTGTCCGGCTCACTTATCGCCTTTGGTGCGGCTCTGAGCCTGTCGTGGATCGCGCCTGCCGCGGCGAGGACGGCTCCGGTGATCTTTCAACCGGCGTCGGCGGCGATCGCGCCGCGGGTGATCGCGCCGCCGTCGGCGGTCTTTTCCCGTCCGGTCTCGAGCCTCTCCGGCTCGGGCGCGCGGGCCCTGCCGCGGGCGAAACGTTATCGCGATCGGTGGGCCGCGGGGAGCGTCGGGCGGATCGGCCGCCTGCCGGCCCACGAACCCGCGCTCGTCGCACCCGCGGCCCGTCCCTTGCCCCGGCGCTGAAACGTTTGCCGACATGAGCACGTTTCGCGTCCTTCAGTTCAACATGCAGTTCGGTCAGCGGTGGGATGCGGAGAATCCCGACCACGCGCCGGTGGACCTCGAGGCAACGATCGCAGAGATTCGGCGGCACGACGCGGACGTGATTTTGCTGCAGGAAGTGGAGCGCGCGCAGGCCGGCGGCGCGCAGCTGGAGCCGCCGCCGAATTATACGCGGCTCGCGGCGGCGCTCTCCGGTTATCACGGCTGGTTCGCGTATCCAAAAGCGGATACGCGCGAACTGCCGTTCGGCATCGGGCTGGCGATTTTTTCGCGCGCGCCGTTGCACGACTGCGTGCGCCTCGATCTGCCGTCGCCGCCGGTCGAGTTCGTTTTCAACGATCGGAAAACCACGCCGACCGACCGACTGCTCATCGGGGCGAAGACGACGCTGCTTGGCCGCGAGGTGCAGCTCTACAACACGCACCTGCTCGCGTTTTTCATGCTCGGCACCACGAGCGCCGAACACCCGACGCAGCGCGAGCTCGTGGCGGCGCAGCTCGCGGGCTCGCGCCGGCCGACGATCCTGACCGGCGATTTCAACGTCAGTCATCACGCGGACCTCGTCGCGCAGTTTTCCGCGCACGGTTTCGAGACGGTGCAGCAGACGGAAGTCACGTGGCGACGGCGGGCCTACGTGCTCGACCACATTTTCTACAATGCGCCGCTGCGGCCCGTGCGGCATGCGGTGCGTCCGACGCTGGCGTCGGACCATCATGCGCTCGTCGCGGAGTTCGAGTTTGCGGAGGATTGAAGCGGGCGATCCCGCTGCTCACGCAGCGAGCCACGTTGGGGACCATCGCCTGCTTGCAGGCTCCTACCTCGGAGCGAAAGCGGGCTGAAGCCCGTCCTACTTGCCGCGGCGGACGCGTTCCTTTTCGTCTTCGCGCTCTTCCTCGAGGCGGGCGCGTTCGCTCACGATCTGCTGCTGGATCTTGCCGTATTCGTCGGCGTTCTGCTGCGCGAGCGCGTCGTTGAGCTGCTTCTTCAGGAAGATTTCGCGCTCGGCGATCTTGCCTTGGTAAAGGCGGTCGATTTCGGCGAGCCGGTTCTTCTGCTCCGGCGTGAGCGCCTTGCCGGCATCCGGGTCCGACTTGGCGAGGCGTTCCATGGCGAGTTCGTAGGCGCTTTTCATAGGTGAAGAGTTTAACCACGAAATACGCGAAATCGGCGAAAGTAAACCGGGCGTTGTCGCTCAGGCGAAGGCGACGCCGGCGACGAGCGCGAGGGTCACGACGCCGAACGGCAGCCAGTAGCCGCGGTTCCAGCCGCGCCAGTCCTTCGCGTAGCCGAGGCCCAGCGCGCCGAGCAGCGCGGCCAGCGAAACCGTGCCCATCCAGGGCGCACGAAACGCCGCCTCGAACCACATCGCGGGCAGGGCGAGGCTTCCGCGCACGCCGCCCTCGATCGCCCACAGCACGAGCACAGCGGCGTGGTTGGCCAGCGCGCTGCCCCCGGCGAAGCCCACGAGTCCGCACACGAGCGAGATGAAGCCGGTGAGAATCGCGAAGCTCGACGCGGGGATCAGCCAGAGATTCGCCAGCAACGCGCCGGGCGTGAACAGTTGAAAGAACATCACGCTCGTGATCGCGCTGACCAGCGAGGCCGATACGCCGAGTGCGGTCGCCGCGAGCAGCCCGCGCCACAGAGAATCGCGGGCGTGATGGTGCCACGTCCAGGTGACGCCGGGCAGATCGCGAAAGAGTGCGAGGCGTTCGTTCCAGCGATCCGCGAGGGGCAGGCCGAGCAGCAGCAATGCGGCGACGATGCCGTAACTCATCTGAAAACTCGCACTGAACACCTGGAGCGGCGCGACCAGCAGCACGAGCAGCGCGGAGGCGGCAAGCGCCGACAGCGGGTTGCGCGGGACGCGGAGAACGAGCGAAGTTTGCACGAGCGCGACCATCACGAACGCGCGCACGGCCGATGGCGGAGCGCCGGTGATGTCGACATACAGCCAGAGCGCCACGAGACCGGCGACAAACTGCACGGGGCGCGGCAGCCGCAGCAGCATCAACAGCGCGTGCAGGCCGGCGGCGATCACCGCGATGTGCAGCCCGCTGATCGAGAAGACGTGCATCGTGCCGCTCTGGCGAAACAGCGTGTCCTGCTCGTCGCTGAGTTCGTGCTGCTGGCCGAGCAGCATCGCGCGCAGCACGGCGGTTTGCGCGGGGCGTTTGGTTTCGACGCCGGCGCCGAGGATCGCCGCGAACCGCTCCGCCTGGCGCGCGCAGAAACGATAGTAGGCCGACGGCGGCGTCACTTCGGCGAGCACGCGGCCGCGCGAGAAGCGGAAGTTCGTGCCGGCGTTGGCGAGGTAACCGTCGAACGAATTTGCGGGCGGGTCGCGCGGCAGGCTGGCGATCACGCCCAGGGCGGAAATGACAGCGGAGCGAATCGGCGGGGCGTCGCCTTTGCGGAGCGTCAGAGAAAAATACACGCGTTGCCCGGCAAGTTCGCCGAGCGGTGCCGCCGCGCGGCGAATCGTTGCGAGGCCGGAGACGCGTTTGGCGTCAAGTTGGGGATAAACGCGTTCGACCGTGAGGATGAGTTCTGCTTCGCGCGGCGGCAGTCGGTCCCAATCGGCGATGCGGGGCCGGTGAAGCGCATACGTCGCCGCTCCCGCCAAAAACATGGCGGTGAGAAACAGCGGTGCGAAGCCGCGCGTCGCGCGCCAGGTCGCGAGGAGCGCGGCGGCGACGGTGAACGCCGCGCCGCCGAGCAGCCAGGGCAACGGGGCGAAATCGATCGCGCGGGCCGCGGCCAGGCCGGCGATCATCGGCAGCACGATCCACAGCAACGGTGCGCGGTGGCCGAGGCTGCGAGGAGTCATGCGCCCCAAGTGAGAACCACGAATGGGCGCTAATGAATACTAATTTGCAGGAGCGACGGATGGGCGCGGGGTGTTTTTGAACCACGGATGGACACCGATGAACACGGATTCCAAGCCTCGGAATTTAACCACGAATGGACACGAACTGACACGAATGGAAAGGCCTCCATCAGGGTGCATTCATTCGTGTCTCTTCGTGTCCATTCGTGGTTAAGAATCGTTTGGGTCGGGTATCCGTGTTCATCGGTGTCCATCCGTGGTTCGAATCCGCTTTTTCTGAGGTTTTGATTCGCGGGAAATCGTGCTCATTAGTGGTTCCTTTCGATGTCTTCCGCGGACCAACCTGATCTTTTCGCCGGCGAACCTTCGGCCGCGGGACCTCGTGCCTCCGCTCCGGTGAAAAAATCCGCGCACCAGCCGCTCGCCGCGCGGATGCGGCCGCGGCGGTTGAGCGAGGTCGTCGGGCAGGATCACATTCTCAAACCCGGCTCGCTGCTGCCGCGGCTCGTTGCGCAGAATCGTTTCGGTTCGCTGCTTTTCTACGGACCGCCCGGTTGCGGCAAAACCAGCATCGCCGAGGCGATCGCGCATGAAACGAAAAGTCGTTTCGTGCGCGTCAATGCGGTCATGTCGAATGTCGCGGAGCTGCGCGAAATCCTCGCGACGGCGCGGCACCTGCCCGACAGCGCCACGATCCTGTTCATCGACGAACTGCACCGCTTCAACAAATCGCAGCAGGATCTGCTGCTGCCGGATGTCGAGGAAGGCACCGTGCGGCTGATCGGCGCGACGACGCATAATCCCGGTTTCTACGTGAACCCGCCGCTGCTGTCGCGCAGCCATCTTTTCCGGCTCGAGCCGTTGTCGACCGCGGCGGTCACGGGCGTGTTGAAGCAGGCGCTGGCGGATTCGGAGCGCGGGCTCGGCGCGCGGCGGGTGACGGCGGACGACAAGATTCTCGCGGACCTTGCGGTGCTCTGCGACGGCGACCTGCGCCGCGCGCTGAACGCGCTCGAGGTGCTGGTGCTCGGTCTCGCCGAAGGCGGCGAGATCACGGCGGCGGAGTTGGAGGTGTTCGCGCGCGAGCGACGGATTCGTTACGACGCGGACGAGGACGAGCACTACGACACGATCTCGGCGTTCATTAAAAGTTGCCGGGGCAGCGATCCGGATGCGGCGATGTATTGGTTGGCGAAGATGCTCGCGGGCGGCGAAGACCCGCGGTTCATCGCACGGCGGCTGGTGATTCTGGCGAGCGAAGATGTCGGCCTGGCCGATCCGCAGGCGCTACCGCTGACGGTCGCGGCGCATCACGCGGTAGATTTCATCGGGTTGCCCGAGGCGGAACTGACGCTCGCGCATGCGACGCTTTACATCGCGACGGCGCCGAAGAGCAATTCGGCGACGATCGCGCTCGGCGCAGCGCATGGGGCGCTGAAGTCGCAGCCGGTGCAGACGATCCCGTCGGCGTTGCGCAGCAAGAGCGGTCAGGCGAACAAGCGGATCGGGCAGGGGAAGGGCTATGATTACTCGCACGATTTTCCGGAGAACATCACGGGGCAGGATTACCTGGAGAAACCGTTGACGCTCTACACGCCGAAGACGGCGGGCTGGGAGGCGAAGATCGCGGACCGGCTGGCGCGCTGGAAGGAGCTGAAGGCGCAGTTGCGGCGCGAGCGGAAGTAAACGCGAGAGAGGCGGGAGCCTGTTTGCAGGGGAGCTTTCCCGCTGCTCACGCAGCGAGCCACACCCGGAAACGCCTGCGAGCAGGCTTGCTACATTTCGGAACGGTCGGCGCGGACTTCGGAACGGTCGCGCGGATTTGCTGCGCTACGGGCGGCTCGAGCTGCGTTTTTGCAGATCGGCGCGGGCGGCTTCGAGCTTGGCGCGTTCTTTGGCGGTGAGACTGGAGATGCCGGAGCGCGCAATCTTGTCG
This sequence comes from Verrucomicrobiota bacterium, assembly GCA_023430825.1. Taxonomy (GTDB): domain Bacteria; phylum Verrucomicrobiota; class Verrucomicrobiia; order Opitutales; family Opitutaceae; genus Opitutus. The sequence continues at coordinate 3,984 of JAEYYL010000251.1, read as the reverse complement.
AGGAGCGCGTCGATCTCGGCCATCGGGTCGGTGGCGCGGGGGGAGGGTTTGGCGGGAGTGGCCCGCTTCGTTTCGAGGTCGGGGAGTGCGCGGAGCTGTGGTTTGCTGGTGCCGAACTTGAAAGAAGGCAGCGTCAGCCGGCCTTGTTGCCAGCGGACGAAGGCGAAGGCGAAGCCGGTGGTCGCCCAGAGGGTGAGCAGTTGCACGTGGTTGCCCGCGGCGAGCGCCATCAGCGAGTAGAGGCCGACGAGGATGATCGCGACCCACTTGGCGAGCAGGTTGAAGAGCAGCGCGACGTTGGGATAGAGTGTGGCGAAGGCGACGAAGAGCGCGAAACCGCCGGTCTGCCCGGTCAGCGTGGTCGGCCGGACGAGGCCGACGACGCTCAGGAGCAGCGGCGAGAGAAAATACAGGCAGCCGAAGAGCGTGAGGAAATTGCGGCGGCGGAAGAATTTTTCGAGCTCCCGGCCGAACCACACGATCATCAGCATATCGATCGCGAACCAGAGGCTGGGCGGGTTGACGAGGCCGTAGGTGGCCACGCGCCAGACCTCGCCGCGCAGGACGCTGCCGCTGTCGAAAGCGAGCAGGGCGAGCGCGCCATGGGCCTTGGCGGCCATGAGCAGCGCGGTGACGATCATCGACGCGACGAAGAGGCCGACGATCGCGTGGGCGGCGTAGATGGCGTAACCGCCGACCCACGTCAACGGGCGCTGTTCTTCGGGGGAGCCGTAGCCAGTGATCATTCGAGGGTGGCGGAGCCTGTTCGAGGCCGTGGCACTCCGCAAGCGGCGAGCGGGATATTTTTCAAGGCGTGGCGGTGAGCGTCTCGGGCCGGCCCGGGGTTGCGTCGCGGGCGAAATAGGGCTGTCGTTGGGCGCATGACGACATTGCGCGCGATATTCGCGGCCGGCTGTGGGCTGGCCGCTGTGACGGGGTGGGCGGCGGCGAGCGAACCGACGAGCGAGCCGGCCGATCCGGGGTTCAGTGTGGAACGGATGGATTTGTCGGTTTCGCCCGGCGCGGACTTCAACCGTTTCGCGGCGGGCAAGTGGTATGCGGAAACGAAAATCCCGTCCGACAAATCGCGCTGGGGCGGGTTCAACGAACTCGCGGAGCGTAACTGGGCGGCGCTGCGCACGATCGTGGAGGACGCGGCGGCGAATCCGGGCGAGCCGGGCTCGGTGCGCCAGAAGGTCGGCGATTTCTTCGCGTCGGCGATCGACACGGCGACGATCGACGCGCTGGGGCTGAAACCGATCGAGGCCGAGCTGGCGGCGATCGAGGCGGCGAAGAGCGTCGATGAACTGGTGCGCGTGACGGCGGCGATCCACCTGCGCGTGGGCGCGCCGTTTTTCAACGCGTCGTTTTATCCCGATCAGAAGCAGAGCGACATTTACGGATTTTATCTGAGCCAGGGTGGGCTGAGCCTGCCGTCGAAGGAGTATTATTTCTCGGACAAGTTTGCGCGCGAGCGGTGGGAATTCGTGGGCCACATCGCGAAGATGCTGGAGCTGGGCGGCGAGTCGAAGGCGACGGCGTTCAAGAGCGCGGAGACGGTCTTCGCGATCGAACGCACGCTGGCGGAGAACGCGAAGCTGCCGGTCGAGCTGCGCGACCGCGTGGCGAACTACAACAAGTTCACGATCGACGAAGCGGCGGCGGCGTATCCGGGATTTCCGTTGAAGCTGTTCGTGTCCGAGCTCGGCGTGCCGGCGGCGGTGCAGGACGTGATCGTGGGGCAGCCGAAATTTTTCGAAGGGCTGTCGAAGGTGATGAGCGAGCGGCCGCTGGAGGAATTGAAGATCTACACGCGTTGGCAGTTGTTGCGTGCGGTGGCGCCGTATCTCGCGGCGCCGTTCGAGCAGGAGAGCTTCCGGTTCTACGGGACGGTGTTGAACGGCACGCCGGAGCAGGAGCCGCGGTGGCAGCGCGCGACGAAGTCGGTCGACGGTGCGATCGGCGAGGCGCTGGGGCAGCTTTACGTCGAGAAATATTTCCCGCCGGCGGCGAAGGCGCGGATGATGGAGATGATCGACAACATCAAGGCGGTGATGCGCGAGCGCCTGCAGACCGTGGACTGGATGACGGAGCCGACGCGGCAGAAGGCGCTGGCGAAGTTCGACCGGTTTTCGCCGATGATCGGTTATCCGGAGAAGTGGCGCGATTACGCGACGGTGGAGGTGAAGCGCGACGATTATTTCGGCAATGTCTGGCGCGCGGCGTATTTCGAGTCGCGCCGGCTGATCGACCGCACGGGCCAGAAGGTCGACAAGCGCGAGTGGGGCATGACCCCGCCGACGGTGAACGCGTATTTTTCTCCGGTGACGAACCAGATCGTATTTCCCGCGGGGATACTGCAGCCGCCGTTCTTCGACACGCGGCTCGACGATGCGGTGAACTACGGCGCGATCGGCGCGGTGATCGGGCACGAGATCACGCACGGTTTCGACGACCAGGGGCGCCGTTACGATGCGGACGGCAATCTCGTCGACTGGTGGACGGAGGAGGACGCGACGCGTTTTCGTGAGCGCGCGCAGCTTGTCGTGGAGCAGTTCAACAGCTATCAGGCGCTGCCGGGATTGGCGATCAACGGGCAGCTCGCGCTCGGCGAGAACATCGCGGACCTCGGCGGCACGTCGATCGCGTTCGAGGCGTTGCAGCGGTCGCTGAAAGGCAAGCCGGTGCCGCCGAAGATCGACGGCTTCACGGCGGAGCAGCGGTTTTTCATCTCGTGGGCGCAGCAGTGGCGCACGGTGTTTCGCGAGGACGCGATGCGACTGCAGGTGGCGCGCGGTCCGCATGCGCCGGGCAATTTCCGCGCGTATGGGCCGCTGGTGAATTTCCAGCCGTTTTACGATGCGTTCGGGATCAAGGAAGGCGACGCGATGTGGCGTCCGCCGGAGCAGCGCGCGAAGATCTGGTAGGGCGCGCGGCCGAGTGCGTGGCGGGCCGTTCGGCGCGCGGAACGCGAGAACAAAGCCGCCGGCGGAAACGCGTCGGCGGCCGACCCTTGGGAGCGCACCGGTGGATTTCCCAAGGGCGGCGCGAAGGCGGAACTGCGCGGTGCGGCGCCGCACCATGGGGTGTATGAAAACCATCACCCCTTACGCCCTTCGAGGCGCGATTCTCGTTTCCGCGGTGTCGCTGTGCACTGCGTTGTCCGCGCAAACCACGACGTCCGCTCCGGGCCAGCGCGCCGATACGCCCGCGGCGGAACGCCGCGCCGAACTCGCGGCGGAAACCCGCGCAGCGGCCAACCTGAGCCGCGGCGACCGCAACTTCTTCGAGAAGGCGGCGAAGTCCGGGATGAAGGAAGTCGCCGTTTCGCGGGCGACGCTGGACCGGTTGACCAATCCCCAGGTGAAGCAATTCGCGCAGATGATGGTCTCCGACCATTCGAATGCGAACACCGAGCTGATGGCGCTCGCGCAAAAGAAGGGAGTCGTGCTGCCGCCGAAGGATGACCAGGTGAAACTCACGGACAAATGGTCCAAGAAGACCGACGATGTGGACGAAGATTACATCGAAGAGATGGTCGATGACCACGAGGAGGCGGTGAAGTTGTTCGAGGAAGCGTCGCGCAGCGCGGATGCCGACATCGCGGCGTTCGCGAACAAGACGCTGCCCAAGCTGCGCCAGCATCTCACGATGGCGAAGGACCTCGAGAAGCTGGTGGACTGACCCAATCATCACGCGCGCGTCCGAAGTGACTTGGTTTAGGGGCGCCTCGGAGGCGTCCGCGGAGTGGTGAAAAACACTTCGTCAGGCCTGTCCGCCGCCGGCGCGGAGCGCAGCGAGTTGATCTCATCGAAGCGGAGCCGATACGGCTCCGTTTTTTTTTGGTGCGCCCGGCAGGGCGCACTTGCTGGACAGTGAAACATGAAGTCAAAAACGACATGTCAGTCTGTTGACCGCCCGGCAGAGGGAAGGTCTAGCCGAAGGGCAACTGCGACGTCGCGAGGCGAATCGTGGGAAGGAAGC
>JAEYYL010000280.1 GCA_023430825.1 Verrucomicrobiota bacterium | reverse complement strand
CTCCTCGCCCCCACCGCTTGACTGTAATGCGCTCCCGCCCTCGTCCTGCTTGCCGCCCCCGTTCGATAACGCATTTTTCTCCCGCTTCACCCCGCTCCGAACCTCATCGCACCGCGCTCTCGCCCAGCCTTCGCTTTCCGCCCGCCTCATGTCCGACGCCCCCCTCCTCACCGTCCGTGGCATCGGTAAACGTTTCCCCGGCGTCATCGCGCTGGACAACGTCGACTTCACCGTCCGCGCCGGCGAGATCCACGCGCTCCTCGGCGAAAACGGCGCTGGCAAATCCACGCTCATCAAGGCGCTCACCGGCGTCCACCCCGCCGACTCCGGCGAGATCCACCTCGCCGGCCGCCGCATCCAACCCCACTCACCGAGCGACGCCGAGGCCTGCGGGATCAGCACGGTCTATCAAGAGGTCAACCTCGTCCCGTCCCTCTCCATCGCCGAAAATCTCACCCTCGGCCGCCAGCCCGGCCGCTTCGGCTTCATCCACTGGTCCGCCACCCGCCGCCACGCCCGGGCCGCCCTCGCCCGCCTCGGCCTCGATCTCGATGTCGACACCGAACTCGGCACGCTCTCCGTCGCCGTCCAGCAAATGGTCGCCATCGCCCGCGCCCTCGACCGCTCCGCGCGGCTGCTGATCCTCGACGAACCCACCGCCAGCCTCGACGAAAAAGAGGTCGCCGATCTCTTTGCCATCATGCGCCGGCTCCGCGACGAGGACATGGGTATCGTCTTCGTCACGCACTTCCTCGATCAGGTTTACGCCATCACCGACCGCATCACCGTCCTGCGCAACGGCACCCTCGTCGGCGATTATCCCACCGCCGAACTCCCCCGCCTCCAGCTCGTCGGCAAGATGCTCGGCCGCGACCTCGGGAACGTGGCTCTGCGCGTGAGCGCCGCGACCGACCCGGCTTCATCCGCCTCCGCCGCCCCGCCCGTCCTCTCCGCCCTAAATCTCTCCCGCCCCCCGTCGCTCCACGCCACGAGTCTCACGCTCCGCCGCGGCGAAATCCTCGGACTCGCCGGCCTCCTCGGCTCCGGCCGCACCGAACTCGCCCGCCTGCTCTTCGGCATCGATCACCGCGCCACCGGCGACATCCGGATTCTGGATACGCCCGCCGCCCTGCGTTCTCCCCGCGCCGCCATCCGCCATGGCCTGGCATTTTCCTCCGAAGACCGAAAACAGGAAGGCATCCTCCCCTGGCTCTCCGTTCGCGAAAACCTCATCATCGCCCTGCAAGGCAAACGCGGCGCCTGGCGCGCCCTCTCCCGCGCCGAACAGGAAAAACTCTGCGATCACTACATCCGCGCCCTCCGCATCAAAACCGCCAGCGCCGAGACCCCCATCCGCAACCTCTCCGGCGGCAACCAGCAAAAAGTCCTCCTCGCCCGCTGGCTCGCGACCCAGCCCGCGCTCATCATCCTCGACGAACCCACCCGCGGCATCGACGTCGGTGCCAAGGCCGAGATCGAACAACTCATCGCCAAGCTCCGCGATGACGGCATCGCCGTTCTTTTCATCTCGTCCGAACTCGAGGAAATCGTGCGCAACAGCACGCGCGTCCTCGTCCTCCGCGAACGCCGCCCCGCCGGCGAATTCACCGGCGCGCAAATTGCGACGCCCACGCTCATGCAAGCCATGGCCGCCGGACATCAAAGCCATGAATAAAAGCTCCAAGCACCAAGCTCCAACCTCCATTGAACATCCAAACACCAACCTCCAATTGATGTTTGAAAATTGGAGCTTCATTGGAGCTTGGAGGTTGGCGCTTGGAGCTTACCGCCTCCGGCGGTCCCGCGCATGACCCGCCTCCGCCAATTCCTCCACTCTCCCGTCGCGTGGCCGCTCGCGGGCCTGCTCCTGCTCGTCGTCATCGACGCGATCGTGCACCCGGGCTTCCTCAGCATCACCCTGCAGGACGGCAAACTCTTCGGCGTTCCGATCGATATCCTCAACCAGGGCGCACGCGCCCTCGTCCTCGCGCTCGGCATGACGCTCGTCATCGCCACCGGCGGCGTCGATCTCTCCGTCGGTTCGATCATGGCCGTCGCCGGCGCCGTCGCCGCCCTGCTCATTTCGCAAGGCGTCGACTCGCTCGCGCTCATCCTCCTCGCCTCGCTCTCCGCCGGCGTGCTCGCCGGCCTCCTCAACGGCCTCCTCGTCGCCTACGCCGGCGTCCAACCCATCGTCGCCACGCTCATCCTGATGGTCGCCGGCCGCGGCGTGGCCCAACTCGTCACCGGCGGCGAGGTCATCATCATCAACCACGCCGGCTTCGAATTCCTCGGCAACGGCTACCTGCTCGCCGTCCCCTTCGCCGCCGTCCTCGCGATCCTGCTTTTCCTCGCCACGCACTTCACCCTGCGCCGCACCGCCGCCGGCCTGTTCATCGAAGCCGTCGGTGACAACCCGATCGCCAGCCGTTTCGCCGGCCTCGCCACCGCGCGCATCAAATGCGCCGTTTATGTCTTCTCCGGACTTTGCGCCGCCATCGCCGGCGTGATGGCCGCCGCCAACGTCCGCGCCGCCGATTCTTTCCGCGTCGGCGAAAACATGGAGCTCGATGCGATCTTCGCCGTCGTCGTCGGCGGCACCGCGCTCAGCGGCGGACGCTTTCTCCTGCTCGGCTCCTTCATCGGCGCGATCCTCCTGCAAACGCTCACGCAAACGATGTATTACGCCGGCGTCCCGCCCGCCGTCGCCCCCGTGCCAAAGGCCTTGCTCATCCTCGCCGTCTGCCTCCTGCAATCCGACAAAACGCGCGGCTGGCTGAAAGGCCTCGTCCCCTCTCGTTCCCGATGAAACCCGCCACGAGAAGCTCCAAGCACCAAGCTCCAAGCTCCAGCGAAGCTCCAATTTCCAAACACCCATGGGAGATTGGCGCTTGGATGTTCAATGGAGCTTGGAGCTTGGTCCTTGGAGCTTCAGCGCGCCTCCAACCGCTCTTCACATGAGTCCGACTCTCCAGGCGCGCTGGCCTCAATTCGCCACCGCTGCGATCCTCGCTGCGCTCTACATCGCCGCGTCCAATCTCTACGAGGGCTTCTTCTCCGTCCCCGGCGCGATCAATCTCTTCACCGACAACGCCGCGCTCGGCATCGCCGCCATCGGCATGACGCTCGTGATCTTCTCCGGCGGCATCGATCTGTCCGTCGGCGCCGTCGCCGGCTTCACCTCGATCCTCGTCGCCACGCTCGTCGAAACCCACGGCGTTCACCCCGCCGCCGCCGCCGCGATCGCGCTCGCGATCGGCACCGCGCTCGGCGCCGGCATGGGCGCGATCATCCACTATTTCCGCCAGCCCGCCTTTCTCATCACGCTCGCCGGCATGTTCCTCATGCGCGGCTGCGCGTTCTGGATCACCACCGAATCCGTCGGCATCTCGCACCCGTTCTACACCACGCTCTCGTCCTTCGAGATCACCCTCGGTGAAAATTTCTGGCTGCCCGCCACCGCGCTCTGCCTGCTCGTCGCGCTGGTCGTCGGCATCGTGATCGCGCACTACACGCGCTTCGGCCGCAACCTCCTGGCCATCGGCGGCAGCGAACAATCCGCGCTCCTCATGGGCCTCCCACTCGGCGCTTCGCGCGTCGGCGTGTATGCGTTCAACAGCGTCTGCGCCACCTGCGCCGGTCTCGTGCTCGTCCTCTACACCGGCTCCGGCAACCCGAGCTTCGGCCTCGGCCTCGAACTCGACGCCATCGCCGTCGTCGTCATCGGCGGCACGCTGCTCAGCGGCGGTCGCGGCCACATGCTCGGCACGCTCCTCGGCCTGCTGATCTTCGGTGTGATCCAGGCCGCGCTGATCTTCGACGGACGCCTCAGCCCCGCGTGGTCCCGCATCGTCGTCGGCGCCTTGCTCCTCGCTTTCATCCTCCTCCAACGCGCCCTCCTCCACCGCCTCGCCAAACGTTAGCCGGTTAAGCGCATGGAAGGATGGGCGGCTGTCCCCGCCGCTCCGAGTGCGCGCACACCCCTCTCGCCAGCTCGCGTCGCGAGCGCCCGACCGTAGCCGTGGGCTTCAGCCCACGGAACCACGCCCCGGCCACACCGCGTCGCATAGCGATGCCCGAACGAAGGCCCAATCGCCCGCCCCCAAAAAAAAGCCGTCTCCCTTTTCCGGAGACGGCCTCGCTGCTTCACTCGTGACGCTCCGCTGTTTCCAATCGCGCAATCAGGGGCCGATCCTCCCGCTGTTCCTTCGTGATGCGCACCGGCAGCAACACCTTCGCCGCCACCGGCTCGCCCTTCGCATCCCGCAACGGCTCGAACCGCCACTGCGCCACCGCGACCGCCAACGATTTGAACAGGTCGCTCGGCACCCTCGACCGGCTGCGAATCCCACTCGGACGTCCGAGTTCGTTCACGACGAACACCAATTGGACTTCGGTCCCGACATAATCGAGACTCACCTTCGGCCGCACCACCGCCTTCGGAATCGGCGTGTCGGTCCGACCGAGATACTGGTCGGCGTAAACTTGATCGAGATGACGGGCGGAAAGGGCCGCGGGACCGGCGAACAGGCCGAGTCCGAGCGCCCAGAGGAGTGCTGACTTTTTCATGGTATGACTTTCTCCGCGCATGAGCGGAACTTCTGTGTTGTTGGTTTCTTTTTGCTGGCGTCGCGCCACCACCGTCCTCGCTCTCGCAAGTTCGCAGGCGCGCGCGACGTTCCCGGCCGCGGCTTCATGCAAAACCGCTCCGTGAAAATCCGTTTCGTCGACTGGCCGTCTTCGCTCAGGCCACCGCCGCACACCGCGGCCGCCCGCGATCGAGTCGACACGCCTCGCCGATCGCGCCGATGTGCCGGTGATCCGTGCCACAACAGCCGCCGAAAATCGTGAGCTGCGGAAACGCCCGCCGCAGCGCCGCACAACGTTGCGCGAGATCCGCCGGATCGCCCGCATCGAGTTCCGTGCACCCATCGAGCTCCGCATGGCTCTTCGTCGACGCGTTCGCCCGAATGCCGCGAATCCGCCGCACCCACCACTCGCCGCCCGCGCCGAGCGCCTCCGCGAAATGCACCGGATGCGCGCAGTTGATCATGTAATACGCCGGCGCCGCGCCCGTCGCATCGTCCACCTCCGCAATCGCCGCCGCCAGCGTCTGCCCGCTCGGCAGCCGCCCGTCCGTCTCGGTCGTGAACGACACCACCGCCGGCATCCCCGCAGCCCGCGCCGCCCGCACCACGCCGATCGCCTCCTCCACATACGTCATCGTCATCGCCGACACCAGGTCCGCACCCGTCGCCGCGAAGATCCGCGCCTGCATCGCGTGATAGTCCTCCGCCTCCGCCGCCGTCATGCGCACGTCCGCCTTGTAGCCGTCGCCCCGCGGACCGATGCACCCGCTGATCGGAATGCGCCACGCCGGCGTCTCGAACTCTTCGCGCAACTCATGCAGCATCGCGATCGCCTGCCGGTTCACCTCCGCCAACGCCCGCGCGTCGTAGCCGAGCTTCGCGCCCCACTCCGCACTCGCGCGCCACGTGGCGCTCTCGAGCACGAACCCGACGCCCTGCGCCCGCGCGACCGCCGCATGCTCCCGATAATACCGGCGCACCGCCTCGCACCCGGCTGGGTGGCGCAACACGTCGAACGCCGCGAACAGCGGTAGCTCGAAGCCGTCCCGATAAATCAACGTCGTCTCGATCCCGCCGTCCGTGAGGAAAAGCTCCTCCGCCAGCTGCGGCAAACTATAGCGATATTTAGCCATCATGGTGTGTGTTAAGTAGGGCGGGTCTCCGACC
>JAEYYL010000276.1 GCA_023430825.1 Verrucomicrobiota bacterium | reverse complement strand
TTCTTCACCTCCGGCCGCGCCGCGCCGTGGTGGCTCATCGGCATTTCGATGGTGGCGACGACCTTCAGCACCGACACGCCCAACCTCGTCACCGATATCGTCCGCCGCCAGGGCGTATCCGGAAACTGGGTATGGTGGGCCTTCCTGCTCACCGGCATGGCCACCGTCTTCATCTACTCCCGGCTCTGGCGCCGCTCCGGCGTGCTCACCGACCTCGAGTTCTACGAAATCCGCTACTCGGGCCGGGCCGCGAGCGCCGTCCGCGGCTTCCGTGCCATCTACCTCGGCCTGCTCTTCAACTGCGTGATCATGGCTTCCGTAAATCTCGCCGCCGTGAAGATCGCGCAAATCCTCCTCGGCTGGCCGCCCGCGCAAACCCTCCTGATCTGCGGCGCGCTCTGCATCCTCTTCTCCGCGCCCGCCGGTCTCTGGGGCGTGCTCGTCGTCGACGTGATCCAGTTCGGCATCGCGATCGCCGGATCGTTCGCCGCCGCCTACTACGCGCTGAAGCAGCCGCAGGTCGGCGGCCTCGCCGGCCTCGTCGAGAAACTCGATCCCGCCACGCTCAGTTTCCTGCCCGACTTCGGCAACACGGAGCTCGTCGTCACGCTCCTCATCATCCCGCTCGCCGTCCAATGGTGGTCCGTCTGGTATCCCGGCGCCGAGCCGGGCGGCGGCAGCTACATCGCGCAGCGCATGCTCGCCGCGAAATCCGAGCGCGACGCCCTCGCCGGCACGCTCTTCTTCAACGCCGCGCACTACGCCCTCCGTCCGTGGCCCTGGATCATCGTCGCACTCGCGTCGATGCTGGTGTATCCACAACTCTCCGACATCCGCGCCGCGTTTCCCCACGTCGAACCGGGCCTGATCAACCACGACCTCGCCTACCCCGCGATGCTGCGCTTTCTCCCCGCCGGCATCGCCGGCCTCATGCTCGCCGGACTCACCGCCGCGTATATCTCCACGATCATCACGCACCTCAATTGGGGCACGTCGTATCTCGTCCACGATTGCTACCGGCGCTTTCTGCGACCCGGCCGGACCGAGCGGCATTACGTCTGGACCGGTCGCGGCGTCACCGTCGCCCTGATGGTGTTGTCCGGCCTACTCACGTTTCAGCTCGAATCGGCGAAAGTCTCTTTCGATCTCCTGCTCTCGATCGGCGCCGGCACCGGCCTGCTTTACCTGCTGCGCTGGTTCTGGTGGCGCGTAAACGCCTGGGCGGAAATCGCCGCGATGAGCGCGTCGTTCGTCTTCGCGCTCGGGTTCTTCTTCGCGCAACGCCACGGCCTCGGCTGGCCGGGACACTACACGCTCATCGCCTCGATCGCCGCCACGACCGCCGTGTGGGTCGCCGTCGCCTACCTCTCGCCCGGCACCGCGCCGGAAACGCTGCGCAATTTCTACGCGCTCGTGCGCCCCGCCGGACCCGGTTGGACCGCGGTGCGCGCCCAAACCGGCCTGCCCGCGTCCACCGACAATCTTCCCGGCGGCATCCTCCGCGCCGCGCTCGGCGCCACCGCCATCTGGTCGGCGCTCTTCGCCACCGGCAGTTTTCTCTACGGCCACCTCGCGCGCGGCTTCGCGCTCGCCGCGCTCGCCGTCGTCGGCGCGCTGCTCGTCGCGCGGCTCATGCGCAAGTGACGCCGACCAGCGCACGGACGCAGGTTCTTCGTGGACCCGCGGCGCCCCCGCCGCCCCATCCGGCTAACCCGGATAAACCACACCCAACCGAGGGCCGACACGGAGGAAGCAGGAGGCCCAAGGTGTTGGGGGGCTTCATGCAGACGATACTGAGACGATGAAAGCTCGGATCTGCTTCATGCATTTCTCTCTGTGGCCTCTGGTCGGAGCTCTGTGGCCTCTGTGTTCCCTCCGTTTGGTTCGTTGAATCACAGCCTCTCGTGAACCGGCTACACTCCGTAGCTCGTTCCCAACTTTACGGGCATTGCGAGGCATCGAGCCCGTTCGGCAGGCTCAGCGTCCCGCCTTCGTTCCTGGAGCTCGCGATGCCAAATAGAGCGTGATGAACGCGGGCGGAACCGCGGCGAGGGCGCCGCGACTCCATATTTTGGATACGCGTGGTTTGCGACTACTTCGCCGGCCCCGCCGGCGCGCTCGCCGGCGCTTCCTCGAGCCCCGACTCGTCGATCGGACTATCCGGGCGAATCACCACGAACGCTCCGAGACTCGGCCGCGGCGCCACACGCCACTTCAGGTCGGCCATCGTCTCCTCGGTTTCGAATACGATCGCGATGCGCGAGCGCGACGCCACCGGTGCGCCGTCGCGCTGCGCCGGCGTGAACTCCCATTTGCTCACCGACTCGCGCGCCGCCGCCTCCAGCTCCGGATGCGACGCCCGCAACGTCGCCAGATGCGTCAGCTTTCCGGCCTCGTCGATCGACAGCTCAAAAATCACGCCGCCCACCGTGCCCGCTTCGCGCAGGGCGGTCGGATAATCCGGCTGCACGGCATTCTTCACCCGCGGCAGCGGCAGCTGCTCCGCATCAGGGCCTTCGTCGTCGTCGATCGGGAAGAAGAACGGCGTGCGCGCCGTGTAAGGCGCCGGCTTGCCGTTCTTCTGCCGCGGCGGCAACTCCGTCCTCAGCGCCATCGCCAGCGCCATCTTGGTGATCACCTCGCCGGTCGAACGATCGTCGGAATCGACGAGCGTCACGTTCTGGATCTCGCCTTTCTCGTCGACCTTGATGTCCACCGTCACGGTGTAGCCGTGACGCTTCGCCGCCGCC
>JAEYYL010000270.1 GCA_023430825.1 Verrucomicrobiota bacterium | reverse complement strand
TTAAGATGTCGCATATGCGACATCTTAATGTCGCGCGGTCGCGTCGGAGATTGCGAGCAGGCGGGCGAAGATCTCTTTGCGTCGCTGGAAGGCGTCGCGCCCCCGGTAGCCCGCGGGGAGCAACGATGCGGGCAAGAGGGGATCTGACTGGATCGCGGATTTCCATGCGCCATCTTCCCGACGAGCCCACGCGGCCAGAGCCGAACGTTGTGACGGGATTTTCTGCGCGACCGCGAGGTAATGATCATAGTGCCGGTTGATCCGTTCGAAGTCCCATGCGCCCTCGACGATCTCGGCATCGGACTCGCCGGCGGCCGGTTTGCCCTCAATGACGAGAAAGGCGTCGGCTTGGACGCGGATTTCGGCGAGCGCCTGGCGGATTTCGGCCGTCGGATCGGGGCTGACCCAGACGCTTTTCTGGAGGTAGCCGAAACGACACCGCCTCAAGATTCGCAGCAGTTGCTGCCGGACCGCATCGCGGCCCGTCGGCAGGTCGAAGAGCACAAATCTCCAGGTGCCATCCCACGGACGGGCCCACTCCGCGACGGGATCGCGACCGCCGAGTGCCAGTTGCCTTCCCTGCGTGGTCAGGCGCACCACTCGATCGAGATTGGGCTCGGGATGGGGCTCGATCAGTTTTTGGCGGGTCAGTTCGGCAAGACGTCGGCTGAGGCCTTTGCGCGCGGCCCAAGCCTCGAACGGTTCCTCCAGGTTGCGCCAGGTCGGACGGAGCAGTGAGTCGGCGGTCCAGAGAAGAAAATACAGCAGCTCTTCGTTTTTCGGTTTCACGGCCGGAGAGGGAATCTCCGGTAAATTGCTTACATTAAGATGTCGCATATGCGACATCTTAATGTCGCACGTGGATCGGGGGGAGGGTGGGGCGGAGGAGAGGGGGGGAGGTGGATCAGGGGGGCGTGATTATGGGGATACGCCGGCGGAATCGGATCGATGCGACAGTGATCATCCAGGTCAGAAGCACGAGGGTGCAGGTGAGCGGCACCCATGCCGCGCCGTCCCCGGACGGCGGCCAGGGCGCCGGGGAGGGCTGGCTTGCGGACAACAGCGTGAGGTCCGGAGCCAGGGGGAAGAGCGGGCCTTCCAGCACGATCATGGTGATTCCCGGGGATGAATGGAGGGCACGGTTTCCCCAGCCATCGCCTCGATTGGTCGAGGCAACGGCGGGCGAGCAGCGCTCGCGGAGGGAGGTGAAACAGGCGGTCGACGTGGACCGCTCAGGAGTTCGGCTCGCGGGCGGAATCGCCGGCCGGGTTGAGACGCGTCGATGCGCCCAAATCCGTGGGGATGAGCGTGCCGTGATCGACGGAGAGTCCGAGTTCGGACAACATTTTTTCGACCATCGGCACTTGCAGGCGGTATTGCAGGAGCGCTTGCACGAGTTGGTTCGGCAGGCCGGCGCCGGATTTCCCGTCGGATTCGGCGGCGCCGTTGAGCGCGCCGCCGGCGTTTGCGGAACCGCCGCCGTTCATGCCAGGCATGCCGTTGATATGGAGCATGCGGATCGATTCGATCTTCTCGGCGGGCTTCATCGCCGCGGCGATCACCGCCTCGAGCTTGCTGACGAGTTCCTTGCGGACCTCGAACGACATGATCGCTTCGCCGAGCAGATTTTTCGATTCGTTGATCGCCTTTAGGCCAATGGCTTCGACTTCGAGGCGGGTCTGATCGGCTTCGGCGACGATGCGGATGCGGTCGGCATCGGCCTGCGCTTTCGTGCGGATGGCCTGCGCGAAGTCGTCGGCGGCCTTGCGTTCGGCTTCGGCAGAAACGACGACCTTCACCGCGTCCTGCTCGGCTTCCTCGCGCGCCTTGATGACGACGATCTGTTTGGCGCGTTCGGCCATCGCAACCTCCTGCACGGTCTTGACCTCTTCCTCGGCTTTCACGGTGCCGGCGCGCGCGGCGGCGGCGGAGGCGTCGGCTTTCGAGAGTTCCTCGCTTTTCTTGGCGACGGCGATGCGCGCTTCCTGGCGCTCGATGTCGAGTTCGCGCAGGCGCTGGATGTCGCGGGCGGCGATTGATTTTTCGGCGAAGATGTTCGCTTCCTTCACGGCCTGATCGGCGGTGATCTGGGCTTCGCGGCCCTCGCGTTCGCGCAGGGCGCGTTCGCGGGCGATCAGCGCTTCCTGCGCGGCTTTCGCCATGGCGATGGCTTGTTCCTGTTCGAAGCGTGCCTGGGCCTCGACCTGCCGCACCTTCAGCGACTCGCGTTCGACCGCGAGATTCTTCTGCTCGATGGCGAGCCGGGTGTCCTGCTCGATGCGATTGCGTTCCTCGCGTTTGCGTTCGGTGACGTCGGTGAGCTTGGCGAGACCCTCGGCGTCGAAGGCGTTGGTGTCCTTGAAATATTCCTTCGACGTTTGATCGAGTTCGGTGAGCGAAACGGATTCGAGTTCGAGGCCGTTGCGGCTGAGATCCTCGGTCACAGCTTTCTGCACCTGAAGGACGAACTCGACGCGCTTCTCATGCAGCTCGTCCATCGTGAGGGTGGCGGCGACAGCGCGGAGGGCGTCGACGAATTTGCCCTGCAGCTGGGCGGTGAGTTCGTCGGGGCGGAAGGTGCGGGCGCCGAGGGTTTGGGCGGCGACCATGATCGCTTCGATGGTCTTCTCGACGCGCACGTAGAACTCGGCGCGGACGTCGACCCGGAGGCGGTCCTTGGTGATAAGCGCGTCCTGATTCTTGCGCTGCACCTCGAGGCGGAGCGTCTGGAGGTTGACCTCGCCGATCTGGTGGAGAAACGGGAGCACGAGCGTGCCGCCGTCGGTGATGACCTTGCCGCCGCCCCAGCCGGTGCGGATGAGGGCGCGCTCGGGGGTGGCTTTACGGTAGAGCTTCGCGAGGAGGGCGCCGATGAGGCCGATCAACACGAGGCCGCCGACGACGCCGAGGATGGTAATGAGCGAGAGGTTGTCCATGAGGTGATCCATAACTTTCAGGAGGCTGAGCTGGGTGACGAAGTATCGGGCGACGAGGGATTCGGATGCCGAATCACGGTGTAAATCGCGCCGCGGCGGCCCACCACGAGGAGGCGCTCGCCCGTGGCGAACGACTCTCCGGTGGTGTCGGAGACAGCGAGGCCGTAGTGCGTGCTGCCTTCCGGATCGCGGATCTTGATCTGGCCGGGCGAGTCGTTGCGCACTTCGCCGAGGACGACTTCCGCCTCGTGTCCGATGAGCGATTCGTAGGTGACGGCGCTGGACTCGACATCCTTCGGCCAGATCCGGCCGAGGCCGCGATTGAGCACGCGCACGAACGGCAGCGAAATCAACGCGCAGCCGACCGCGACGATCGGCCAGGGCAGCGCGGCGCCGACGGTCTCGAGCTGGATCGTTTGGGCGAAAAGCCCGGCGATGCCGAAACCGAGCAGGAAGGCGGCGAGCGAGATGAGATAGGGCACGCGTCCGATGCCGAGCCAGTCGAAGAAGCGCAGGAAGCCGGAGGGATCGGGCGCATCGAGATCGAGGCTGAGATCGAGGCCGAGATCTGCGCCGAAGCCGGTAAACGCCAGGATGATTTCCATGATCGACGCGGCGAAGAAAAGCAGCAGCGCGAGGCTGAACGGCCAAACCTGGGGTGCGGTGAGAAGTTCGCCGAAACTCATGGACGAAGAGCGGAGGAGTGGGTTCGCCGGGGCCGCCGGCTTGCGCTTGAAACGCGGAGCAGGCGGCCGGCGGTTTAGTTGCTCGCGGGGTTGACGGGGGCGTCGGTGCGGACGCGTTGCTTGAGGGATTCGAGGCGCGACTGCACGCGCGTCTGGCGCGAGAGATCGGAGAGATCGCGCAATTTCGCCTGATCGGCTTCGCGGGCGTGGAGCGTGGCGCGATCAACGCCGGTGGATTTGGCGTAGCGATCGTTGAAGGCGTTTTCGGCGCGAGCGGCTTTGCGGTGCGCTTCCTGTCCGGGTTGCGCGAGCGCGGCGCCGGTCGAATCGCTGACGCGGCTGCGGCGGAGCGCGGCGAGATCGTCGGACATCTGCGCGCGCCGGGCGCGGAGGCTTTCGAGCGACTGGCCGAGGCGTTCGGCGTCCGACTTATGATCGAGCATCTGATTCTCGAGCTCGGGGAGTTGGCGCTCGATGTCGTCGACGCGGCTCAAGCCGACGACGGCGAGGTCCTCGCGGCCGGAGCGGAGAGCGGTCTCGGCATCGGCTTCGACCTTCGACTTCTCCTGGTTGAGGCGTTCGAGGGCTTTGCTGACGTGGTGCTTCCGGGCGAGCGCTTCACCCTGGGCGATGTGAACCTCGTCGACGGCGCCGTGGACCTCGCGGATGGCGGCTTCGAGGATGCCTTCCTCGTTGAGGCCTTCGATCTTGTCGACGAGTGAGTGGGCGGTGCTGGTCAGCACACGGGCAATACGATCGCGCAGGCGGTTTTCCATGATGATATCTCCGGAGGGGTTGAGGGTGCGGTCAGGAAGAGGGCGGGGCGGGAGGCGTGGCTTCGGTGTTTTTGGGCGAAGGGGCGGTCGCTTGCGAAAGGATGCGCACCTGGTCGAAGACGCGGCGGATTTCAGGGGCGGCAGCTTGATGGTTGCGGATGCTCGCGGGCTCGAGGGCGGCACCGCGGAGAACGTGGATGGTGGCACGCGCCCAGCGTTGCACCAGCAGCGCCTCGAGTTCGGGGAGCGCGCGCTCGGGTGCTTCGCGCAAGGTGTCGGAGTGCGAGAGGAGCACGGCGGCCATTTCGCTCACCGTCTGCGCGAGCGTCTCGGCGATTTCGGAGCCCTTGCCGCGAACGCCTTGTTCGCGCAGGGCCTGCAGCGAGGGAGCGAGCAGGCGCTCGGTGAGCGCGAGCGCGTCCGGAAGCTGGCGGCGGGATTCGAGCAGGGCGAGCTGCTGGCGCACGAGTTCGGCCATGCGCTCGGCGTTGCTGATTCCGGGCATGGCCGCCACGACCTTGTCCCAATCCGCTTCATCGATGCGCGTGTTAACTTGGATGGCCATGTGCGATTACGAAATGATATAAAAACGTATCAAGTCAACTTAAAACGCTACGCGATTTTTGGCCAAGGGGAAGCGTGGCTTCTGGACGAGCAAAAGAGGGTGGGGTTTCGCCGTAGGATTGCGGTGTCGGCGCGAATGCTTGGCAAGTGCGGAATGGGGGGAGAGAGGCGGAAATATGCGAGAGAGGCGGCTTACCCGCGGGCGCGGACGGCCGGCGGCGGGGAAGTAGGTGGAGCGAAGCGGCGCGGCGACGCGCGGGGCGGCGACTTGTCCTATTTTCTTGGATACGAGGTGCGGACCTGCGGATCGGCCCCGGTGTGCGGCGGTGCCGAGGGACGGTGAGTCAGGGCGGCGGGCGGGAGGCGAAGCGTGCCGCCACGAGGCACGGGCGGATCGCCGGATTTGCCATTTGCCAACGGGGGGGCGAGGGCTAGCGTTTTGCCCCTTTCATGCTGTCGTTTCTTCTCAAACGTTTTTCCGGCCGGCACTATCGCAAGTTTCTCGAGTCCTGCCGCCCGATCGTCGCGCGCATCAACGAACTCGAGCAATCCTACCAGTCGCTCACCGACGACCAGCTCCGGGCCAAGACCGACGAATTCCGCGCGCGCATCGCCGCCGCCTCTGACAAGCGCGCCGCGCTCGACCAGATTTTGCCCGAGGCTTTCGCCACGGTGAAGAACGCCGCCCGCCGGCTCGTCGGCCGGAAGATCATCGTGTGCGAGCACGAGCTCACGTGGGACATGGTGCACTTCGACGTGCAGTTGATCGGCGGCATCGCCATCCACCAGGGCAAGATCGCCGAAATGGCCACCGGCGAAGGCAAGACGCTCGTCTCCACGCTTCCGCTTTATCTCAACGCTCTCACCGGCCGGAACACGCAGCTCGTCACGGTCAACGACTACCTCGCCCGCCGCGACTCCGAGTGGATGGGCGCCGTCTATAATTTCCTCGGCGTGACGGTCGGCTGCATCCAGCAGCAGATGGCGCCGAGCGTGCGGCGCGAGATGTATGGCCGCGACATCACTTACGGGACCGCGAGCGAGTTCGGCTTCGATTACCTGCGCGACAACGGCATGGCGACGCGCAAGGAAGACCAGGTCCAGCGCGACCACTGGTATTGCATCGTCGACGAAATCGACTCGATCCTCGTCGATGAGGCGCGCACGCCGTTGATCATCTCCGGCCCGGCGCCGATCGAGCGCGAGCAACCTTTCACGCGGCTGCTGCCTCCGGTCGACCGGCTGGTCAACGACCAGATTCGGCTCTGCAACCGGATCGTCAGCGAAGCGCAGGCGTTGCTTGAGAAAACGCCGGAACAGATCCAGCAAGAAGAAGAGGCGGCGGCCAAGGTGAAGGAAGAGAATGCGAAGAGGGCAAAACAGGGGCTGGATTTGCTGCCCGTGCCGTTTGTCGACACCAATCCGAAGCAGACCGCCGCCCGCAAGCTTCTGCAGGTGAAGATGGGCCATCCGAAGAACAAGCAGCTCTTGCGCGTGCAGGAGACGCCGGAGTGGCGCAAGCTGCTCGACAAGGTCGAGACGGAGATGAACTCCGACCTGAACAAGGTGGAACTCTACCGGTTGAAGGAAGAGCTGTTCTACGTGATCGACGAGCGTCAGCACCAAGCCGACCTCACGGAGATCGGCCGCACGAAACTGCGACCCGACAACCCTGATGCCTTCGTGCTGCCGGATCTCGCGACCGAGTTCAGCGAACTGGACAAGAGCACCACGCTCACGCTCGAGGAGCGCGAAGCGCGGAAGCTCGAGTCGCAGAACCGCTATGCCGAGGTGTCGGAGGACATCCATGCGATCTCGCAGTTGCTCCGCGCGTATTCGCTCTACGAACGCGACGTCGAATACGTCGTGCAGGAGGGCAAAGTGATGATCGTCGACGAGAACACCGGCCGCGTGATGCCGGGCCGCCGCTGGTCCGACGGGCTGCACCAGGCGGTCGAGGCGAAGGAAGGTGTGACGATCGAGCGCGAGACGCGCACCTACGCGACGATCACGATCCAGAATTATTTCCGCATGTATGAGAAGCTGGCCGGCATGACCGGCACGGCGGAAACGGAAGCGACGGAGTTCAACGACATCTACCGGCTCGGCGTGCAGGTGATTCCGACGAACAAGCCCTGCATCCGCGTCGATCGCAACGACTCCATCTTCAAGACGCGCCGCGACAAGTTCGCCGCGGTGGTGAAGGAAATCGAAGGCGCGAACAAGCGCGGCCAGCCGGTGCTCGTCGGCACGGTGTCGGTCGAATCGTCGGAAGTGTTGTCGCGCATGTTGAAGCGCGCGGGCGTGATTCACACCGTGCTCAACGCGAAGTTTCACGCGCAGGAAGCCGACATCGTGGCGCGTGCCGGCCAGCGTGGCGCGGTCACGATCGCGACGAACATGGCGGGCCGCGGCACCGACATCAAACTCGGCGAAGGCGTGCGCGACCTCGGCGGTCTCTACGTCGTCGGCACCGAGCGGCACGAATCGCGGCGCATCGACCGCCAGTTGCGCGGCCGTTGCTCGCGTCAGGGCGATCCCGGCACGACGAAGTTTTTCCTTTCGCTCGAGGACGACCTGATGCGGCTCTTCCTGCAGGGCAATCTCGCGTCGCGCCTGATGGAAGGCTCGATGCAGGAAGGCGAGGAGCTCGAGCATCCGTGGCTGAACCGCTCGATCGAGAGCGCGCAGAAGAAAGTCGAGCAGCAGAATTATTCGATCCGTAAGCGGCTGCTCCAATACGACGACGTGCTCAACCAGCAGCGCGAAGTGATCTACGGGATTCGCAACGGCGCGATTCACTCCGAGCGGCCGAAGGATATTATCTTCGAGCAGATCAACGAAGAGCTGGTCAACCGGTTGGAGTCGGCGGGTTATGGCGAGCGCGCCGGCCCGAATCAGACGGCGGTGGAAAGCCTTGTCGGGTGGGTGAATTCGCACTTCCCGGTCAGTCTGCGCAAGGAGGAGCTGGGCAAGGGCGATGTCGACGCGATGGCGGCGATGCTGCTCGAGCGGATCAAGCAGGCTTACGCGATCAAGGAGTCGGTGGAGATCCCGGAGGCGCTCGGTTCGCTGGAGCGTTATGTGGTGATCAACGCGATCGACCATCACTGGCAGGAGCATCTCACCGAGATGGAAGACCTGCGAAAGAGCATTGGGCTGCGCAGCTACGGCCAGAAGGATCCGCTCGTCGAATACAAGGGCGAGGCGTTTCGCTTCTTCGAGGAGCTGATGAACAACGTGCGCCTGCAGATTTGCACGGGGTTGTTCCGCAGCGCGTCGAACCTGGAGTCGTTTGAAAACATGCTGGCCTTGCTGAGCCGCACGGCGCGCGCGGTGGGCCCGACGGATCTGCCTGCGCCGGCGGCGCCCGGCGTGGCGCCGGTGAGCGCACGTTCGGCAGCGCCCGGCGGTGGTGCGGCGGCGACCGCGACGGCGGAAGCGCCGGAGCAGGAGATCCAGTTGCCCAAGATCACGGTGCGTCGCGAAGTGCCGAAGGTCGGCCGCAACGATCCGTGTCCGTGTGGCAGCGGAAAGAAATTCAAGCAGTGTCACGGACGGTGAGCGTCGCCGCAGTCTGAGGCTGGGGCGGATTGGGATCAGGATCGGAGGTAGGAGCCTGCCCTCCGAAGGCGGGTAAACTTGCAGGCGATGATGGGCGTGCACAGGCTGGGATGGTTTTCGAGTATCGCTCATCGCCTGCAAGCAGGCTCCTACCCTCAATCCGTTTGATCCAGATGGCTTTTGATCCAGCGAAAGGACGTGCGGCGTTGAGGCGAGGGCGGGTGTCGATTCCCGGTGCCGCATATTTTCTTACGGTTTGCACGGATGAACGGCGCGCCGGGCTGACTACGCCGAGCATCGCGACCGTGTCATGGCGGAAGCGAGGGCGATGGGACGTGGCAATTACGCTGAGCGGTCGTGATGCCGGATCACGTTCACCTGTTGGTGACGCTTGGCGGGCGTCTTCCGCTGGGAAGGGCGATGGCGCGGTTGAAGGCGAAGACTTCGGCTTCGATGCGGTTAGCCGATGCTGCGCTCACATGGGAGCGTGATTTCTTCGACCGGCATGTCCGCCCGGAGGAAGACAGGTTGTCGATGTTTCTCTACATCTACCTGAATCCGTATCGCGCCGGTTTGTGTGCGAAAGGCGATCGTTGGCCTTGGTATTACTGCTGCGCCGAGGATTGGGGCTGGTTCGGGCAAATGCTCGACGCCGAGCGACCGATTCCCGAATGGCTCGCTTGAAATGGATCGGAGGTAGGAGCCTGCTTGCAGGCGATGTTGGGCGTGCGCAGGCTGGGATGGTTTCGAGTGTCGCTCATCGCCTGCAAGCAGGCTCCTACCTTTTGTGAATCAGACATCTTCCTCACTTTCTCCCGATCCTTACGCGCCGAAGCCTTCGGTGTTCGAACGCTTTGGCGACCGGGTGGCCGCGGTGGTCGTGTTCGTTCTGACGGTCGCGCTGACCGTGCTGTCGTTTCCGCCGTTTCACGCGCCGGAGTTCGCGTATGCGATGCTCACGCCGGCGATCTTCTGGGCGTATCGGCGGCCGCAGCTGAAGCTGTATTTCGGCACACTGGTCGCGGCGCAGGCGGTGGCGTGGACGATCATGCTGGGCTGGCTGCATCACGTGACATGGGGCGGCTTGCTGCTGCTCGGGCCGGTGGTCGGCGCGTGGGTGAGCGTGTGGTATCTGGCGGCGTGGTGGGCGATGCCGCGGATGATCGCGCGGCCGGCGTTCACGCGCATGGTGGGCATGCTCGGGCTCGCGGGTGCGTGGGTCGTGATCGAGTGGACGCGCACCTGGGTGTTGAGCGGATTTCCGTGGCTGCCGCTGTCGGTGAGCCAATGGGAGCGGTCGAGCATCCTGCAAGTCGCGGCCTATACCGGAGCGTGGGGAATTTCGTTCGTGCTCGTCGCGATGAACGTCGGCTTCTCGGCGATGGCGCACAGCCTGTTCAAGGAGGGCCAGGGCGGCTGGAATTTCCGGCGGCCGGAGTTCCTGCTCGCGCTGTTTCTCCTGATGGCGTGCGTGAGTATCCATATTCAGGAGACGGCCAACCGGGGGCGTTACGCGGTGCCGCTGGCGCGGGTGGCGTTCGTGCAGCCGTATATTCCGCAGGACGTGAAATGGGATCCGGCGAAAGGGCCGGGGATTCTCGAGGTGCTGGAGAAGACGACCCTGGCGGCGGCGACCGCCGGGCCGAACCTGATTTTGTGGCCGGAGGCGAGCACGCCTTGGGCGGTGAAGGGCGACGAGAGTGCGCGGGCGTTCGTCGCATCGCTGGCGCAGCGCGCCCGGGCTCCGTTACTCCTCGGCTCGATCGCGGTGGAAAATTACGGTGCGGAGGACGAGGCGTGGTTCAACGCGGCGTTCGTGGCCGATCCGGTGACGGGCGTGCAGACGAGTTATTACGCGAAGCGGCATCTCGTGCCGTTCGGCGAATACGTGCCGGTGCGCCCGCTGCTCGGGTGGTTGAAGAAATTCGTCGAGGTGGGCGACGACGATTTTTCGCCGGGTCCCGACGCGTCGCCGCTCGTGATTTCGCTGCGGCAGGGTTCGGCGGTGGTGGGTCCGTTGATTTGCTACGAGGATATTTTCCCGCAACTCGCGCGGCGCAGTGTGATCGCCGGGAGCGAGTTCCTGGCGGTGCTGACGAACAACGCGTGGTATGGCGAAGGTGCGGCGGCGTATCAGCACGCGGCGCATTCGGTGTTGCGCGCGGTGGAGACGCGGCGGCCGGTGCTGCGGTGTGGCAACGGCGGCTGGAGCGGCTGGATCGACGAGTTCGGCAGCGTGCGTGCGACGCTGACGAACGAGGTGGGCAGCGTGTATTTCCGCGGGGCGGAAACGGTGGATGTGACGCGCGACGCGCGCTGGACGACGCGACACAGCTTTTATGTCGAGCATGGCGACTGGTTTGTCGCGGCGAGCGCACTGGCGGCGTTGCTGGCGTATGCGGCGTTGCGATTGGGACGGCCGGTGACGAGCGTTGCGACGGGCGAGTAGTGGGGAGTGCGGTCGCCAGGCGGGGGCGCGGCGCTCTCGGCGCGGGTTGGCCTGGCAGGCGCGGCGGGGGGCGCCGCGGCTTGATTTTGGGTTCGGAGGTAGGAGCCTGCTTGCAGGCGATTGCGCGAGTCGAACGCGGGTGTGGCGTTATATCGCCTGCAAGCAGGCTCCTACCTTTAGCCCGGATACGTCACACTCGAATCAACCAAGTCATGGATCACAGAGGACACTGAGCTCTGACCCAGAGGCAGCAGGAGGCCACAAGGTGTTGGATGCGTTTGTTGCGAAAACGAGGCGGATTG
>JAEYYL010000220.1 GCA_023430825.1 Verrucomicrobiota bacterium | reverse complement strand
ACGCCGAAGAGTCGCGGCTCGCCGCGGACGAAGGTGGGGATGCCGAAGCTGGCGCCGATGTTGCCGGCATCGAGGAGGTAATCTTCGTCGAGGACGTTGTCGGCGTAGAGGACGGCTTCCCAGCGGCGGTCGGGGCTGCGCCAGGCGAGGCGGAGATTGACCAGGGCGAAGCCGGGCTGGCGGAGCGTGCCGCCGATGAGCGTGTTGTCGTCGTCGAAGAAATACGCGGATTTATACTGCCACACCGGCGTGAACGAAAAACGCCCGACCCGGGCGACGTCGCGCTCGAACGTCGCGCCGAGCGAAGCCGTGTGGCGGGCGGTGAGGCGGCAGGTCGAGCCGGCATAAAGCTGCGGAGTGCCGTTGTCGCCGCGGTCGTCGAAGGTCGCGTCGGTGTAGCCGTAGGTGGCGAAGGCGCCGATCGTATCCGAAAACTGGGCACGGAGGGAACCCTCGCCGCCGAGGCCCGTGGCGCGGCCGGCGTCGATCGTGATGAAGCGGGCGACGTTCGACGGATCCTGCACAGTGGTCTGGAAATTCCGGTAGCGGTAGTGGAAGAGCGCGGCGGAATACTGCAGCCGGCGGCCAAGGCGGCCCTTGAGGCCGAGTTCGGTGTTGACGATCGCCTCCTCCGCGAGGCTGAAGCGATCGGTGGAGGTCACAATCAGCGCGCTGGGCCGGCGGCCGCGCGACAGGCTCGCGTAGGCGCTGGTCGCGGACGTGAGACGGTAGCGGGCGATCGCGCGGCCGGCCCAGCCGGTGGCCCGATCGCTCATGGTGAGATGGCCGTTGGTCGGCGCGACGGAGAAGTTGGGGCCGGCGTCGAGCAGAAAGCCGAGCGTGGAGGACACCGGGCTGGCGGCGGCGGTGAAACCGCCGGTTTGTTTTTCGAAGGAAACGCGGGCGCCGGCGGTGAATTCGAGCCGGTCGGTCGCGCGCCACGTGCCGTCGGCGAAGACATCGGCGGCGTCGAACTCGGCGGTGTTGATGTAGTGGTCGGTGTGATACGGCTTGAGCGGAGCGCCGGCGAGGGTGGCGAGCGGCGCGAGCGGCGGCACGAAGGCGAACGCGGCAAAACCGGTGGGCAGCGTGGCCTGCGGGACGAACGGGTGCAGCGCGGGCACGGCGGCCTGCACGACTTGAGCGGGGACGCCGGAAGCGAGCAGGCCGTCGCGAAAATTGCCGGAGAGGAACGGCCAGAGGCTGCGTTCGTCGATCATGACATCGACATTCTCCTCGGCGCGCTCGTGGAAAACGGCGGCGCCGACGAAACCGGCGAAGCGGCGGTGCGTGTCGAAGTTGAGCCGGAGTTCCTGGCTGAACTGACGTCCGGTGGACGCGTCGGTGGTCTCGAGCAGCATGAGGCGCGAGCCGTCGCCGTCGAAATCCTCGTGCGAGTCGAACTCGCGCCACGCGCTGGTCGCGTGGAGCGTGAGGGTGTCGGAGAGCGTGTGCGTGACGAGCGCGCTCGCGCCCCAGACGGTGCGATCGATGCCGAGTCCGGTGCCGCGCGTGAGGTCGGCATCGGTGAACGGGTCGGTGTCGCCGCGCGCGGTGGGAATGACGCCGCTCTTGAAGCCGACGCCGGCGGGCGTGTCGCGCTGGTAGTTGAACACGAGATCGACGGTCGTGTCGGGCGACGGCAGCCAGCGCAGCGAGGGCCGGACGGCAATGGTTTCGCGGCTGTTTAGCGGCGAGCCGTCGACGAGGTTTTCGATGGTGCCGTCGCGGCGCTCGGCGGTGAAGGCGACGCGGCCGAGGAGGCGTTCGCTGCCGAGAGGCGTGTTGACGTGGCCGGAGAGGTGGCGGCGGTCGAGATTGCCGAGGCCGACGGTGAGGCTGGCGTCGGTGGCGGTGGTGGGTTTGCGGGAGATGACGGAGATGGCGCCGGCGCCGGCGTTGCGGCCGAAGAGCGTGCCTTGCGGGCCTTTCAGGACTTCGACGCGTTCGAGGTCGAAGAGTTCGGTGACGCTGCCGGCGGGGCGGCTGATCGCGACGCCGTCCTGGAAAATGGAGATGCGCGCTTCCTGGCGCGGGTCGAGGTTGTCGGAGCCGACGCCGCGGAGGTTGATCGTGGGGTTATTGGGGCCTTGAACGGAAACGAAGAAGCCGGGCACGAGCGGGGCGAGATCCTCGTAGCGCGTGATGCCGGCGCTTTCGAGAAACGAGCCGGAGTAGGCGGTGATGGCGATGGGGACTTCCTCGATGGACTGACCGCGTTTCTGCGCGGTGACGACGAGCGGAGCGAGTTGTTCAGGGTCGGGCGCGTCGGAGGGGTTGGCGATTGTGGGCGCGGTTTGGGAGAACGCGTGGCTGGCGAAAAGCAAAACGCCGGCAAGGGCGAAGAGCCGGGAGAGAGACGGAGGGAGCATGCGTGGGCCATGAGAAAACGAGCCGGCTGCGGCGGGTCAACGGGGACGGTGGGGCGAGGGGGAGGATGGAGGCGGGTCCCGCCGGGCGAACCGACGTGGGCGTGCGCTCTCCGACAGATCGCGGGGCGATCGAGGAGACCGCGTGATGAAGCCGCCGAGCGGCGCGGCTGCGACGGAAGAGGAAGAAGGCTGTTAGTGCGGATACGTCACACTCGAATCAACCAAGTCATGGATCACAGAGGACACTGAGCTCTGACACAGAGGCAGCAGGAGGCCACCAGGTGTTGGATGCGTTTGTTGCGAAAACGAGGCGGATTGGAAGGGGAGGCCAGATAGGATCGGTGAATTCTCCTCGGTGAACTCCGTGTCGGAGTTCTGTGCGCTCCGTGACCAATCGTTTTTTCTTCATCATGGGTGTGATGGATGCGGGCTAGAGCCGCTCACCTGAGTCGTAGCCGGTTGTAGGAGCCGGTTGCAGGCGATGTGACGCGTTGAAATCCCGCTGCTCACGCAGCGAGCCACTCTCGTCGACTGCAAGCTGGCTCCTGCCTCCCATCCAGAAATGGCGATAGTTTTCGTGAAAACGCTAGGGTCCCGGCTGGCGGGCTTGGAGCGCAAGGAGAAGGTCGCCGCGCGGGGCCTCGGGGGATTCGTTCACGTCGACGGCGATGGAGCGGGCGAGGAGATCGGCGTGTGCCTCCAGCGCGTGAGCGGAACTCGCAAGCACGAGGGTGGCTTCGGCGGATGGCGGTTCACCGCTGGAGGGAGCCGGGGCGTGGACGCGCGCCCAGAGGCCGGCGGTCGGATTGTCGTCCGTGACGAAATAGCGGCCGGTCTCGGGGTCGAGGAAGCGGGTGTTCAACGCGGCGAGAAGACGTTGTGCGAGTTCCCCGGCTTCGGTGGAGTTCGCCGTCGACCGCAAGACGAGCAGGCCTTCGATCATCAGCGCATAGTCGAGTGCGGTCGCCGGTGCGGGGAGATGCGCAAGGTGGCGCAGGTGGCCGTCCTCCCCGAGCAGTTGCGTGCGAATGAAACCGAGCTGAGCCTGGGCCGCTTCGGTGAGACGCGCGTCGGAGAGTTCGGCGCCGGCGCGGGCCAATGCGGACAAGAGCAGGCCGTGGGCGGCGGCGGTGGCGTTTTCAGCGTGCGACGGCGCGACCCGCTCGCGGCGGAGTTTCAGGAGATTTGCGCGGGCTTCAGCCAGCCCGGCCGCGGCGATGGGATCGGCGAGGTAGGGAAGGTTTTTTCCCACGGTTTCGATGCCTGGGAGGGCGTCGTCGGCGAGGTTGCCTTCCGCGGTGATGCCGAACGCTGCGCAGACGGCGTCGGCGTCCGCCTTGTTCAGGGCGGATTCGATCTCGCGGCGCGTCCAGAGGTGGGCGGCGATTTGAGCTTCGGTGGTGGCATCGAGGACAGCGGCGTAGCCGCCGTGGTCGAGGGCGAGCGAATCGAGGACGAAGTGGAGTGCGCCGCGCGCGGCGTCGACGAACAGGGGCTCTGGGCTGGTTTTGGCGGCGTCGAGGAGGGCGAGGGCGAGCCGGGCCTGGTCGGTCAGATTTTTCTGGAAATAGGGCAGTCGCCATTGGGTATCGCTGGCGTAGCGGAAAAAGCCCCCGTCGAGCGGATCGCGGACGGCGCCGTGCGCGATAGCGCGGAGCGTTTTCAGGGCGAGGTCGCGGTTGGCGGGGCGGCGGAGCAGGGCACGGAGCAGTTCGGGTTCGAGCTGTTTGGGTGGTTCGCCGAAGCCGCCGTGGACGGAATCGTGCAGCGCCAGCCAGGCTTCGATGCCGGACGCGAGGGTGCGCTCGGCATCGGCGGCGCCGAGCGGGGGCGGCGCCTCGGTGTAGCGGGCGGCGAGGATGGCCGCGACGGCTTCATCGGCCTTCGTGCGCTGCGCCGCGGGATCCGCTTTCCAGCCGGCGGCGGCGCGGCGGGCCACGGTGAGGAAGCCCTCCTTGCCCCATTCTTCGGTGGGCGGGAGATAGTTCGCGCCTTCGAACGGTTTCAGCTCGGGCGTGAGCCAGAGATTCAGGGGAAGGCCACGGAGCTGTTTCAGGGTTTGGAGGTAAACCTGATAAAGCGCGGTGAGTTGGGGCTGTTCGTTGGCGTCGGCGAGAACGCAGATGAAGGCTTCGTTGAGAAAGGCTGCGGTGTCGGGGTTGGAGAACGTCTGCCGCGTCATCGCGCGGCTGAGTTCGCTAGTGGCAAGGCCGACGGAAAGAAAGATGGGCTTTTGTTCGGCGCGCGCCCGGGCGAATGCGGCTTCGCCCCACGGCATCCAGTCGATCGCGCTGTCGGCGTGGCTGCGAACGAAGGCCGATGTGGCGTCGGCGAGCGCGGGGCTGGCGGGGCGGGCGGTGGGGGCGAACGAGACGACAAAGGCAGCGGCGAGGGGAAAAAAGCGGCGCATGAACGCGATGGAAACAGGCGTGAAGCCGCTGACGAGCGGAAAGGACCGTGGCGCGAGGACGAGGAGCGGGCGCGAATCGGACGCGCACGCCCCACGGTGGGCCACCCGGCCGGAGAGGTTGGCTCGGCACGGGTGGCGGGAGGTCGAGGATTCGCCCGCCCCGTGGGGAGGGCGAATCCGAGCGTTGCTTACGGCTGAGGTTCGGCGAGGAGGGCGTTGCCGTTGAGCGTGAGGCGGTCGGCGGCGACGCGGCCGTCGATCGTCGTGTTGCTGTTGAGGTTCACGGTGCCGTTCGGCGCGGTGATGTGGCCGTGCACGGTGGCACCGGAGTTGAGCGTGACGCCGCCGTTGCTGACCTCAAGGGAGAGCCACGAAGGGTTCGCGGACGAGCCGAGGGTGCCGCCATTGACGTTGAGGCTGTTGGCGAGCCGCAGGATGACGGGGCCGACGACCTGGATCGAGGCGCCGCCGTTGAGCGTGAGGCTCTGGAGATGATAGACGGACGGTTCGGTGGCGCCGGCGACGCCGAGGATGAAGCCGTTGCCGTTGGCGGTGAAGCTGCCGTAGGCGCCGGGCGGGATCGCGCGGGTGCCGGCGTGGCTGTTGAGCGTGAGATTCCGGAGCGTGGCGAAATCGCCGGGGCTCTGGCTCGCGTTGTTCAGCGAGACGCTGCGGTTGCCGGTCGGTGCTTGCGGAGTGGATACAGTCGGCAGCGCGATCGCATCGACGCGTCGCACGACGTGGCGGAGGACGGCGTTGCCGTTCAGCGTGATCGTGTGGCTGGTCGGCGAGGCGGCGCCGGACGAGTCCTGCGTGCCGCCGTAGAGCGGGCTGCCGTTCAACTGGATGCGTGGCGTGCCGGGCACGAGCAGATCGCCGGAGACGGATGCGCCGGAGTTGAGCGTGACGCTTTCGGGCAGGAGAACCTGGAGCGAGCCGTCGACGTCGGCGTTGAGCGTCGGTGCGTGACGCACGAGTGCGGTGATGGTGATCGTGAGCGTGCCGGTGGCAGAGCCGATGTGATTGGAATCGTCGAGGGTGGCGACGACGGCGTAGGAGCCGGGGAGCGTGGGCGGCGCGGCGCTGCCGTTGTAGGTGATGGCGACGTCGAGGCCGGCGGGATTCGTGGTGGCGGTGACGTTTTTCGGCGTGCCGTCGTAAGGCTGGCTCAAGTCGGAGAGCACGACGGACGCGCTGGCCGGCGCGATCGTGAGCGTGAGCGGCGAGGCGCCGGTGCCGGCGAGGTTGGTTGCGCTGACGGTGACGTTGAAGGTGCCGCTGGTGGTGGGCGTGCCGGAGATCACACCGGTGGTGGAATCGAGTTCGAGACCGGCGGGAAGGCCGGCGGCGTGGAAGCTCGTCGGAGAATTGCCGGCGGTGATCGTGTAAGTGAAAGCTTCGCCGTAGGTGCCGAAGGCTTCGCTGGCGCTCGTGATGAAGGGCGTGCCGACGATCATGAGCTGCAGGCTCGTATCATTCAGCGTGAAGGCAGCGGCGTAACCGGCGGGGAGGCCGATGTCGCTGAAGTCGGCGGCGGCGAAATCGGTGCCGGAGAACGTGGCGAGGGTGTAGGTGTTGCCCGCGGCGAAGCCGGCGCCGGCGTTGAGCGCGAAGGCGAAGGTGCCGTGGCCTGACTTGGTCAACGGGCCGGCGAGGGCGAGGCGACCGGAGGCGCCGCTGGCGCCGAGGTCGACGGCGACGCTGCCGCCGGCGGCCCAGGTGAGGCCGCTGGTGCCGAGCGCGAGCGGGGTGTCGACGCCGGCGATCGCGAGCGAGGCGGTGTCGTTGAGTGTCACCGCACTTTGGATACTGCCGGTCACGCGGAGCGTGCCGGCGTTGAGGAACGTGGGGCCGGTGTAGGTGTTGGCGGCGGCGAGGACGAGCGTGCCGGCGCCGGACTTGGTGAGACCGCCGGGGCCGGAAAGGACGCCGTTGAGCGTGACGGTGTGCGGGTCGTTGGCGGCGTCGGCGGCGCGGATTGCGATGTTGCCGCCGGCGGGAAGCGTGAGCGGGAGCGCGGTGGACCAATCGGCTTTCGCGCCGAGCGTGCCGGAGGAAAGAATGACCGAGGGGACGAACGTGCCGGAGCCGTTGGCGACGAAGCCGCCGCTGCCGACGTAGAGCGTGCCGCCGTCGACGGTGAGCGTGGCGGTGCCGGAGTTGACGGTGCTGTTGAAGCCGAGAATGACTTTTTCGACGGTGGTGGTGCCGCCGGAGAAGTTCGCGCGGGCGACGTTGCCTGCGCGGCGCGAGAGGACGAGTCCGTTGACCGGATCGGTGGAGGTGAAGGTGCCGCCGGTGACGCGGAGTTGTCCGCCGCGACCGCCGCTGGCCTGGTTACCGACGGTGATTTCGCCGCCGACGTGGAGCGTGCCGCCCTCGACGGACATGGAACCCCAGGAATTGTTGGTGCCGATGCCGACGGTGTTGGCGACGTTCGCGGAGCCGCCGGTGACGACGAAGCCGAAACCGAAGTTAGGCGTGCCGTCGGCGCTGCGCGGGAGATTGATGCTGGTCGCGGAGAACGTGCCGCCGTTGATGCGGATGAGGCCGTTGGTGGAGTTGTTGGTCGCGACGGCGGCGAAGGTGGCGGTCCCGGCGTTGACGAGGAGGCTGCCGCCGTTGCCGTTGACGGTGGTGTTGCCGGTCGCGGTGAATTCACCGCCGGCGATGTCGAGGGTGCCGCCACCGGCGGAGACATTGGTGGTGCTCGCGGTGACGGAGCTGCCGGAGGCGAGGCGAAGCGTGCCGGCAGCGACGCTGACCTGGCCGGTGAGCGCGAGTGGCTGGTCGAGGACGAGCGTGCCGGCGCCGGCCTTGGCGAGGCCCTTGGTCCCGGCGAGCGGAACGGAGAGCGTGGCGGTGGCGCCGGCGCCGAGGGCGTTGACCGTGATCGCGGGCACGCCGCTTACGGTGTCGAGCGTGAGAACGTTCGCGGAGTTGCCGTTGTGCGAGAGCGTCCAGTTCGCGGCGCTGGCGGGGTTGGTGTCGCCGAAGATGAGGCCGGAGACGGTGCGCGGCGTGTCGAGGATGACGGTGTTGTTGGCGGTGAGATCGAAGTTGCCGAAGGTGGGCACGGCGCCGACGCCGTCGGCGATCACGCCGCCGTCCCAATTGGCGCTGTGGCTCCAGAGGCCGCCGGAGGTGGTGTTGATCCAGGCGAGCGTGGCGCGGTTGTAGCTCTCGCCGGAGGTGAAGCCGCCGGAGATCGGGGCGCCGCCCGGGCCGGTGATGCCGGTGCCGCTGGCGGCGAGGTCGAGCCGGAGCGTGCCGGTGCCCGTGATCGCGTTGACGGTGACGTTGAACGCGAACGCGGTGAGCGGCGTGACGCTGGCGATCGTGCCGGTGACGCTGCCGGTGGTCGTCAAGGTGAAGTCGGCTGCGTCGACGCCGGTGACAGCGGTGTTGAACGTGACGCGAAATGTGACGCCGGTCGCGCCGGTGTTGGGCGTGTAAGGATCGTAGCGATTGATCGAGGTGACGGCGACGGGCTGGGCCGGGAGTTCGGCGAGCGAAGTCACGATGTCGGGCGGCGGTGGGACGGACATGCCTTCGCCGAGGTAGAAGCTCGGGTGCGGCGGCTGGTTGTAGCCGACGTTTTGCCAGGCGATCGCGAGACGATACTGGCGGTCGTGCATCAAGGTGGAAAGGCGGTGCGCGGTCGGTGTAGTGGTAGTGTAGATACGCAGTGCGTCGTTGTTGGTCTCGCGGAGAACGAGTTCCTCGCGCCAGTCGCCGAGGAGATCGGCGCTGAGCGCGGGGGTGGCCTTGGTGCCGTTGTTGGAGGCGACGTCGGGCGAGGTGAGCAGGGCCGACGCGGTCTCGGTGTTCCAGTCCCACTTCGAAATGGTGTTGCCGTCGAGCAGTTCGCGGAGGAGGTCGCCGTCCCACCAGATCATGAAGTTCATCTGGCCGGGGCGGGCGGCGGAGATCTGGGTGCCATCGACGGCCATCAGGCCGCTGCGCGAACCCCACATCTCGTAACCGAGATGGCGCGGATCGACATCGCCGGCGACGCCGCGGCCGACATCGGCGCCGGTGCCCGGGACGCCGAAGATGAGCGCGCCGGTGCGGGCATCGCGAAACTCCTGACCGTTG
This sequence comes from Verrucomicrobiota bacterium, assembly GCA_023430825.1. Lineage (GTDB taxonomy): Bacteria > Verrucomicrobiota > Verrucomicrobiia > Opitutales > Opitutaceae > Opitutus. The sequence goes on along the minus strand of JAEYYL010000220.1, from coordinate 45,064 downwards.
GGGCCGTAGCTGCCGGGGCTTTCGTGAACCATCCAGACTTCCTGGCCGGGTCGGGTCGGGTCCATGTCGGAAAGATGCAGGGCGTCGCCGTGGCCGAGGAGCGTCGAGTAGAGTCCGCGGCCGTCGTCGTCGATCGCGGCGGCGCCGTAGGTGATTTCGTCGCGGCCATCGGCGTCGACATCGCCGACGGTGAGCGAGTGCGCGCCCTGGCCGCGCCACGCGGCGTAGGGCGATGCGGTCCCCTCCTGGCCGGTGTCGAAGACCCAACGTTGGGTGAGCTGTCCGTCGCGCCAGTCCCACGCAGCGAGGACGGCGCGCGTGTAGTAGCCGCGGGCGAGCACGAAGCTGGGGCGCTGGCCGTCGAGGTAGGCGACGGCGGCGAGGAAGCGGTCGACGCGGTTGCCGTAATTGTCGCCCCACGGGGTGACGTCGCTGCTGGCGGGGTTGTTGTTGCGCGGAACGACGTAATTGGTGGTGGCGAGTTCGGCGCCGGTTTGGGCGTCGAAGATGGTGAAGAATTCGGGGCCGGTGAGGATGTAGCCGCCGGCGTTGCGGTAGTCGGCGCTGTGGTCGATCGGCGCGGACGGGGTGCCGACGAATTTGCCGGGTTGCGCGATGAAGGTGCCGGTGCCGTCTTTGGTGCCGGGCGCAGTTTTGCAGACGAGTTCGGCGCGCCCGTCGCCGTCGAGATCATACACGAGGAACTGCGTGTAGTGGGCGCCGGCGCGAATGTTCACGCCGAGGTCGATGCGCCAGAGGAACGTGCCGTCGAGTTCGTAGCCGTCGAGGTAAACGTTGCCGGTGACGCCGCCGTTCGAGTTGTCCTGTTGATTCGAGGGATCCCATTTGACGATGAGCTCGTATTCGCCATCGCCGTCGACGTCGCCGACGCTGGTGTCGCCGGGACTGTAGGTGTAGTCGGGGCCGTCGGCGGGGCGTTGAAGTGGGACGCGAAGGTAGGGCTGGACGGGCGCGTTGGCGGCGAGCGCGAATGCGGCGCTCGCGGGTTGTTCGACGCCGGCGAGAATGGGGCGGACGGACCAGGCGTTGGGCTGCGTGAGGTCGGCGGACGCGTCGATGAAGTGGGTGGAGCCGGTGAGCGGGCTGGCATTGAGTGCGACGGGCGTGTCGCCGTTGGTCGAGCGGTAGAGGTTGAAGGCGATGTCGGCGGGATCGGTGCCGAGGACGCGCCAACTGACGGAGACCTCGGTGTCACTGGCGCGCACGGCGACGATGCCGCGGCCGAGGTTTTCCATGAGCGATGCAGCGTGGAGCGAGGCGGAGAGGCGCGTGAGCGCGAGGGTGGCGCAGGCCAGCAGGAGGCAGGTGCATGCCTTGAACAGGGCTTTCATAGTCGGGGAGGGGTTGGGGGGATGGCGCGCGGGATCGCGGAGCCGGGGTGCGACGAGAGGTGCGAGCTGGCAGGCTCGCGCACGATGCGGGGAGAGGCCTGACAGTTCGGACGCGGCGATTCCGGGAAATCTCCGGGGTGGAGTCCGCTCCGATCGGAGCCAAAAAAAATCCCCGCGGCCGAAGGCGCGGGGAAGAAGGCGACGAATTCGCGAGTGCGGTGAGTTAGGATTTCGCGGGCGGAGCGGGGAGAGGCAGATCGAACTCGGCGAGGATCGCGTCGATCAGCGCAAATTTTTCGGGGCTGGGCATCGCGGGATGGAGGCCGGTGTGGCGAACGGTGCCGTCGGGAGCGAGGATGGCGAGGTGCGGGATGCCGACGACGCCGTAGTCGGGGTTGAAGACCGGTTCCTCGCTGAAGGCGATGGTCCAGGTGATGTCTTTCGCCTTGATGAATTCGGACATGAGCGCGTGCTCGCGGTCCGGGGCGCCGCGGGTGTCGATGGGCCGGGGCTCGAGGCCGTGGACGCTGCCCTGCAGGCTGGTGACGCCGAGGATTTCGACCGGTGAGTTTTTGTAGTGCGCGGCAAGTTCGCGCAGTTGCGGGATGGAGGCGATGCAAGGGCCGCACCACGTGGCCCAGAAGTCGAGGACGACGACCTTGCCCTTGAGATCGGCGAGGGATTTGAGGCCGGCGTGAGTGGACCAGGTGAAGTTGAGCGCGGGAGCGGGTTGGCCGACGAGGGCGGCTTGGGCCTGTTTGACCCTGGCGGCTTGGTCGAGGTCTGCGAGAGCACCGTCGACGGCGGCGGCGGCTTGGGTGGCGGGGAAATCGCGTTTGAGCTGGGCGAGAAGGGCTCGGGCCTCGGATTCGTCTTCGAGGACCTGGAGGAAGAGCGACGCCTTCATGAAGAGAATTTCGGCGACGGCGTCGGATTTCTGATCGCGGTATTTTTCGAGGAGAGCGTCGAACGCGGCGATTTCGGGGGCGAGTTGGGCGGAGGACGATTCACCGGCTTTGAGTTTGGCTTGAATCCGAGTGATGAGAGCGCGGAGGTCGGCGGTGGCGGCCGGGGTTTCGACCGGGGCGGCGAAGGCGGGGGCCGGCGGAGTGGCGGTCGGCGGGGTCTGGGCTAGACCGCCGAGCGGAACGAGCGGGCTGAGCAGCAGCAGGGCGAGAGACGGGCGGAGTGTCATGTGAGGAAGACGCGCGATGCGCGGGTCAGGAGGTTAGCACACTATTCGCTGCGGGGGTAGCGGCAGGGAGCCCGGTCGGCGATTTTTCGACGATTTGGGGATCCTGGCCGGCGCCGGAGGGGCCCGCGGCGAAGCGAGCCCCAAATTGGGGCTTGCGGCGCTTCCGCCATCCACTGACGCTGACCGTTCGCGGCAATTGTTATTGGTTCGGTCGACGTCGCCGCATGCTCCCGTCGGCCTTTCGTTAGTTCAACAGTCAACCCACGGTTCCCGCTTAGCGGGGGCCATCGCCCGGTGGGCCGACGCTCTGGAGCAGGCAGCGGTTCGCGGGGTATCCGTTATATGAGTTCAGTCATGCAAGAACTGCTGGAGCAGTCCTCCTTCGACAAGTTGAAGGAAGGTTCGATTGTCCCCGGCGTCATCACCGAAATCCGCCAGAACGAAGTTGTCGTCGATATCGGCGGTAAATCGGAAGGCCTCGTCCCCGCGAACGAGTTCATCGACATCGGCGAGCTGCAAATCGGCTCCACGATCGAGGTCCTCGTTCAGAAACTCGAAGGCAAGGACGGCGCGCCGATCCTTTCGTTCGACCTCGCCGAGCAGAAAAAGAATTGGGACAACATCCTGACGAAGTTCCCGGAGGGCTCGGTCGCCGCCGGCCGCGTCAAGGCCAAGGTCAAGGGCGGTCTCATCGTCTCGATCGGCGTCGATGCGTTCATGCCGGCTTCGCACATCGATGTGCAGCCGCCCAAGAACCTCGATCAATACGTCGGCCAGACCTACGATTTCAAGGTCCTCAAAATCAATCTCGAGCGGAAGAACATCGTTCTCTCGCGCCGCGAGCTCATCGAAGAGCAGCGCACCTCGAAGCGCCGCAACCTCCTCGAGTCGATCCAGCCCGGCCAGGTCCGCAAGGGTGTGGTCAAGAACATCACCGACTTCGGTGCGTTCATCGACCTCGACGGCATGGACGGCCTCCTTCACATCACCGACATGTCGTGGGGCCGCATTTCGCACCCCTCCGAGATGCTCAAGCAGGGTGAAGAAGTGCAGGTCATGATCATCGAAGTGAACCGCGAGAAAGAGCGCGTTTCCCTCGGCCTGAAGCAGACCACGAAGAATCCGTGGGACGAGATCGACCGCAAGTTCCCGGTCGGCGCGAAGGTGCACGGCAAGGTCGTCAACCTCGTTCCTTACGGCGCGTTCGTGGAAATCGAACCCGGCGTCGAAGGCCTCGTGCACATCACCGAGATGTCCTGGACGAAGCGCATCACCAAGCCCTCCGAGCTGCTCAAGGTCGGCCAGGAATTGGACGCGGTCGTGCTTGGCATCCAGAAGGACGAGCAGAAGATCTCGCTCGGTCTCCGCCAGCTCGAGCCGAATCCGTGGGACATGGTTCGCCACAACTACCCGATCGGCGCTCGTGTTCGCGGCAAGGTTCGCAACATGACGACCTACGGTGCGTTCATCGAACTCGAAGAGGGCATCGACGGCATGGTGCACGTCTCCGACATGAGCTGGACCCGCAAGGTCAACCACCCGTCCGAAGTCCTGAAGAAGGGCGACGAAGTGGACGCGATCGTGCTCGACGTCGATCCCAACCAGCAGCGCATCAGCCTTGGCATGAAGCAACTCGCGGTCGATCCGTGGTCGGACATCGATTCGTTCTTCCGCATCGGCGATGTCGTGAAGGGCACCGTCACCAAGATCACGTCGTTCGGCGCCTTCGTGGAGCTGAAGGATGGCATCGACGGCCTCGTGCACATCTCGCAGATCAGCGAGGAGCGCATCGACAAGGTGAAGGATGTCTTGAAGCCCGGCCAGGAAGTCAGCGCGCGCGTGATCAAGATCGATCGCGAAGAGCGCCGTCTGGGCCTGTCGATCAAGGCGGCCAACTACTCGGCGGAGCAGCTCGCGGCGGAGACCTCCGCTTACGAGGCGCTCAACCGCAGCAGCGCCGGCACCGACATGATGAACCTCGGCGACATCCTCGACGAGGCGTCGAAGAAGGAGTAACGAGCCCCGCGCTCGCGATTCTTTCGCGAAAATTCACAAGCCGCCCGGAGCGATCCGGGCGGCTTTTTTGTGAGGTTGCGCCGCAAGCGGTCCGGCTTACCGTCGTTCGTGTGAACTCGCGCGCTGAGCCCTTGATCGCCGAACGCAAATCCGAGATTGGGGATCTGTGTCGACGGAACCGGGTGAGCCGACTCAGCCTTTTTGGTTCGGCGACGGGAAAAGGGTTTTCGGATGAAAGCGATTTCGATTTCCTGGTGAGCTTCGTTCCGGGACCGACGGACGGTCTGGCCGACTCATACCTGGCACTGGCGCAGGGGTTGGAGACGATTCTGGGCCGCCGGGTGGATCTGGTGACGGAGGATTCGATTCGAAACCCCTATTTTCGCGAGTCGGTCGAGGCTTCCTGCGAACTTGTCTATGACGGACGAAGCCCGGAAGTGGCTGTTTGACGCACGCGAGGCCTGCGATGCGATCGCGGGTTTTGTCGGGGGGCGAGGCTTCGCGGACTACAAGGCGTCGGCGCTGCTGAGAGCGGCGACGGAGCGAAAGTTCGAAATTATCGGCGAGGCGCTCGGAAAATTGCGACAGCGAGCGCCGGAGGTGTTCGACCGGATTGTCGATGGGCATGCGATTGTGGGGCTCCGGAACCGATTGATCCATGGCTACGACTCCGTCGATGACGCGATCGTGTGGGATGTGATCCAGCGCAAGCTTCCGGCGCTGCGCGCCGAGATGGACCGATTGCTGGAAAGACCCGGCTGACTTCGGGCAAGTCGCGGAGCGGATAGCACGATCGAGATTCATCTCGTATGCGGGGCGGCGCTGAGCTTGAAACAGGAATGGCGGTTCCGGATTACCAAACCTTCATGCTGCCGGTGCTTCGGTTGGTCGCTACTCAACCCGATGCTCCCGTTCTGACGCGCGATCTTTTCGATGCGATGGCAAAGGAGTTCAACCTGAGCGATGACGACCTGCGGGAGATGCTGCCCAGTGGGGCGACGACTACATTGGGAAGCCGTGTCAGTTGGTGCTGCACGTATCTGAAAAAGGCCTGTCTTTTGACCGCTCCTAAACGCGGTTACGTGCAAATCACCGACCGCGGTTTGAAGGTGTTGGCCTCGAAACCGAGGCTCGTCGACGTCGCCTTTCTGCGGCAGTTTGCCGAATTTCGAGAGTTCCAAGGGCAGAGGCGAACGGTTAACGGGGGTGAGGAACCCGCGCCGGTTTCGCCTTCGAAGACTCCGCACGAGATTTTGGAGAGCGGCTATCAAAGCCTCCGCGCTCAGTTGGCGGACGAGTTGGTAGAACGCGTAAAGGCAGCCAAGCCGGCGTTTTTCGAACGACTCGTCGTCGAGCTACTGGTCAAGATGGGCTATGGCGGCTCGCTCGTGGATGCGGGACGCGCGGTGGGACGATCGGGCGACGGCGGGATCGACGGTATTATTAAAGAAGACCGTCTCGGATTGGATTCTATCTTCATTCAGGCGAAACGGTGGACGGACAAGTGTGTCGGTCGGCCGGATGTTCAGCAGTTTGCCGGTGCGCTCGCAGGTCAAGGAGCCAGTAAAGGCATTTTTATTACGACGAGCACATTCAGCAAGGAAGCGGCGTCCTACGCAGACGGGTTGCGCTCGCACAAGATCGTGTTGATAGACGGGGACGAGCTTGCGGAACTGATGATCGATCACGGTATCGGTTGTGCAACGGCGGCAACCTATGAGGTCAAGCGGATCGACTCTGACTATTTTTTCGAAAGCGAATAGCGCCCCATTTTACGGTCCCGCCGAGAGTCTCAGACGATACGGAGCGTTCAGGGGCGCGTGCGCAGCAGGAGCGAGGTGCGGTCGGCTTTGCCGAGGTCGGAGAGGAACTTTTTCAACTTCGCGTAATCGGCCGCCGGCACCACCTGGGCGTTCAATTCCACCCGTCGCCGCAGCGTCACCGTGGGCCCCTCGACCGCGAGGTCGCTGGCGTAGCGGCCGTATTCAGAAACCAATGACGTGGCCGACGGGAGCTCCTCCACGGCGAGCCCCGCCGGGAGGACGAGCTGGACCTCGTCGTCGAAGGCCAGGGCCGGAAGCTTCACGGGCCAGTTTCGCGCCGGGGCGGGCAGCGCGGGCAGCGCGCCGCGGCCCAGCACGTCGAGGCGTGCCACGGCCATCGCGTTGGGGAGAAACTGCGCGAAGCCCGGGCGGGACATCTCGAACGCCAGGCCGCAGAGGCCCGTGGCGGAATCCTCCGTGCGTGTGACGCTCCGCAGCTGCGCGGTGCGCACCGCATCGCCGAGGTGCTCCCGGGCGAGCTCCCGGAGTTTTTCGTCGGTCGAAGCGGCGAAGAATCCGCGACGCATCTCGGCGGCGGCCTGGCCGTTTCCCTGCGAGGTCACCCGACCGGAGAGCGAACCGTCGCGAGCGAGCGACAGGATGGCCTTACGGACGAGGCGGTGCCCCGCCGCTGGCGGGATGTGGGGCAGCTCGATCAAATGGTCGCTCCGCGGTTCGCCGAGGTGCACGAGCGTGCCTTGGAGATGGGCGGGTAAATCGCCGGGTAACGTGCGCGGATCGGTCGGGTCGAAAAAAAGCAGCCGGCCCCAGGTTGTGGTGACGACGGTCGCCGGGAGGTCGAGCGTGTCGTCCACCCGGATGGCGAGAATCGCGTGGTCGAACTGCGAGGGAGAGGGGAAATCCGCGCGGATCCGCAGGTCGTCGCCGCTGCGCGCGAGCGCGATGTCGGACGCGATGCCGACTTCCCGTAGGAGCGAGCGGAGCAGGTTGGCTTTGTCCTTGCAGTCACCGTAGCCGAGCTTGAGCACTTCGGACGCCTTGTGCGCCTGGTAACCGAGCCCGCGGCCGAGGCCTTCGTTCACGGCGACGTAGCGCAGCTTTTGCACGTAGTCGCCCAGCGCACGGATTTTTGAGATCGGATCGGGGCAATCAGCCGTCAGCTGCCGGGCGGTCGCTGCGATCTGCGCGTTGGTGTCGCATTGGTCGGCGTTGAGCCGGTCGAGCCAGCCTGCGACTTCCTGCCAGGTTTGCAGGGCCACCGGCGCGAATTGCGGGCTGCCGGCGGGGGGATCGACCCGGAGATAGAGCGCGGGGGCATCGCGGTAGAGCCCGGGCATCAGCGGTTCGCTGCGAATGTAGGGTTGGTCGCGGCGGGTCCATACGGCGGAGCGCGCGTCGGACGAAGCGGTCATCGTGGGCGGGTTTTCGCCGTGCATGACAGGAACGAGGGTGAAACCGGGGGGGACGGAGATCCGGCAGGTTTCTTCGCGAACGGGGAGGTGGGAGCCCCACAGGTAGATGAGGTGCGGCACGAGCCAGGGGCCGACGACGACGGTCTCGCCGGCGAACACATCGCCCGCGGCGGCGGCGGCGCCGAGGTTCAGGATTTTGCGGCGATACTCGCCATAGAGGGTGCCGAAGGAGTCGGCGCTCACGTCGATCCAGGCTGAGCCGCCCTTCGGTTTCACTTGCTGGCCACGGCGGATGAGCCACCCGTTGGTCGCTTTGACCTTATCGCTGCGGTCGAGGTAACCGACCTTCATCTCGGCGTAATCGCGGCCGTTTTCAGCGACGATTCTGATCGCGAAGCGGCGGGTGGTGGTCGCCACGCCGCGGGGGTCGAGATCGATCGAGGTTTCGTCGAGGAGAATGGCGGCGGAAGCGTTGCCGGCGTTTTCCGGTGTCGGCACGGAGGCGATCCGAAGGGCCCAATCGGGAGGGGCGCCGTGGAGGCTGGCGGCAAGAATGCAGCCGGCCACCAGCGGGAGTGCGAGCCGGCGGAACAGGATCGGCCATGCGACCAGTGTCATGGGGCGGAGGCGCGGTGGGGGACGCTGGAGAGGGCGGCGACGGGCGCGCGGCGTTTGATCATGAGCTGGTGGGTGTCGGAGCGATGCAGGTCGCTGAGGAGTCGGCGAAGGGCCGGATAGGAGGAGGCGGGAAACTGGAGCGAGCCGTCGGTGGGCAGGCCGACGCGATAGTCGCGGGCGTAAACGAGCGTCCGGTTTTTTGGGGTATATTTGAGATGGTAGCGGGCGTGGATGACATCTTCGGCGGAGGCCACGGGATGCGGCGCGCTGGCGCCGTCGAGGGCGTAATCCGGAGGCAAAACAATCTCGATCTCATCGCGCTGCTGTTCCGCGTAATCGAGGAGGACCGGATAGCGGCGGGTTTCGGCGGTGAAGCGTTCGGTGGAATTCGCTTCGAAGAAATTGGGGGTGAAGGCGAGCCGCGAGCCGATGGCGGTCGCGAACGCGGGGATGTTCACGTGGTAGCGCAGGGTGAACGGCTGAGTGTTGTCGAACCGGTGCTCGAGCGTGAGATCGGAGACCTCAGCGGTGGGGAATCGCTTGATGAGGGAGTCGCGGATTTCATCGAGAATCGAGCGTTCGGACGAGGACCACCACTCGGTCCGTGCTTCGAGGGCACGATGGCCGGTGAGATGAACAACGACGTCACCGGTTAGCGTGCCCTCCTCGTCGAGGGTGAACTGCCCGGTGCGCCGGGATTCGGTCTGCGCCGGAAGCGAGGGAGGGATCATGGCGAACCAGGGCTTGTCTTCGTCGCAAACGTGGGCGACGACGCTGGCGTCCTTGGCGCCCAGCAGGCCGGTGGGAACGAGATACGAGCCGGGGTTATGAAAGGTCCAGCGATCGCCGATCTTGATGGCGATGGTTTCCCGGTTGGCGAAGACCCAGCCGCGCGGTTTGTGGATATCGCGGACCCAGTCGCGGTCGGCGTTGAGGGCGAGGCGGACTTCGAAACCGGCGGCGCGGGCGAGACCGGCGAACAGGCGGTTGATGTCGATGGGATAACCGGTGCCGCGTTCGAGCGTTTTGGCGGCGGTCTGGTCGTGCTCCTCGCGGTCGCGCTTTCGTTTTTCGTCGATGACGTCGGCGTGGTCGGTCCAGTGAAAGTTCTTGATCGAGGATTGGGCGAACCGGTGGAGCCGGGCGATTTTTTCCTCGGGGGTGGTGGCTCCGGCGACGAGTTCGGCGGCCTTGGCGCGAATGTTTTTATTCGGCGCGGTGTCGAAAATGAAGGATTCGCCGAGGTGCTTTCCCAGGAGGTCCCAGGCGGAGCCGGCTTCCTTGTAATAGCGCATGAACGGGTGGCTGAAGAGGACGAGGATCCAGCCGCGGTATTCGCTTTCGGCCGGCATGGCGGGCTCGGCGACCCAGGCGGGGAGGTTGCGGATCACGACCTCTTTCTTTTTGGGCACGCGTTCCGCGGTGGGGCAGTTGAAGAATTCGACGTTGGAATCGGTGCGCGTATCCGCGAGTGAAAGGACATACTCGCGCGTGGGGACCTCGGCCTGACAGTAGAGCTGCAGGGTGTTGAAGTAGTCGTCGGGGATATCCTGCTCCCAGCGATACTCGATGAGGTCGCCGGGCTGAAGGCCGGGAAAGACAAACGCCGTGCGCTCGATGATGAAGCCGCCGCGTTTCTTGGCGAGGGTGGTCTCGCGGAAATCGTTTTTCGAGAGTTCGACGAATGTGCCGTCCGGTTTGATCACGCGCGCGGCGATGTTGGAGATCTTGTATTTTTTCTCGTGATCGATGGTGAACAGCGAGGCGAGCTCGACGCCTTTCTCGGTGTAAATCTTCGCCTGAATATGACTCTTGAGCCAGGTTGAGCGATGGTTGCTGTCCAGCGTATGGCGGGAAAATATGATCTCCGAATCGGCGTCCGGGGCGGTGAGGGACGTCGTCGCTGCGAGGTCTGCCGGAGCGACGTCGGCCCATTTCACGGCGGCGGTGAGGGACAGGGGAATCGCGGCGGCGAGGGCCCAGAGCGCGACGAGGGAGGCGATGGCTCGGGCCGGGGAGCGGAAGCCGAGGACGCGAAGGGGAGCGAAGTTCATGGAGCTGGACCGGATGGCAACCGGCTGCATGAACGCCACGCGGCCGCTGCAACTGTTTTGAACAAGTTTCGCGTTGGGCCGACGAGCAGATTTTCCGAATCGGGGTGAGTCGGAAGAGGATAGCGTCGCGGAGGCGCGTGCCGCTAATGGGGGGCGCCGTGCAGGGAAGGGGACGGAGCGGCTCGTCTCGCGGACCGGGGGGAAGCGCGATTTCCGCCGCGCGGAAGCTAAAGGTTCGCGAAGGCGGCGGCGAAGCCGGGCTTGTCGACGGCTTTGAAAAACGACGTGCCGGCGACGAACGTATCCGCGCCGGCAGCACGGCATCGCGCGGCGGTGGTGAGATCGATGCCGCCGTCGACTTCGAGACGGAAATCGAGGGAGCGTTCGCGACGCCAGGCGTCGATCTGCCGGAGCTTCGGCAGCATGTCTTCGCGGAAAGCCTGGCCGCCGAAACCGGGTTGCACCGTCATGACGAGCACGAGGTCCACCTGCGCGAGCAGCGGTTCGATCGCGACGGCGTCGGTGTCGGGATTGAGCACGATACCGGCTTGGCAACCGAGATCGCGGATGCGCTGGAGGGGCGCGCGGTGATCGTAGTTGGGCTCGATGTGGATGCTGATCTGGTTGGCGCCGGCTTTAGCGAACGCTTCGACGTAGCGGTCGGGCTGCGCGAGCATCAGATGGGTGTCGAAAAAAAGCTTGAGGCCGCGGCGGCGCAACGCGGCGAGGGTTTCGGGACCGAACGTGAGATTCGGCACGAAATGGCCGTCCATGATGTCGAGGTGCAGCCAGGCGAGTCCGAGGTCTTCGACGAGGCGCGCGCTGGCGGAGAGATGGGCGTGGTCACCGGCGAGCAGCGAAGGAGCGAGGATCGGCGCGTGCATTTCCGGGAATGGAGCAAGGAGAAGGCGGCCGGGGGCAAGAGCAGAGTGAGGGCGGCGTGACCCGCAGACGCCACCTGCCTTCCGGCCGGCGGGCGCGGAGGCCTGCCGCTACGGGGTTCACCACACGTCGAGGACGGTGTGGGTGATTTTCTTCGCGAGCGATTCGGCGAGAAGGGGAAGGGTCTGGTATTCGGCCTGGAGCTGGCCTCCGTCGGTGAACGCGTCGCGCTGGGCGTTGACGCGGCGGTCGGTGAAGAGCGCGCGATCGGCGCGGCGATCGGTGAGCGTGCACGCGACTTCGAGATCGAGCGTGAATTTGCGGGCGAGACCGGTGTCGTTTTCGCGGACGGAGGCGACGGAGCGACCGTAGTGGCGGATGACGACGTGAAGCACGGCGTCGGCGTCGGTGGCGGAATTGACCAGTGTGACGCGACCGTCGTTGGCGAAGGCTTCGCGGAGCTGGGTGCTGAGGAGCGCGCGGGCCTGCGGGAGCAGAGTGTCGTTGGCGACAGTCTCGACGTAGAGCGTGGCGAACGCGGGTTTGGCGCCGGTGCCGAGCTGATAGTTCGCGCAACCGGCCAGGGCGAACAGCCCGAGAGCGCAGAAAAAAATGCCGAGAACGGGTAGCCGCGAAGTCATGCCGCGCGAAGTGGAGGGCAGCGGCGGGAGCGGAGCAAGACAGAGTTCGGGACGGTGCAGCGCATGGCAGATTCCGCTCTGGTGAAATAGATCGAAGGTCGCAGGTCCCTGCGCTCACGCGCAGAGCCACCGAGAAATACGCCACAAAAAACGCGGGCCGGAGTGGGCCCGCTGGCGTGTGGTAAGCCGGGGCGTAAAGCCCTCTCACAGCTTACTCAGAAGAAGAAAAAGCGTTTCTTACGCTTTTCCGCACCGGGGACAGGCTGGCCGGAGGCGCTGGCTTCGACCTGGGCGAGTTTCTGTTTCGCGCGTTCGGCGACGGGCGAGTCGGGATAAGCGGTGATGGCCTCGTTGTAGAAGACGCGGGCGGCGGTGTAGTTCGAGCGTTTGTGGTAATAGAAGTCGCCGAGCTCGATTTTGCTCTCGGAGAGCACCTGTTTCATCTTGTCCAGACCTTCGGCGGCCGCGGGCACGTTTTCGTCGTTGGGGAAAAGGATGAGGAAATCCTCGAAGTAGGTGATCGCTTCCTTGGTGGAGCCCTGGTCGTAGCGCGGGCCTTCGACGAGGAGCGCATGCGTTTGGGCGAGGCGGAGATAGGCGTCGGGGGCGAGGAGGCTCTGCGGGTAGAGGTTGATCATGCGATCGAGGGAATCGATCGCTTCGATGATGTCGCGTTCGCGGAGCTGGCCGCGGGCCTTGTTCATCAAGGCGAGAGGGGCGTAGTCGCTGTAGGGCGCGCTTTGGACGATGACCTCGAAATACTGGATGGCGCGGGTGCGGTTCTTGAAGCCCGGGATGATGCCCCAGTAGCGGTTGCGAGCGCCATCGAGGAGCGCGCTGGCGATGCGATATTCCTCTCCGACGATATCGTTGAAGTATTTCGTGTTGGGGTAGCTGATCAGCACCTGGGCGAAGGTATTGAACGACTTGAAATACTGTTTGCGGGCGAGGTAGAGCTTGCCGGTGCGGTAGAGCGCTTCGGAGGCGTAAACGGACGAGGGGTAGCGACGGGCGGCCTTGCGGTAGGCGCGGATGGCGGCGCCGCGGCTGCCGTCTTCCTCGGCTTCGCGGGCGCGGTTCATCAACTCGAGGGCATTGCGGGCCTGTGGGCCGGTGACGCCGGCGAGGACACCGCCTTCGATCTGCCAACCGGTGTCGGGGTGCCAGACGATGTCGGCGCGCGCGGAGGCGGAAAACAGCAGGCAGAAGCCGGAAATCAGGAGCGAAAAGGGAAGAGCGCGGACGGCGGGGAAGAGACGCATCAGAAAAAGGATTTACCAGCGAAGCAGTGCGCTTGCGTAGGTCAAGCCCGCCCCAAATGCGACGAGCAACGTGAGGTCGCCGGGCTTGATCCGACCGGCGCGGCGGGCTTCGTCGAGGGCGAGCGGGATGGAGGCGGCGGAGGTATTGCCGTAGCGATCGACGTTCACGAAGAAACGCTCCATCGGGAGTTCGAGATACTCGGAGATCGCCTCGATGATGCGCAGGTTCGCCTGGTGCGGGATCACGAGGGAAATCTGATCCGCGGTCAGGTGATGTTGTTCCAGGATATCCCGGGCGGCTTCATCCATCGCGCGGACGGCGAGTTTGAAGACCTCCTTGCCCTTCATCTTGATGCAGTGCCCGTTGTTGGCGATGGAGTCGCTGGTCGAGGGATTGGCGCTGCCGCCGTTGGGGACCCAGAGCAGTTCGACGCTCTGGCCGAATGCGCCGAGCTTGGTGCCGAGCAGACCGATATTCGGCTGCTCGCTCAGGCCGAGGACGACCGCGCCGGCGCCGTCGCCGAAGAGCACGCACGTCGTGCGATCCCGCCAGTCGACGATGGTCGAGAGTTTCTCCACACCGATCACGAGCGCGCGACGGTAGCGGCCGGACGTGAGCATGGCGCACGCGGTGTCGAGCGCGTAAACGAAACCGGAGCAGGCGGCGTTGAGGTCGAAGCAGGCGACGTCGGTGCGCAGGCCGAGTTTTTGTTGAATGATGCACGCGGCGGCAGGCATCAGCAGGTCGGGGGTGACGGTGGCGACGACGAGCAGGTCGATGTCGGCGGGCGTGAGTTTGGCGTCGGCCAGGGCGGCCAGGGCGGCTTTCACGCCCATGTCGGAGGTTTGTTCACCGGGGCCGGCGATGCGGCGTTCGCGGATGCCAGTGCGGGTGCGAATCCATTCGTCGGAGGTGTCGACCGTGAGGGAAAGTTCGTCGTTGCTCAGCACGCGGGCGGGGGCGAAGGACCCGGTGCCGAGAATCACAGTGGAAGCGGAGGCCATGAGAATGGTCGCGAGGAGGGTGGCGGGCGCGGGGGGCGGACGCGTCAGGCCACAGGCACGGTGAGCAGGTCGTTGGCGCGAGCGATGTCGGCCTCGATACGCTGGTTCAGGTCGGCGCGGATGATGCGACTGGCGGCGTAGATCGCGCTCTTGATCGCGTGACGGTTGGACGAACCGTGCGCTTTCAGGATGTTGCCCTTCAAGCCGAGCAGCGGGGCGCCGCCGTAGCGCTCGGGATTGATGCGTTCTTTCAGCGCGGCGAAGGCGCCTTTGGAGAGGAGGGCGCCGGTGGCGCGCACGGGGTTGGCCTGGAGTTCCTCGCGGAGCATCCCGGAGAAAAATTTCACGAGCGATTCCCAGCTCTTGAGCATGATGTTGCCGACGAAGCCGTCGCAGACGACGACATCGACGTGTTCGGCGAACACGTGGAAACCCTCGATCGGGCCGGCGTAGTTGAGGAGATCCGACATGCGGCGGAGCAGGTCGTTGGTCTCGGTGATGAGGGCGTTGCCCTTGCCCTCTTCGGTGCCGATGGTCATCAGGCCGACACGCGGCGATTCGACGCCGAGCATGACGCGGCAGTAGTGGCTGCCGAGAATGGCGTTGTGGACGAGGTGTTCGGGCTTGGCCTCGGGGTTCGCGCCGGCGTCGATGAGAATGAAGTGGCCGTTCTGGCGTGGCACGACGGCGGCGAGCGCGGGGCGCGCGATGCCTTCCATCGTGCGGAGGCGAAGCGTGCCGGCGGCCATGAGCGCACCGGTGTTGCCGCAGCTGACGACGACGCGAGCCTGACCTTCCTTCACGAGCTCGATCGCGCGGACCATCGACGAGTCCTTCTTGCGCTTGAGCGCCATGAGGGGCTTGTCGTCCATCGTCACCACCTCGGAGGCGTGGTGGATGGAGAGATGGGAACCGAGCGCGAGGCCGGCGCGGTGCAGGAGCGGTTTGAGGACCCCTTGATCGCCGACGAGGGTGATGGGGTTGAGCGAAGCGTGCTGCCGGAAAACCAACCGGATCGCTTCAACGACCTCGGCCGGACCGAGGTCGCCGCCCATGGCGTCGACTGCGATTCGCCCGGTCTCGCCCGAAGAGGTGACCATTCGCTGGGACGGCGAACCGTGGCGAGGTGGGTTAGACCTCGACGTTCAGAACCTGGCGGCCGCGATACATCCCGTTCTTCGGGTTGACGCGGTGGGGACGGAAGAGACTGCCGTCCGTCGGATCTTTGGCGAATTCAGGAGCCTTCAAAGCGTTGGCGGCGCGGCGATTGGCGCTGCGGCGTTTGGACTGCTTGCGTTTCGGATTGGCCATGGGAGGAAAGTGTTTTGGACAGCGTGGCGTTGGATGAAAACGCCTTGTTTTGAGAGTGAAGGGTCGGAGTAAAGAGCCGGGTTTTTACGCGTCAAGCGTCATAATCGCCGGGATGCATTGGGCGACGCAGTAGGTCACAACCAGCCGGTCGCGACGAGCACGATCAGCACTGCGGCGAAGCCGAGTCGGTAGTAGGCGAAGAGCGCCATGCCGTGTTTCGAGAGCCAACCGACCAGAAAACGGACGGCGAGCGCGGCGGTGATCGCGGCGACGAAACAGCCGAGGAGAATGTTGGGCCAGCCGAAGACGGCGATCATGGCGGAGCCGGTCTTCAGGCTTTTATAGAGCGTGGCGGCGCTGAGCGTGACGAGGCCGAGGAGAAAACTGAACTCGGCGGCGCGCTTCGGGCTCAGTCCGGCGAGATAGCCGCCGATGATTGTCATCATGGAACGGCTGGTGCCGGGCCAGAGGGCGACGCATTGGAGGAAACCGATGTTGATGGCCTGCCGGGTGGTGAGTTCGGCGCCGGGGTCGAGGGCCGGACCGTAGCGGGTGGCGCGGCGTTTGCGGTAGCGTTCAGCCCAGAGGATGAGGAACGCACCGGCGATCTGGGCGGCGATGACGGCCTCGATCGAGAAAAGATAGGCGTCGATCCAGTCGTGCAACACGAAGCCGAGTCCGGCGGCGGGCAGGAAGGCGAAGAAGAGATTGCCGAGCAGCTTGAGGCCGGCGGGATCGCGGCCGAGCAGACCGCGCAGCATCGAGAGCAACTGGCGCCAGTAGAGCAGCGCGACGGCGGCGATGGCGCCGAACTGGATGACGATCGTATAGGTGTCGGCGGCGAGCTTGAGCGTGAGTGGCGTGCCGTCGGGCTGCTCGTCGGTCGGCGGCGTGAACCATTGCGTGCGACCCTGCGCGTCGCGCAGCGGGGCGTCGGAGTCGAGCGACAGCGCGCGCGAGGCGATGATGAGATGGCCGGTGGAGGAGATCGGCAGATACTCGGTGACGCCTTCGACGGCGCCGAGGACGACGGCATCGATGGTGGACAGTTCCGCGAGCGGTCCAGGGGGCGGCGGCGCGGCGGGTTCGAGGGCGGGCTGGGCGCACGCGACGGAGACGAGCAGCAGCGCGGTGAAGAGAAAACGGAGGCGCACGGCTGTTGGTTTCAACTTTCGCGCGGCGGCGCAAATTTATTTGCCGCGCGTGGCGAGGCTGTGTCACTCAAGCGCTTCATGTCCTGCCTCGTCGATCTCACCGCCCAGCTTGCGACCGGCCGCGAGCTGACCTCGGCGGAAGTGGAAAACGCCGCGTTCGCGCTCGCCGCGACGGAGGAGAACGACGAGGTGAAGGGCGAGTTCCTCACGGCGCTGGCGAAAAAGGGCGAGACAGCGGGCGAGGTGGCGGCGTTTGCGCGGGTGTTTCGCGAGAAGGCGGTGAATCCCGGCGTCGAAGCGTGGGCGGGGCGGGCGATCGACATCGTCGGCACGGGGGGCGATCACGCGGGCGGTTTCAACATTTCGAGCCTGGTGGTGCTGACGCTGGCGAGCGCGGGCGTGACGGTGATGAAGCATGGCAACCGCGGCATCACGTCGAAGTGCGGCAGCGCGGACCTGCTGGCGGCTCTGGGCGTGAACCTGGAAGCGCCGCCGGAGAAGTTGCGGCGGGCGCTGGACGAACTGGGCTACGTGTTCTTTTTCGCGCCGGCGTATCATCCGGCGTTCAAGCATATCGCGCCGGTCCGCAAGGCGCTCGCGGCGCGTGGGCAGCGGTCTGTATTCAATATTCTGGGACCGTTGATCAATCCGGGCCGTCCCGCCCACGTGCTGCTGGGCGTGTTTGCGGAGGCGCTGGTGCCGCGGCTGGCGGGCGCGCTCGATGCGCTGGGCGCGGGGGCGGGGCTCGCGGCGCATGGGGTCATCGACGCACAGCGCGGGATCGACGAATTGACGACGGCGACGGTGAACCGCGTGCGCGGTTTCGGCCGGTTGCGCGACGTCGATGCGCGCTGGACGGCGGAGGAGTTTGGGCTGACGACATCGCCGTTCGCGGAGCTGCAGGGCGGCGATGTGACGACGAATCTCGCGATCACCGACGCGGTGCTCGGGGGCCGCGGCCCGCGAGGGCTGGTCGATACGATCGCGCTCAATGCGGCGGTGGCGTTGTGGATCGTGGGGAAAACGGGGAGCGTGCGCGACGGCGTGGAGCAGGCGCGCGAGTTGCTGGTCGGCGGGGCGGTGGCGCGGAAGATCGCGGCGACGCGGGAGTTTTATGCGGAGTAACCGCCGTGCCTTGGGTAGCGTCGCGCTGAAATCGCCTGCAAGCAGGCTCCCACCTTGGAGCGGGACCTCATGAAGCGGCAGTATTTCGGAACGGATGGCGTGCGCGGGCCGTATGGCGGGCCGATCATCAACGAAGCGTTTGCGGAGCGGCTCGGGTTCGCCGCGGCGCAGTGGTTGAAACGTGGCGGCCCGGTGTTGATCGGGCGCGACACGCGGGCGTCGGGGGCGTCGCTCGAGGTGGCGCTGGCGCGGGGCTTGCGTGCGGGGGGAGCGGAGCCGGTGTTGCTGGGCGTGCTACCGACGCCGGCGGTGGCGCGGGCGGTGGCGAAGGAGCGCGCGGCGCTGGGCGTGGTCATCACCGCGTCGCACAATCCGGCGGCGGACAATGGGATCAAGTTTTTCGGGACGGGCGGAGTGAAGTTGACCGATGAGGATGAGGTTGCGATCGAGGCGGAACTTGCGGCGGCGGGGACCGTGGCGCGGAGTGCAGGCGAGGGTTTCCGCACGATGGACGGCGCGGCGGCGGACTATGTGGCGGCGTCGGTGGGTTTGCTGGCGAAGGATTCGCTGGCGGGCTGGCGGATCGTTTTGGATACGGCGAACGGGGCGACCTGTGGCACGAGCCCGGTGGCGTTGCGCGCGCTCGGCGCGGAGGTGATCGCGATCGGCGATGCGCCGGACGGGCGAAACATCAATGCGGCCGTGGGCAGCGAACATCCGGAGCAGCTCGCGGCGAAGGTGCGGGCGAGCGGCGCGCGGCTCGGTGTGGCGCACGACGGCGACGGAGACCGTTGCGTGTTGTGCGACGAATTCGGCGCGGTGCTGGATGGCGACGAGATTCTCACGATTCTGGCGACGCATGCGCTGCGCTGCGACGTGCTGGTGAAACGCACGCTGGTGATCACGGTGCAGAGCAATCTCGGCGTGGATGCGGCGATCCAGGCGGCGGGCGGTCGGGTGTGTCGCACGGCGGTGGGCGATCGCTACGTGATCGAAGGCATGCGGGCGGAAGGCGCGATGCTCGGCGGGGAATCGAGCGGGCATATCATCTGCGCGGATCTTTCGCCAACGGGCGACGGACTGGTCGCGGCGTTGAAGGTGATCGAAGTCATGCTGGCGACGGGACGTCCGCTGTCGGAGCTGCGACGTGTGTTGCGAAAATTTCCGCAGCGGACGGCGGCGTTGAAGGTGAAGGAGCGGAAGGCGATCGAGACGCTGCCGGGATTGCGCGAGGCGATTCGTGCGCTCGAAGCGGAGCTGGGAGCGCAGGGGCGCGTGCTGGTGCGCTACTCCGGGACGGAGGCGAAGCTGCGGCTGCTGGTTGAAGGGCCGACGGACGACGTGGTGCGGGCGGGGATCGAGCGGTTGGACGCGGCGGCGCGGGCGGAGTTGGCCGTGGTATAGCGCGAGACGCGGGCGGGCTGGGGTTGCGTCCAGACAGTTGCCCGCGGATCACTCGAATGGACACGAAGAGGACCAGGGCGTGCGAAGCCGGGGGCGGAAGGGCAGTCGGTCGGAAGCGGAGTCTCTCGCGCTCTGACCATTCGGGTTGGTTCGCGCGATTCGCGGGCGGTCCGCGGCGCTCACTCGCGAAATTCGTCGAAGGGCGTGGGGGCGGCGTGACGCGGCGCTTCGGAGCGGTTGGCGAGGTTTTCTTCGCGCTGCTCGAGTTCGGTCTCCTTTTCCTGCTGTTCCTGCACCTTTGCGAAGAGGCGCGTTTCGCTTTCCTCGAGAAAACGTTCGCGTTCGCGGAGCGCGGCGCGGCTCTCGCGTAACGACGCTTCCTGGCGGTCGAGCTCGGCTTTGAGTTCGTGAAGCGCTTCGGCTTCGCGGAGGGTGACGACTTGTGAGCGGTCGGTGTCGGCGAGGCGGGCGGAGTCGAGCAGGGTTTCGCGGGCGCGAAGGAGCGCTTCGAGTTCGTCGAGGTCGCGGGCGCGTTCGGCGAGGTGAACCTGGGTTTCGGCGACGAGGCGTTCGCGTTCGGCGAGGGATTGTTCGAGTTGACGCAGGGCGCGTTCGGTTTCGCTGAAATCGGGGGCGACAGGCGTGCGGAGGCCCCAGTCGGTGGGGGGCGCGATGCGGTTGCGACGAGGGAGAACCAGCTGCGGCGTGAAGGGAAAGCGAGTCGGAAACGGGGGCGCCGTGCGCGGAGCTTCGGGCGGCATGGTCGGAATGGTCAGCGTTTGAACCAGCGGGTGAGGGCGTTCCACGCACCGGTGCGCGGGGTGGGCGCGATCGACGGAAAATGCGGCGCGAGCAACTGGGCGATGCGTTCCTCGAGTTCGAGATCGTCGAAGGGGGCGAATTGGCGCGGGAGAAATTTTCGGTCGTCGGCGGCGCGAGTTTTCCACTCCGCGAATTCGTCGGCGAACCAGACGAGAGCGGCGGCGACCTGCTCGCTGGCGCGGGGCTGGCGAACGGCGAGGGCGAGCGCCTCGGCGAGGTGGACGCCGCTGGTGCCGGGGCGGAAAGGAAGCAGTTGAGCGAGCGCGCCGCCGTCGACGTGGGCGAGGGCGTTGAGCAGTCGGCGGAGGTCGCCGCCGACGATCACGTTTTGCGAGAGACTCTGGGCGAGCAGCGCGAATTCGCCGATGGTGGCGATGCCCTCGAGCCGGCAGAGTTCGCGCGCGTCCTCGTCGAGGGCGGTGAGTTCGATCGGAAAATTTTCGGGAATGCCGAGCTGGTTGAGCGTGCGGAGAATCGAGTGGTCGCGCTCGGCGGCTTCGGCGGTCTGGCGGACCATGTCGCCGAAGGGTTCGTCGAAGGCGAGGGTTTCGCGGAGAATGCGGATGAGCAGGGCGGCGGCCTGCGGCTGCTCGCGCGCGGAGAATTCCAGGCCGAGCTCCTCGTAGGTGAGATCGATGTAGGCGGCGGGCGTTTCGCTGATGCCGTTGAAGGGCCAGGAAACGCCGTCGAGGTTCTGCGCGAGGCTGGCGAGCGGGGTGTCGACCATGAGCGAGGACGCGAAGTTCGCGCGAAGCCGGTCCCATTCCTGGATGGCGGCGGTGGAGGGCGGAGGGGTGGAGGTCATGGCAGTTGAAGCAGAGGGGAAGGAGCGGAACTCAAGCGGCGCCGCGGAAGACGCTGGGATGCGGCGCAGGCGTGGGACGCGGGCGCGAGAGGAGCGGCGCGGGGCCGTGATCGCCGACGAGCGGGCTTTTCGCGGCGGCGGCGAAGGTGTCGGCGTGGCGGATGAGTTCGTCGGCGAGCTGGCGGTAGTCGCGCGCGACGTTATCGGAATCGGCGGCGGCGTCCTGGGCGACGAGCGTGACGGGCAGGCCGAGGGTGACGGCGCGGCGGACGATCATGGCGTCGCGGATCTGGGCGTCGAAGATGCGTGCGCCCGGGGCGGCGCGGCGGGCGGATTTGAATTGGTTGAGGCGAAGCTGCATTCGCATCTTCGGCACCTCGATGTCGCTGCCGGTTTTGATGGCGTTCATGATGACGCCCTGGATTTGGGCGGCGGGGCCCATGGCGGCGGTGCGGAAGCTGGCGGAGAGCGCGTGGAACTTCTGGAGCTTTTCGATCAGCAACGTGAAGCCGATGAGGCTGAGGGCGTCGGGGTTGGCGGGGACGTAGATTTCGTTCGAGGCGAAGACGCCGCACTGCGAGGCGCGGAGGACGTTGGGCGGGCAGTCGAAGAGGATGAAGTCGTAGTCGCGTTCGATGGCGGCGAGCTGTTGCTGAAAAATCAGGTAGGCGGGGCGAGCGGCGTCGCCGCGGTATTCGCCTTCGAGGTCGACGAGGTTGAAGGTGGTGGGAACGAGATCGAGGCCCGGGAGGAGTTTCTCGCCGTCCTTGCCGCGGAGGACGTCGCGGACGATCAAGTCGGGCAGGCGGGCGGTGCCGGGGTCGAAGAGTGAATAGACGGAGCCGGTGTTGGCGGCGTTGAGCTGGTTCCAACGCTCGAGGCGCATGAGCCAGATGGAGGCGTTGGACTGCGTGTCGAAGTCGAAGAGGAGGACCCGCTGGCCGCGCTGCGCGAGGCAGGCGGCGGTGTTGACGATGAGGGAGGTTTTACCGACGCCGCCCTTGTAGTTGAGAAAGGAAATTTTGCGCGGCATGCGAGAGGCCGAAGGTTGAACGCTGGAGGAGCGCAGGCGTATTCAGTGCGCGGAGACGGCGGGACCGGCGAGGCGGAAGCCGCGGGGAAATGGGGTTTTACGGAATATTGGTAAAAAGAAGGTAACGGACGGGGGGTTGAGGTGAAAAGGCGCCGCGCGGTGCGGCGGCGCGGTATGCGCCTTGCGCGGAGCGGGGGTGTCGGCCATCAAGCGGGCCGATGTCCACGTTGAACAACACCTCGCCGGCGCGCGTCTATTGGACGGCGTTCATCGGGCTGTTTTTCGATTACTACGATCTCTACCTGTTCGTTTACCTCGAGAAGGTGCTCGCGGCGGATTTCGGGCTGAGCGTCGGCGCGAGCAATGCGCTGCAGTTCACGGGACTGGCAGGCGTGGGGGCGGGCGCGCTGGTGTTCGGTTATCTCGCCGATCGGTTTGGACGCGGGCGAATGATGCTGGCGGTGTTTGCGGTGTATGCGGTGGGGATCGCGGGGATCAGCGTGGCGTGGGACTACGGGAGCCTACTCGGGTTTCGGCTGATTGCGTCGCTGGCGCTGGGGGCGGAGTGGGGGATCAGCCATGCGTTCATGAGCGAGAACGTGGGGCGCGAGCGGCGGTATCGGTTCGCGGCGCTGTTGCAGTTTTCGATTCTCGGCGGGCTGCTCGCGGCGATGGCGGCGCGGTATGCGCTGCCGGTAGTGGGATGGCGGATACTGTTTGCGGCGTCGATCGTGCCGGTGGCGGTGCTGAGCGTGATGCGGTGGAGATGGCTGGCCGGCGGCGGTGCCGCGGTTTCGAGTTCTGCGTTTCGGGTTCTGAGTTCCGGCGGACGGGGAGCGGGGCTGGTCGGGCCGTTTTTGCGGTGTTTGGGGATTGCGAGTCTGACGATCGCGAGCGGGACGGTGAACGTGTTTTTCGCGAAGGAGCTGCCGCAATCGCCGGTTTACACGGTGTTGTTCTGGGCGAATGTGGCGCCGGGGATGTTGCTCGGCGCGTGGATCGTGCGGCGCGTCGGTGTGCGGCGGGCGTTGCTCGCGTATGCGATCGGGCTGGTGGCGTTGTCGGCGTTTGGGTGGACGAGCGACTGGGAGGGGCGGAAGCTGGCGTTCGCGCTGGCGCTGCCCTTGTTGAACGGAATTCCGTTCGGGCTGATGGGCGCGTATTTCAACGAAGTGTTCGCGCGCTATCGCACGATGCTGTCGGGGGCGGCGTATAATCTCGGGCGGATCCTGGCGGGGTTCGCGCCGGTGGCGATCACGGCGCTGGGGCTGCACGCGGGCGGGAACTATTTTCTGTTTACCGCGGCGTTGGGGCTGGGCGTGCTGGCGATCGGGTGGGGGATCGAGGAGAACGACGGAGTGGTCGCCCGCGAATTGCGCGAATAGGCGCGAATTTTTTGACGACGGGTCGGACGGATCGGGCGGATCGGACGGATTTGCGGCTCGGACGATTCGCGCGATTCGCGGGGGGGATCGGCGGCCTTACACGCGGAAGATGGCGCCGAGCTTTTTGCCGAGAAGCAGGCTCAGGCCGACGATGGTGACGCCGAGGAAAACCATCGCCCACACGCCGAGCGCGCTGGCGATGAACTTGCCATCGCCGAGGAGTTGGAAGAGTTCCATGATCGCTTTCGTGATGGGATAGAACGCCTGTTTCTGCGCGAGGATGAGCGAGTCGCTGACCTCGAGCATGGCGAAGGCGAAGGCGAGCAGGCCGCCGGCGATGAGGTTCGCCATGATGAGCGGGAGCGTGACCTTGACCACGGCTTTGAGCGGGGGGCAGCCGAGGTTTTGGGCGGCTTCCTCGAGCGTTTCGCTGGTTTGTTGGAAGCCGGCGGCGGCGCTGCGGACGACGTAGGGCAGGCGGCGGACGGAGTAGGCGATGATGAGCAAAATCGTCGGATCGCGGACGGGATTGAGGAAGGAGAAGAAGCGGCCCTCCTGGGACATCGCGAGGTAGCCGAAGGCGAGCACGAGGCCGGGGACGGCGAGCGGGAGCATCGCGAGGAAGTCGAGGACCTGGCGGCCGCGGATTTTCGAGCGGACGACGACGTAGGCGATGGCGATGCCGAGGACGATGTCGATGACGGCGGAGATCGAGGCGAACTTCAGGCTGTTGGCGATCGAGCTGACGGTGAGGTCGTGGCCGAGCGCGAGTTCGAAGTTTTCCAGCGTGTAGGCGTGCGGGATAACGCTGCCATACCACTCACGGGAGAAGGCGACGAGGATGACGCCGAGGTGGGGCAGCACGGCGAGAAACGTGACGCCGGCGAAGAGGGCGGTGCAGAGGAGAGATTGCGCGATCGGGAGTTTGCGCGGGCCGCCGGAGCTCGTGGCCTTGGCCATCATCGCGTAGCTCGTGCGGCCGAAGAGGCCTTTGCCGATCGCGTAGAGCGTGATGGAGCTGACGAGCATGACGGCGACGAGCGCGTAGGGGAACGGGTTGCCGCCGATGTCGCGCAGGCCGTAATAAATCTGGACACTGGTGACGCGCGCGTAGTCGAAGATGAGCGGCGTGCCGAGTTCGGTGAACGACCAGATGAAGACGATCGTGCCGCCGGCAAACAGGCCGGGCTTGATGAGGGGAAGGGTGATTTTCCAGAAACGCCGGATGCCGGTGCAGCCGAGGTTTTGCGCGGCTTCTTCCATCGCGGGGTCGACGTTGGCGAGCGCGGCGACGGCGTTGAGGTAGATGATCGGATAAAGCGAAAGCGCCTGCACGACGGCGACACCCCAGAATTGGCTGACGGCGAACCAGTCGAAGGCCCAGCCCTCGGGGCGGAGATTGAGCGCGATGAGCAGGGAGTTGAATGCGCCGTATTGGCCGAAGATTTGTTTGATGCCGATCGCCCCGACGAACGGCGGGAGGATCATCGGAATCAGGATGAGCGAAGCGAGAAGGCCTTTCCCGGGGTAGAGGAACCGGTCGCTGACGAAGGCGAGCGGGAGGGCGAGCACGAGCGCGAGCGTGGTGGTGGCGCAGGCGAGCAGGAAGGAATTGCGCAGCGCGGTGAGGTAAGTCGGATCGCCGAGGAGCGCGGTGAGGTAGGCGAAGGTGATCTGGCCGTCGGCGTCGATGAAGCCGCCTTTGAGAATCTGCAGGATGGGCCACAGAAAAAACGCCGCGAAGAAAGCGGCGGTGACAGCGAAAACCGAGCGCGCGAAGGACTGCGACATCGGGCGGCAGAGTGGCGCGAGAGCGCGGGCGCGGGCAAGGGGGAATCGCGGGTGGAGCGGCGAAGTTGTGGTGAAGGCGAGTTGGCCGCAAAGGGACGGAGGAGGCGCAAAAAGGGAGCGGACTTTTGCAGGTGGGTGGACCGAAGTGCGTGCGTGGCGTGACGGGGCGCGCGGCGAACGCTGGAGAAGGCGGGCGGAAGCCGCGGCTACTTGACGGGGTCGACGAGGATCTTGCCGGCGGCGGCGAGGCTGAGCGCGGGGGCAGAGCCGGAGGGCTTTTTCAACGTGACGAGACCGGCGGCGAGATTGCGGTCCGCGACGCGAAGCGAGGCGCCGGGGAGGAGGCCGTTTTTTTCGGCGAACTGGAGAAACTCGGCGGACTGGTCGGTCACGCGGACGACGCGGACGGGTTTGCCGACGACGCAGGTGGCGAGCGTCGCATAGACCTGCGAGTGAAGTTTGCCCTGGGCGCTCGGGATGGGATCGCCATGCGGGTCGGTGGCGGGATGACCGAGGAGCGCGTCGAGGCGGTCGAGGACGTCGTCGGAAATCGCGTGCTCGAGTTGCTCGGCCTCGGTGTGGACGCTGGCCCAATCCATCTTGAGGACGTTGACCAGAAACGTCTCGACCAGCCGGTGACGGCGGATGACGCCGAGCGCGGTGCGGCGGCCCTGGTCCGTGAGGCGCACGCCCTGGCGCGGGCGGTGATCGACGAGGCGCTCGGCGGCGAGGGATTTCACCATGGTGGTGACGGTGCCGGGGACGACGTCGAGCGAGGCGGCAAGGGCGCCCATCGACACGAGGCCGTCGGTTTCCTCCGAGAGCAGCAGGATGTGCTTGAGGTAGTTTTCGACCGTGATCGACGGCATCGGGCGAACGTGGGGCGGCGGTGTGTTTGAGGCAACCAGAGTTTTTATTTTGACTAATCAAAATAACCGTTTTGCCTGACCGGCCAATGAAAGCCTTCGTCGCGAGTCTCGGAATGGTGGGTGCGCTGGGAAGTTTCGCCGTCGTCGCGGAGGCGGCGGCCGTGGACAAGCGGGGTTATTCGTGGGCGCGGCCGGTGCCGGAGGCGGAGCTGCGCGAGATGACGACGGACCGGCCGGACGCGACGGAGAGTCCGTTCACGGTCGATCCGGGGCATGTGCAGATCGAGATGGATTTCGCCAATTATGCGCGGGACGACGCAGGCGGGGGCCGCGTGACGGAGTGGGAGGCGGCGCCGTTCAATCTGCGGTTCGGGGTGACGGCGAATTTCGAGGCGGGGATTTTTGTGACGCCGTTCCGGCGGGAGGTGGCAACGCCGGCGGGTGGCGGTCCGCGCATGAAGCGCTCGGGGTTCGGCGACATGATGTTGCGGGCGAAGTGGAATTTTTCGGGCAACGATGGCGGCGACACGGCGTGGGGCCTGATGGCCGATTTGAAACTGCCGACGGCGGACGACGGGATGAGCAATGGGAAAGTCGAGGGCGCGCTGACGCTGCCGGTGGCGTTCACGCTTGGCGGCGGCTGGGAGGGAGCGGCGATGACCTCGTTGGAGGCGGTTTATACGGACGCGGGATCGCATCGCGCGGTGTGGAGCAACACGATCACGGCGGGGCGGGATATCACGGAGAATCTCGGCGGGTTCGTGGAACTGACGTTGTCGGCGGGCGACGGTTCGCATGTGGCGACGTTCAATTGCGGGCTGACGCGACGGTTTGGGCCGCATGTGCAATTCGACGCGGGCGTGAACCTCGGGTTATCGAGCGCGGCGACCGACGTCGCGGTGTTCAGCGGGGTGTCGCGGCGGTTTTGAAATTTATGAACACAAGACGGGGATCGACCAAAATGATGGGGTGGGGGCTTGCGCTGCTGGTGCTGCTGCTGCCGGTGCAGGCGCTGGCGCAGAAGAAGCGGATCGTGACGACATTCACGATCATCCAGGACATGGCGCAGAACGTCGCGGGCGACGCGGCGATCGTGGAATCGATCACGAAGCCGGGGGCGGAGATTCACGGTTACGAGCCGACGCCGCAGGACATCGTGAAGGCGCAGAAGGCCGATCTGGTGCTGTGGAACGGGTTGAATCTCGAGCGCTGGTTCGAGCGGTTTTTTCGGAATCTGCGCAACGTGCCGGGTGTGGTGCTGACGGAAGGAATTGCGCCGCTCGGCATCGAAGAGGGGCCTTACACGGGGAAGCCGAACCCGCATGCGTGGATGTCGCCGAAGAACGCGACGATCTACGTGGAGAACATTCGCAAGGCGCTGGTCGAGCTCGATCCGGCGAATGCGGACACCTACAACGCGAATGCGAAGGCGTATGAGGCGAAGTTCGTGGCGCTCGAGGAAATGGTGCGGACGGAGCTGGAGCAGATTCCGGTGGAGCGGCGCTGGCTGGTGACGAGTGAGGGGGCGTTTCCGTATCTCGCGGAGAATTTCGGGATGAAGCAGCTGTTCCTGTGGGCGGTGAACGCGGACCAGCAGGGGACGCCGCAGCAGGTGCAGAAGGTGATCGATGGCGTGCGCAAAAACCGGATACCGGTGGTCTTCAGCGAGAGCACAGTGAGCGACAAGCCGGCGCGGCAGGTGGCGAAGGAAACCGGCGTCCGCTATGGCGGGGTGCTGTATGTCGATTCGCTGACGGCGGCGAACGGGCCGGCGCCGACGTATTTGAAGCTGATGGAGTATAACGCGCGGACGATCGTGAAAGGATTTCGCGGGGAGTGATCCCGCTGCTCACGCAGCGAGCCACGGCCGAAAGCGTCTTATCGCCTGCAAGCAGGCTCCTACCTTTTGAACCGATGAAGACTGAAACGCAGGAAACGCTCGAGCTGGTCGTCGACCGTGTGACCGTGAGCTATCCGAACGGTCACGTCGGGCTGCGCGATGCGTCGTTTTCGCTGAAGGGCGGGACGATTTGTGCGCTCGTCGGTGTGAACGGCAGTGGGAAGTCGACGCTGTTCAAGGCGATCATGGGCTTGGTGCGGCCGACGGTCGGCGCGGTGCGGATCGGCGGGCGCGCGGTGAAGGCGGCGTTGAAGGAAAACCTGGTGGCTTACGTGCCGCAGGCGGAGGAGGTAGATTGGAGTTTTCCGGTGAGCGTGTGGGATGTGGTGTTGATGGGGCGTTACGGCTACATGAATTTCCTGCGGATTCCGCGGGCGGAGGATCGGCGGATTGCGGAGGAGAGCTTGAAGCGCGTGGGGATGCTGGAGTTTCGCGAGCGGCAGATCGGCGAGTTGTCGGGCGGGCAGCGCAAACGGGTGTTTCTGGCGCGTGCACTGGCGCAGCGTGGACGCGTGATCCTGCTGGACGAGCCGTTCACGGGCGTGGATGTGAACACGGAGATGGCGATCATCGCGCTGCTGAAGGAACTGCGCGAGGAAGGTCACGTGATGCTCGTGTCGACGCACAATCTCGGATCGGTGCCGGAGTTCTGCGATCAGGTGGTGTTGATCAAGCGCACGGTGGTGGCGGCGGGTGCGACGAGCGAAGTGTTCAACGAGGAAAATTTGCTGGCGGCGTTCGGTGGCGTGTTGCGGCATTTCCGGTTTGGCGAATCGACGGTGCAGAAACACGACGGCCGGGCGGTCACGCTGCTCACGGACGACGAGCGTCCGCTGGTGTTTGGCAAGGGCGGCCACGTGGAATACAGCGAGCGCCGCGGGCGTGAGGATGTGGTGAAGAAGCGGGCGGAGGGGGAGGAAGACGTGTGAAGGTGCGGGGGGAAATCTTGAAATCGGGCATCGGGAATCGGGCATTGGGAAATTTGAAAGGCCCGGGCGCGCGAGGGCGGTTGGACGATTTTCGATTTCAGATGACCGGTGCCCGATTTCACGATTGCCCGTCATGATCGAGACGCTGCTCACGCCGTTGCAGTATGACTACATGCTGAAGGCCATTCTGGTGAGTGGCGTGGTCGGAGGCGTGTGCGCGTTTCTGTCGTGTTTCATCACGCTGCGGGGGTGGTCGCTGATGGGCGATGCGCTGTCGCACTCGGTCGTGCCGGGCGTGGCGATCGCATATTACATCGGGTGGCCGTTCGCGGCGGGAGCGTTTCTGACGGGACTGCTGGCGGCGGCGGGGATGGGATTCGTGAAAACCAAGACGCGGCTCCGCGAGGACGCGGTGATCGGCGTCGTGTTCACGGCGTTCTTCGCGTTCGGGTTGTTTTTGATTTCGCTGTATCCGAGCCAGGTGGACCTGAAGTCGATCGTGTTCGGAAATATTTTAGGGATTTCGGATGCGGATATCGTGCAGGTCTTGCTGATCTCGGCGGTGACGCTCGTGGTGCTCGGCGTGAAGTGGCGTGATTTGCTGCTGTTCTGCTTCGATCCGAACCAGGCGCGGGCGCTGGGGTTGAACACGACGGTGCTGCACGGGCTGCTGCTCACGCTGCTATCGGCGACGGCGGTGGCGGCGTTGCAGACGGTGGGCGCGGTGCTGGTGGTGGCGATGCTGGTGACGCCGGGGGCGACGGCGTATTTGTTGACGGATCGTTTTGGGCGGATGATCGGGATCGCGGTGGCGATGGGCGCGGGGACGTCGCTGGTCGGGGCGTATGCGAGCTACTTCTTCGACGGGTCGACGGGCGGTTGCATCGTGACGCTGCAAAGTGCGTTGTTCGTGATCGCATTGGTGTGGGCGCCGAAGCATGGGATGCGGGCGGCGCGGGCGCGGCAGCGGGCGGCGGCGATGGAAGGAGGAGCGTCGTGAAGGCGTGCGGTCATCCGAAGGACAACGGTCCCTGCGCTCACGCGCAGAGCCACGGAGGGGAGCGGTCATGAACGGATTGCTCGAGCCGTTTCAGTATCCGTTCATGGTCGAGGCGATGATCGTGGGCGTCGCGATCGGTGCGGTGTGCGCGGTGCTGTCGTGTTTTCTCGTGTTGAAAGGCTGGTCGCTGATGGGCGATGCGATTTCGCACGCGGTGCTGCCGGGGATCGTGATCGCGTATGCGATCGGCATTCCGCTGGCGATCGGCGCGGTGGCGTCGGGGTTGTTGTGCGCGGTGCTGACCGGTTATGTGAAAGCGAACAGCCGCGTGAAGGAGGATACGGTGATGGGCGTGGTGTTCACGGGGATGTTCGCGTTCGGGCTGGTGCTGTTCACGAAAGTCCCGAGCGACCTGCATCTGGATCATATTCTATTTGGCAACATCCTCGGGCTGGCGGCGGGGGATCTGCGCGACACGCTGATCGTTGGCGGGGTGACGCTCGCGGTGGTGCTGGCGCTGCGGCGAGATCTGCTGCTGTTCTGTTTCGACGCGGCGCATGCGCGGACGATCGGGCTGCGGACGGGGATGTTGTATTATCTGCTGCTGTCGCTGCTGGCGGTAACGATCGTGGTGTCGTTGAAGGCGGTGGGGATCATCCTGGTGATTGCGATGCTGGTGACGCCCGGGTGTATCGGCTTTTTGCTGACGGATCGTTTTGGGCGGATGCTGGGGATCGCGGTCGCGAGCGCGGTGTTTTCGAGTTTCGCGGGCGTTTACCTGAGCTTTTTCATCAACGCGTCGACGGGGGCGTGCATCGTGCTGCTGCAGGCGCTGATCTTCGTGGTGACGCTGGTGGCGGCGCCGAAGCACGGGTTGTGGGTGGCGCGGCGGCGGCGCGGTCTGGTGGGCGAGGGCGCGTAAGGAGTTGGGTGGGGGCGTGAAAACGCGCTTTCGCTGCGGGCGGGATTGTTTCTAGTGGGGGCATGATCACACGCTTCTCCGTCGCCCCACTTCATACGATGACCCGTTCGCTGGCCGCCGTGGCGATGGGACGGGAGGCGCCGGATCTGGTAATCACGGGCGCGCGCGTGCTGTCGACCTACACGGAGCGGATTCATCGGGCGCAGGAAATCTGGATCAAGGGCGGCCGGATCGCCGCCGTGCGGCCGGCGGGGACGTTCAAGAAGGCGAAACTCGGCGCGGCGAAAATCTACGACGCGCGGGGTGGGATCGTGGCGCCGGGGCTGGTCGATCCGCACGTGCACATCGAGAGCAGCATGATGACGGCGTGCGCGTTTGCGGAGGCGGCGCTGTTGAACGGCACGACGACGGTGTTTTGCGACAGCCACGAGATCGGCAACGTGTGCGACGTGGCGGGGATCGAGTGGATGCTGGAGGACGCGCGGCAGGCGCCGCTGTCGATTTATCTGACGGTGCCGAGCACGGTGCCGGCGACGAATGCGGAACTCGAAACGGCGGGCGGCGATCTGACGCCGGAGAAGATCGGGGGGATTTTCGATCGCTGGCCGGAAGCGGCGGCGTTGGGCGAGAAGATGGATTACGTGTCGGTGGCGTTGGGCGATGCGCGGAGTCATGCGATTTTGGCGGAGGCGTTGAAGCGCGGGCGGCCGGTGTGCGGACACATTTACGGGCGGGAGTTCGTCGCGGCGGGCGCGGCGAGTGGGATCACGGATACGCACGAGGCGATCGATCGGGAGATCGCGAACGATTTCCTGGAGGCGGGCGTGTGGATTTTCCTGCGCGGGGGAAATCCGCAGACGCCGTGGCATTCGCTGCCGCAGGCGATCAAGGCGGTGACCGAGCTCGGGGCGAATCCGAAGCGGGTTTGCGTGTGCACGGATGACCGCGACGCGGACGACCTTTTCTTGTTCGGCATGGACTGGGTGGTGCGGCAGGCGGTGGCCGCGGGGCTGAAGACGACGACGGCGTGGAGCCTCGGCTCGCTGCATCCGGCGACGCGTTATGCGAAGGACGGCGAGTTCGGCGGGCTCGGGCCGGCGCGTCGCGCGGATCTCGTGTTGTTGAACGACGCGCTCGAGGTGCAGAACACGTGGTATGGCGGCGAGCTGATGGTCGAGCGGAAGCGGATCACGCCGCTGCTCGAGCGGGCGCTGAGCAAACGCTATCGTTATCCGGCGGCGGCGTATCGCACGGTGAAGCTGCCGGCGCGCGTGAAGCTGACGCCGGCGCTGCCGGCGAAGGAAGCGACGGCGAACGTGATTCGCGTGGTGCCGCCGGGGATCGTGACGGCGCGGGATCGCGTGGCGCTCGCGCCGGGGAAGAGCTGGGCGGAGCATTTCGCGGAGCACGGGATGTGTTTTCTCACGGTGGTCGAGCGTCACGGGAAGAACGGCGCGGTGGCGCACGGGTTGTTGCGCGATTTCGGGCTGCGCGACGGCGCGGTGGCGAGCAGCGTGGGTCACGATGCGCACAACATCGTGCTCGCTGGGACGAACGAAAAGGACCTGCAGCTCGCGCTGGCGACGGTGAAGAAATTGCGCGGCGGCGTGTGTGTGGTGCGCGGCGGGAAAGTGCTCGCGAGCGTGGCGTTGCCGGTGGCGGGGTTGTTGTCGGACAAGCGGGCGACGGTGGTCGCGAAGGAAACGACGGCGTTGAAACGCGCGTGGCGGAAGCTGGGCTGCAAGGTGCCTTACATGGGGTTCAACCTGCTGCCGCTGTCAGTGATTCCGGAGCTGCGACTGACGGACAAGGGGCTCGTCGATGTGATCGCGATGAAACTGGTGCCGTTGTTCGAGTGAGCGGACGCGGGACACGGCCCGCCGGGAGGTCGGGCTTCACCGGTTTCGCGGGAATAAACGACGGCGCGCGGCGCTCGTAGGAGAACCTGCATGAGTTCCGACGTCTTTACGCAATTGGTGGATGCGCACTACGCCCCGCTGTATCGCTTCGCGCTGAGTCTCGCGAAGAAGCCAGCGGACGCGGGGGATCTCGTGCAGCAGACGTTTTTCATCTGGGCGACGAAAGGACATGGGTTGCGCGAGGCGGCGAAGGCGAAGGCGTGGTTGTTCACGACGCTGTATCGCGAGTTTTTGCGGGGCAGGCGGCGGGACGCGCGGGCGTCGTCGCTGGAGGATCTGCCGCCGGGAGAGGCGGAGGTGACGGCGGAGGACGTGGACCGCGTCGCGCGCATGGACGCGGCGGCGGTGGTGGCGGCGTTGCAGAACGTGGACGAGGTGTTTCGGGTGCCGCTGACGTTGTTTTACCTGGACGATCTGTCGTATCAGGAAATCGCGGACATGCTGGAGGTGCCGATCGGCACGGTGATGTCGCGGTTGTCGCGCGGGAAAGCGCAATTGCGGGGTGTGCTGGGGCGGGAGGAAAGCGCGTCGCGGGCGAAAGTGGTGCCGTTCACGGGGGCGGTGGGGAGGACACAAGCATGACGAACGAAGAGGCGAAATTCATCCTGAGCGGCTATCGCAGCAGCGGGCGCGATGCGGGCGACGCGATGTTCGCGGAGGCGTTGAAGCAGGCGCAGGCGGACCCGGCGTTGGCGGCGTGGTTCGCGCGCGAGCAGGCGCATACGACGGTGGTGTCGGCGAAGCTGTCGGCGATTCCGCCGCCGGTGGGATTGCGCGACGTGATTTTGGCGGGCGGTCGGGTGAGCGGCGCGGGGCGCGCATGGTGGCGTCAACCGATGTGGCTGGCTGCGGCGGCCGCGGTGGCGGTAGCGATCGGCGGTGCGAGGGTCTGGCGCAAGACGACGGATGGGGCGTCGCCCGGCGTGCCGGCGGTGGCGGCAATGACGACCGATCCGCTCGCGCGGTTTGCATTGGAGGAGGTGGGGGAAAGGAGGCCGCATGGCGGGCATGGCGCAGCGCTGGCGTCGCTGCAGGTGGCGATGACGGATCCAGCGATGCGGTTGACGCGGGCGCTGCCGGTGAATTTCGAGGAGCTGGAACGCACGGGCTGCCGCACGGTGTGGCTGGACCAGCGGCCGGTGCTCGAGGTGTGTTTCGAGCGCAACGGCACTTGGTTTCACTGCTACGTCGGGCGAAACGAGGATTTTCCGGAGTTGCCGGCGCGGTCGGGGCCGGTGTTTGCGGAGAGGGGCGAGGTCACGACGGCGTCGTGGTCGAACGGCGTGTATCGGGTGGTGGTGGCGACGCTGGCCGGGCGCGAGGCGCTGGCGCAGGTGCTGTAGTGTGGCAGAGGGCGGGCTGAAGCCCGCCCTACTTTTTGGGTCTCGGGGGAGGCCGCGCGGAGCTTGGCCCTCCAGGGGCAGGAGTGGCCAGCGTCGAAGCGGCGGGGCGGTCAGCGTTTTCCGGGGAGGCCGAAGCCCTTCATCATATTGCCGAGGTCGAGCCGTTGGTAGTCGGCGGGAGCGGCGAAGAGGGCGGCGGGTTGCGCGCCTTTTTCGACGGCGAGCGTCTCGAGACGGAATTGCTCCTCGCCCTTGGCGTTGCGCGAGATGACGCGTAGCGGGAAAAAGTTTTTGCCGGCGAGCGCTTTTTCCCAGGCGGCGGTGGGGGAAGCCTTTTGGCGGCCGCCCATGCCGGGCATCGGATTGGCGTTGGCGCCGAGGCCCGCGAAGCGGCCGAGTTCCTCGGTGACCCAGATGTCGCTGGTGAGCTCCTTGTTTTTCGAAACGTATTTGACGCAGTCGTAGCCGAGGATCTCGGCGGTTTCGCCGGTTTTCTCGAAGGTGAACTCGTCGCCGCCCGCGGCGTCGTTGGCGACGGCGGCCACGGAGTCGAGGCTCTGCACCATATACATTTTCTGCGCGGGCATGAGGATGAGCATCTCCTTTTTGGCGAGATCCATGATCATGGCGGTTTGCTGACCGGAGGCTTCGAGCTCGGTCCGGACGAAGCCGGGTTTCACGCGATACTGGATCTCGTGGCCGGCGCCGCGGGGGGCGCTCATTTTCATGCGGACCTGGCCTTCGAAGTCGGCGGCGCGGAGGGCGGCGGGGGCCGTCAAGGTGGCGACGGCGAGGAGAAACAAGGGGAGGGGTTTCATGCGGTGCGCAACAGATGCAGCCGCGCGGCGGGCGCAAGCGAATCGTTCGGCGCTTGCCAGCGATGGCGGGCGCCGGTGCAGTCCGGCATGGCTTTGATCGGATCGATGGCAACGGTGCGGGCGCAGGCTTTGCCGGCGGAGAAATTCGCCGCGGCATTCGCTTATCTGGATGAGGTGTTTCGCGCCGGATCGGCGGCGTCGGCTCGCATCCGCGGAGTGGCGCTGGGCGAAACGCAGCGGATCGAACTCGGCGGGGGGATGTTTGCGCTGGAGCAGGCTTATCGCACGAAGGAGCGGGCGGAGGGGTTTTTCGAATCGCACCGGAAGTTCATCGACGTGCAGGTGATCGTGGAAGGCGGTGAGTGGATGGAGCTGATCGATTTGGCGCGCGCGGTGGAGAAAGAGGCGTATCAGCCGGAGCGCGACCTGATCGTGCACGCGGATGCGGCGGAGGCGTCGCGGATTCACCTCGGAGAGGGCGACGTGGCGGTGTTTTATCCAGCGGACGTGCACATGCCGGGTCTGGGCGGAGGGATGTCGCACACGCTGGTGCGCAAGACGGTGGTGAAGGTGCCGGTCGCGGCGGCGGAGTGAGGCGTCACGGATGAACTATCGGCATCAGTATCACGCCGGGAATTTCGCGGACGTGATGAAGCACGCGCTACTCGTGCAGCTGGTGCGCGCGCTGCAGCGGAAGGAGAAAGGTGTGCTTTTTCTGGATACGCATGCGGGCCGCGGGAGCTATGATTTGCAGGTGGCGGCACGCGGGGATTCGCGCGAGCGGCAGCCGGAGTGGCCGGACGGCATCGGGCGGTTGTGGGGCGCGGAAGAGTTGCCGGCGGCACTGGCGGAGTATGTCGGGCTGGTGAGGCAATTCGACCGCGATCGGGGAAACGCGGAGGCAACGCTCCGGTTTTACCCGGGCTCGCCGTGGCTGGTGCGGTTGCTCGCGCGCCCGCAGGACCGGCTGGGGATCTGCGAGAAGCATCCGGAGGAAGCGACAGCGCTGGCGGAGGAGTTTCGGTTTTCGCCGCGGACAACGGTGCAGGCGATCGACGGCTACGTCGGCGTGCGCGCGATGCTGCCGCCGGCGGAGCGGCGGGCGCTGGTGTTGATCGATCCGCCGTTCGAGAGCGTGGACGAGTTTGCGAACGTGGCGACGGCGTTGCGCGAGGGCCTGGCGCGGCTGGCGGGCGGGGTGTTCGCGGTGTGGTATCCGCTGACGGAGCGGGCGCGGTTGGCGGCGTTTTTCGGAGAATTGCGCGCGATGGCGCTGCCGCCGACGGCGGTGTTCGAGCTGACGATCGCGGGCGAGCAGGCGGACATCAAGCTGCGCGGCTGCGGGCTGCTGGTCGTGAATCCACCGTGGCACTACGAGAAGGTGGCCGAACCGATGCTCGCGACGCTGGCGGATCGGCTGGCGCAGGCGCCGGGCGGCGGATCGACGGTGGAGTGGCTGGTGCCGGAACGGTGAAGGGGCGCAAAAAAAGCGGCACCGAATGGACGGTGCCGCGGGAAAAGCTGTAGGGCTGCGGGAACTACGCGGCGTTTAACCGAGGATCGCGTCGGGTTTGCGGACAGAGCGGACGAGGTCGGCGATGTCTTTGACCGGAGGAACGACGTTAAGCGGTGGGGCTCTGAAAAGGGGACGATTCCACTGAATGTCTTCGCGATTCAAAACCCGCACAATCGCCGCCGGAGCCTGTTCAGGCTGCGTATCGTGATATGGAACGGGGAATGGCATGATGGGGTTAGGTGACCTTCAAATCGGATCGTTGTGCCAACAACCTTAGTGAAATTTAAAAGGTCTTTGAAATGTAACTCGTGAGTCGGAACTCGGATTCAAAAAGTTTTAGCAAGCGGCGGCCGACGAGCGGCCGCCGCGAGGATGCGGGAGAAAACGCGGGGCGAGAGGAGAGCGCGGAGCCGCAGCCGACGCGCTCCCCTTCGCCTACGCTACGCGACGTGCGAGGAGGTGATCCTCGGCGGAGTGACGCTTCGGCAACACGACGGTGAGCACGCCTTCGTTGATCTCGGCGTGCAGCGCCGGGTAGTCGATGCCGTGTCCGAGCCGCAGGCGGAGCTGGTAATCGCGCTGGGCGGTTTCCAGGTGCAGCGCCTGCCAGTTCACGCGCACGAAATGAGTCTTGCGGGCGGTGACGACGAGGTCGGGGCCGCGCGCTTCGATCTCCACGCCGGTCGCCTCGACGCCCGGGATATAGACCGTGAGTTTCACGGCCTCCGGGTGCTCGCGGCAGTCGTAGCTCGGCTGGCGGAACGTCGACGTGGCGGACGACGCTGCGGCCGGGCGGCGGTGGCGACTGGCGGGACGGCTGGGTTGGATGATCGTATGCATGGGAAAAGCGGGAAAAATGGAAAAGTTGGGATGGGTGGGAATGGGCAAGGCCCCTCGGGGCTTGTGGCCTCCGGGCTTCAGGTGGTTGTTCTAAACTGGGTCCGTTAAACGGAGGGTTTAGGCCTGAGAGCCCGGGCCGGTCTGATGCTGTTTGCTCCAATTTTGGGAGACCGGACGCATCTGGACGCGGCAAAAGCACACGACGGCCTTCGTAAACGAAGTGCCGGCGGAGCCGCGGAGATGTTTTTGCGTAGCGATCATTGGAACAAGAGTCACGCTGCACATTGCAGCCGGCGTGCCAAGATGGAATTTTTCTGTGCGTGTGAAGATTGCGTGACGGTGTGCGGTTTGGCGGAGGGCAGAGGGCAGAGGACAGAGGACGGAGGACAGAGGTCGGAGGACGGAGAGCGGGGGCGGAGGGCGGGTGAAAATTGTTTCGTCATCGTCCGGGGTTATTCGTCCTCTCGGAGGATGAATTCGCTGACGGACGCGACTGCGACGATGGCTGAGTTGAAGGCGCGCGTGCTGGCCTTCGCGCGCGAGCGGGACTGGGAACAGTTCCACGCGCCGAAGAATCTCAGCATGGCGCTCGCAGCGGAAGCGGCGGAGCTGATGGAACACTTTCTCTGGACGACGCCCGAAGCGTCGCGCGAAGTAGCCGCGGATCCGGCGAAACGTGCGAAGATCGCCGAGGAGCTGGCGGACATCGTGATCTATTCGCTCGAGTTCGCGAACGTCAGCGGGCTCGATCTCGCGGCGGCGATCGAGACGAAGATGGCGGCCAACGCGAAGAAGTATCCGGTCGAGAAGGCGCGCGGGCGCGCGGACAAATATACGGAGTTGTAGTCGCGGGCGGGCGAGCGAGACGGCCTGTCGAGAGCGGCGGCCAGCCGCGGTATTCGACACGTTTAGCTTCGATAAATTATACCCAATTCAAGCGGGCCTTGGGACACCGAAGACACGGAGCGCCGACACAGAGGAAGCTGGAGGCCGCGAGGTGTTGGGAGGCTTTTCCGGCAGACGAATGCTCTCCCGGCGATGAGAGCTCGGGTTTGCATCAAGTATGATGCTCGGTGAGCGCTGTATCGGAGCTCGGTGTTCTCGGTGTCCCGAGCGTTTGGTTCGTCGAGGTGATGGATGAGGTCAGCGGTGGCAGGCGCAGCCGGGTGCGCAGCCGCGGGCGGCGGTGGGGGCGGGGGGAGCGGAGGATTTTTGCGCCATGAGGCCGTAGCCGCCGGTGATGACGCGGCGGACGGGTTCGCCGGTGACGGGATCGGTGGTGAGCGGCGCGTCCTTCATCGACTGGCGCACTTCGAAACGCCGCGGTTCGACACCGGGGATCATGGGAATCGTTTCGTAAACGTAGGTCGTCATCGCGAGGTTTGTAACAAGCCGCAAGCGGAGGGGGATTTCAACTCCGGCGACGAGGCGGATGATCTCGCGATTGA
The DNA here is from genome assembly GCA_023430825.1 of Verrucomicrobiota bacterium. Taxonomy (GTDB): domain Bacteria; phylum Verrucomicrobiota; class Verrucomicrobiia; order Opitutales; family Opitutaceae; genus Opitutus. Next base: position 6,509 of record JAEYYL010000220.1, on the reverse strand, counting down.
CGCTGGCCTTGCGCCACGCTCGGAGAATTTGTCATCCATTATATGACAAACGTCGGGGGTGAGTCAGGGCGGAGGAGGCGGAGGCGCGAGGGGAGGGGCGCGGAGGGCGTCGAGGCGTTCGGCGGTGGGGGGATGCGTGCTGAGGTAGCTGAAATCGGCGCCGTCGGAGGGACGGCTTTCGTCGAGGCGCTCGAGGATCCGCGCGAGGTGAACAGGATCGATCCCGGCTTTGGCGAGCAGTTGCGCGGCGAAGGCGTCGGCTTCGCGTTCGAATTCGCGGGCGTAGCCGAATTGAAGAAGGAGGAAGGGAAGGGTCGCGGAAAACGAGGAGAGGGTGGAGAGATCGCCGGTGAGCGTGCTGACGAGGATGAGCGCGGTGCTGTTGCGGAGAACGCTTTGGAGGCCGTGGCGTTTTTCGACGTGGCCGAGTTCGTGGGCGAGCACCGCGGCGATCTCGTCGTCGTTGGCGGCGAGGTGATAGAGTTCATCGGTAACGATCAGGATGCCGCCGGGAAGCGCGAAGGCGTTGGGCGTGCCCATCTGGAGAAAGTGGAGCGTGGGCGCGACATGCGGCGGGTCCGCGGCGGTGAGTTTCTCGAGCGCGCGGCGAACGTGCATCTGATCGTTGAACGAGAGTTGGGTGCGGCCGAAGGACTGGGCGAAGATCGCAAAAGCGGCGCGGCCGGCCTGCTGTTCGATTTCGGGCGAGACGGCGTGTGCGCCACGATGGGCGAGCCAGGGCAGGCCCTGCCAGAAACCCATGCCGGCGGCAGCGACAACCAGCACGGTGGCGATGACGGCGGCAAGCGCGCGCGATTCGAGCCAGTGGAGTGCGAGCGCGGAGGCGGGGCGCGGGCCGGTGGATTCGATCCAGGTGTTGAACTCCGGTCCGTCCGGGAGTTCGACCACGCCGCCGCCACCGATCCGGATGAAGCGAGGCAGCGATCCGAGGCGGTCGGAGATCCTGGCGCTGGCGCGCGGGACGTGGCGATCGAGTTGCTCGCCCAACACCTGAAAACTGCCGTCGGGGAGGAGGTGGAGTTCGACGGCGTGCGAGCGGAGGACGTCGCCGTCGCAATAGCGGGCGGGCAGCGTGATCATAAGCCGAAATCGACGCCGGCGAATTCCGCGGCCGTATCGCCGACGGCACTACCGCGGCCGTGGCCCATGCGCGAGATCGAGTCGAGCGAGCCCGGCGATTCGAGGACGAGGCAGCTCAGCGCGTAACGCGTCGTGCGGATGGCGGCCCACGGATAAAGGAGGCCACACGAGACCAGGATGGCGCCGAGATTGGTGATTTGCAGGCCGAGCCAGCGGGAGCTGCGGAGGGTGGCCTTGAAGCGGCGGTCGTCGAGTCGCGTGCCGTTCCAGATGGGATTGAACAAGCGCGCGAACGCGTAGTGTTTGGCGAGGAAGAGCATCGCAGCGTAAACGAGCAAGGCGGGGAGGAGCTGCGTGGTGGTGGGAACGTGGCCGGCGTTGCGCGTGACCTGCCATTGCGAAAAAAGTCCGAGCATCAGAAGGCCGATGAAGACGATGCCGCCGGCGGCGAGGTAGGCGCGGTAGAACGGACCGCGATTGACCTGGAAACGGAAGTAGGCGGTGCCGAGCCGGTGGCGGCTCACGCGGAATTCGGCCGCGGCGCGAGCCCAGGCGGGGTAGTAGAAGCCGAGCGTCAAGGGAACGAGCAGCGGTTTCAGCAGGTAAACCATGACCGCCGCGCTCAGGCTCGGGTGAAAGCGGAAGCGCAGGCCGCGCCACATCGTGTGGTGGGCGTTGAAGGCGAGGGAGCGGACGATGATCCACGGCAAAAAGATCAGGCCGAGGGCGAGCGCGAGGAGGCGCACGGCCGGGTAAACGGCACCGAAGAGTGCGTAAGCGAGAAAGAGCGCGACGACGATGACATTGCCGATCAGCAGGCGCCGCGGGTCGGCGGTGTAGTCGAAGCGGTGGCCGAGGAGTTCGGTGTTGCCGCGGAGATAGCGACGCTTGCGGACCTTCGCCCACGCGGAAAACACGCCGAGCGTGATCAGCGTGAGGAACGTATTTACGATCCAGATACGAAAGTATTCGCGGGCGCTGCCGTGAAAGGTAAACGCGGCGGGCGGCTCGGCCGTGGGCAGCAGGGGCGAGGCTGGAGAAACCGTAGGACCGGGGGCGGGATCGGCGGCGAGCTCTGGGGGAGGAAGAGCGGGCGGATCGTTCGCGTCCATGCAAGCGGGAGCACGACGCAGCGCCGGTGATTTGCAAACTGGTTTTGGTGGGCGCGGCGTTTTGTCGGGGCGTAAAGCCCCGCTCACAGCCGGAAACGGACGGGGACGTCCGTTCTTCTCCCGGGATCGCTCAGGGTTTCGGGCGGAAGGCTTTCATCGCGGCCTCGTTGGTTTCGAGGCGCGGGCCGCCGATGAGGTCGATGCAATACGGGATCGCGGGGAAGACGGCTTCGAGGTTTTCGCGGATGGCTTTTGGGCGGCCCGGAAGATTCACGATCAACGTGCGTCCGCGGACGCCCGCGGTCTGGCGTGAGAGAATCGCGGTGGGCACGTAGCGGAGCGAGGTCGCGCGCATGAGTTCGCCAAAGCCGGGGAGTTCCTTGTCGAGGACGGCGCGCGTGGCTTCGGGCGTGACGTCGCGCGGCGCGGGCCCGGTGCCGCCGGTCGTGACGACGAGCGCGCACTGCGCTTCGTCGGCCATGCGGCGGAGTTCGGCGGCGATGACGGGCTGCTCGTCGGGGATGATTTTGTAATCGGGCTCGAAGGGCGTCGTGAGCCATTCGCGCAGGAGCGCGAGGCAGGCCTGGCCGGGTTCGTCGGCGTAGATGCCGGCACTGGCGCGATCGGAGATGTTGAGGATGCCGATTCGGATCATGGAAATGAAACCGCCCGCGAATGACGCGAATCGTCGCGAACAAGACGAGTTTTCATTCGCGATTATTCGGGTGATTCGCGGGCGAACCGATCGACGATTTCCGCGGGGCGGGTGCCGCGGTCGCGGAGGGTGCGGAGGCTGAGGGCGTCGTGGCGCTTGGCGAGGCGTTCGCCTTTGTCGTCGGTCATCAGCGGGCAGTGATAATACTGGGGTGCGGCGTGGCCGAGTGCGCGGAAGAGGAGGAGTTGGCGGAAGGTGGATTTGATGAGGTCGGCGCCGCGGACGACTTCGGTGATCTGCATCGCGGCGTCGTCGACGGCGCACGCGAGTTGATAACTGGGGACGTCGTCTTTGCGCCACACGAGGAAGTCGCCGAAGTCGCGGCCGGCGACGGCGTGTTGTTGGCCGAAGCGGGCGTCGGCGAACGCGATCGTTTCGCCGTCGGGGACGCGAAAACGCCAGTTGACCGAGATCGTGTCGCCGAGCGGAGGGAGCGGGGCGTCGACGGGCGGGCGGAAGGCGGGCGGGTAAACGGGTTCGTCGTCCGCGTGCGGCGCGGTGGCGGCTTCGAGGACGTCACGGCGCGAGTGCGTGCACGGAAAGATCAGGCGGGCGGTATGGAGTTTCGCGAGCGCGGCGCGGTAGTGGGCGCGGCGTTCGCTCTGGTTGTAGGGCGCGTGGGGGCCGCCGACGTCGGGGCCTTCGCTCCACGCGAGGCCGAGCCAGCGGAGGTCCTCGAGCATGGCGGTGACGAAATCCATGCGGTAGCGGGTGGAGTCGAGGTCGTCGTTGCGGAGGATGAGCGTGCCGCCGGCGGCGCGGGCGCGTTGCTGGGCGATCCAGAACGTGCGCGCGTGGCCGAGGTGCAGATGGCCGGTCGGCGACGGCGCGAGGCGGCCGCGGTAGGTTTGGTTTTTAACCACGGATGCACACGGATAAACACGGATTTCGGAAATGCGATTCTAGGCTTCTATCCGTGTTCATCCGTGTTCATCCGTGGTTAAAGTTTATGACCAAGCTGCTTTGCGTTTATTGTTCGTCCAGCGATCGGCTCGATCCGAAGTATGCCGCGGCGGCGGCGGAGTTCGGGGGCGAGATGGTGGCGCGGGGGTGGGGGCTTGTTTATGGCGGCGGGAAAACGGGATTGATGGGCGCGGTCGCTCGCGCGGTGAAGCTCGGCGGCGGGCGCGTGGTCGGCGTGATCCCGGAGTTCATGAAGGTGCGCGAGCTCGCCTACGACGAGGCGGACGAACTGGTGACGGTGGTGACGATGCGCGAGCGGAAGCTGCTGATGGAGGCGCGGGCGGATGCGTTCGTGGCGCTGCCGGGCGGTTTCGGCACACTGGAGGAGATCATGGAAATCCTCACGCTGCGGCAGCTCGACGTGGTGAGGAAGCCGTGCGTGTTCTTCAACCAGGATGGATTTTACGATCCCCTGCTGGCGCTGTTCGACACGATGCAGCGGGAGAATTTTTTCAAGCCGTCGAACATGGAGCTGTTTCGCGTGGCGAACACAGTGGCGGAGGTTTTTCCGAAGATCGACGAAGCGGCCGCGGCGAAGGCGGAGTCGAAGTGGTTCGAGACGCGGTGACGAGACGGAGGAATGGACGCAAAAAGGCGCAGAAGGCGCAAAAAAGGTGATTCGATTTTTTGAATTCAACTCCCGTTACGATGCATCGAGCTGAGGTTTTGCGGTTGCTTCGCGATCACCGTTCGCGGTGCGAAGAGGGACACGAGGCGGCGATGGTGGCGGAGACGATCCGCTTCGTGGAGACGCATGAGGATTGCCTGTTGCGGACGTGCGCGCCGGGACATTTGACGGGCTCGGCGTGGGTGGTGGATCCGAGCCGCACGCGGACGTTGCTGACGCATCATCGCAAGCTGGAGAAATGGCTGCAGCTCGGCGGGCATGCGGATGGCGATCCGAATTTGCTCGCGGTGGCGTTGCGCGAGGCGGCGGAGGAAAGCGGGTTGACGCGGCTACGGACGGTGACGGCGGAGATTTTCGATGTCGACCGCCACTGGATTCCAGAACGGAAGAGCGAGCCGGGGCATTATCACTACGATCTTCGTTTCATGATCGAGGCGGACCCGGACGAGCCGCTGGTCGTGACGAGCGAGTCGAAAGAACTCGCGTGGGTGAACGTGGCCGACGTGACGGCGCTCAACCCCGAGGAGTCGATGGCGCGGATGGTGAGAAAGACCGCGCGGAGCGCGGAAGCTCCAAGGACCAAGATCCAAGCTCCAGTGAAACTTCAATAACCGAAGCACCAATACGGTGCGGTGCGTTGGTATCTAGAAATTGGATATTCTCTGGAGCTTGGAGGTTGGTCCTTTTCCCTACTTCCACAGCGGCACGATTTCTTCCTTCCGCACCCAGCCGGTCTGGCCGTTGTCGAAGGTGAGGCGGGTCCAGCCGAGGAAGGGGGCGTCGTCGGCGAGGGCGACGCTGCCGGCGGGGAGCACGGTGGTTTTCTGCGTGTTGTCGGCTTCGGTCGGAATCGAACGCAAGGTGCCGGCTCGCCACGCGATCACGGCGCGGGGATCGGCGGCGGACTGGTAGGCGTGGAGGCTGGCGAAGGCGAGGAGCGCGAGGAGCGCGCCGCTGCCGAGCGAGGCGAGGGCGGCGACCGTGCGGGCGCGGCGGGGCGTGCGATAAACGCCGTGGAGCAGGAGGCCGAGCGCCGCGGCGGCGAGCAGCGCGGCGAAAATCAGGACGAACTGCCAGGTGGCGGGGGCGGCGAAGCGGGCGAGCGATTGCGCGGGGCCGGGCGGAAGGAATTTGGCGAGCGACGCGGGAACGTAGCCGGCCTTGGCGGCGGCGAGCGTGAGCTGCCAGCGGACGGCGTCGTCGGAGGGGTTTTGGACGAAGGCGGCGGCGGCCTGCGCGGCGGCCTCGCCCCAGCGGTCCTGCTGCGCGAGCGCGAGCGAGAGGTTGTGGCGTGCGACGGCGTCGGTGGGGGCGGCGGCGAGGGCGGCGGCCCAGGTTTTTTCGGCGGCGGCGAAATCGCCGCTGCGATAGGCGGACGCCGCGTCGGCGGCGACGGGCTGTTTTGAGTTTTGGGTTTTGGGTTCTGAGTTGGTTTCGGCGGCGTCGACGGTGGAGGCGAACGCGAGAGTGGCGAGGGCGAGAGTGGCGACGAAGGGGAAGAGATTGCGCGGGAGGAAGAGACGCGCGGCGGAGAACGGCGGGATGCGTTTGGCGGCGAGCGCAGTTTCGGCGCGGGCGATCCAGTCGGCGGGGAGTTTGCCGTTTGCGCTGTAGAGCGCGCGGTCGGCTTCGAGCCAGAGTTGTTTCCAGGCGGGATCGGTGAGGGCGATGGCGGGCGGTGCGGCGTGGGGGATTTCCCAGAGCAGCGCGGTGTCGTGCTGCCATTGCAGAAGAAGTTGAGAGCTGAGAGTTGAGGGTTGAGAGCCGGTGGCGGTGGTGCGGAGTTTCGCGAGCGTGGCGGCGAGGCGGGCGCGGGCTTCGCGGCGCGGACGGAGCGGATCGGTGGCGCGGGCGCGGGCGGCGGCGAGCCAGAGCCACCAGAACGGCAGCAGGAGGAACGGCGCGGCGACGAGCGCGGCGAGCGTGCGCGGGCGAAGCGGGACGAAGGCGGTCGCGCTGCCGGGGAGCGGATCGCGGGGCAGGCCGGCGG
>JAEYYL010000243.1 GCA_023430825.1 Verrucomicrobiota bacterium | reverse complement strand
GCTGGGGGCGGAGGCGTCGACGATCGGGGCGGGGTTCGCGCGCGGGGCGGGTGTGGAGGTGAGGTTGGAATCGCGGTTGAGCAGATAGACGGTGATGATGACGGAAAAGACGACGAGGACGGTGCCGCCGGCGATGAGGAGGGCGAGGAGTTGCGCGCGCATGGGGCGGGCGCGTTTGCGGATCTCGCCGGCGGGCGCGTCGCCACTGGCGGCGGCCTGCTGCTCGAGCCGGAGGCGTTGCGCTTTCTTCAGGGCGTCGTTGATCAAACTCATGAAAACGGAGGACGGAGAACGGAGAACGGAGGACGGAGGTTAGCGGAGGAGGAAGGGGCCGGGATTGAGGATCATCGTGCCGAGCATGCGGCCGATCTCTTGTTTTTCGACGACGAGTTGCTTGAACTGATCCTGGCTGAGGTAGGCGCAGTCGTGCGCGTTGATCAACCAATGTTCGGTCTCGTGGTTTTCTCCATCAGCGTCCGTCAGTTTGCTCACAAAATGCGCTTCGTAACGGCGCTTCCCCCACGCCTCAGCGAGATTCGCGCCGACAGAGCGCGATGCGCGGCGGATTTGGCCGACCAGGGCGAAGCGCTCCTCCGCGGGCCATTCTGCTGAAAGTTTGAACAACTGCCGCGAAAGCGTGCGCGACGCCTGATAAACGCGAAGATCGGTGAAATGATTGATGTGCATACGTGGCGTCCGTCGTCGCGGTTTCCGTTCTCTGTCCTCGGTTTTCTGTCCTCCGTCGAGTTCAGCTCGTCAGCGTTTCCGTGTCGCGGATGGCGCGGCGGACGTCCCAATAGTTCACTTCGTCGGAGTCGCGGATGAAGGCGGCGAGGAGGGATTTGTCGCAGAGATTGTTGACGATGCGGGGAATTCCCCGGCTGGCGCGGTGCACGGCGCGCAACGCCCAGCGCGTGAAGCTCGGGCGGCCTTTGCCGCCGGCGAGACTGAGCCGGTGCTGGATGTAATGATGCACGTCGGTCGCCGAGAGCGGGTGCAGCTCGTAATGCACCAGAATGCGCTGGCGGAGCTGGCGCAATTCGTCGCGCGCGAGCACGGCCTTCAATTCCGGCTGACCCATGAGGACGATTTGGAGGAGTTTCTGTTTGTCGGTTTCGAGGTTGGAGAGGAGGCGGATCTGTTCGAGGACGTCGACGCTGAGGTTCTGGGCTTCGTCGACGATCAGGACGATGTCGCGGCCGCGCTCGATGCGTTCGAGCAGGATGCGGTTCATCTGGGCGACGAGGTCGTTCTGGCTGCGCGCGAGTTTGGTTTCGCCGAGTTCGGTGAGGATGGCCTTCAGCATCTGCGTCTCGGTGACGCGCGGGTTGAGGATGAGAGCGGTGTCGTAGTGGGCGGGATCGAGTTCGTTGAGGAAACGGCGGCAGAGGGTGGTCTTGCCGCAGCCGACCTCCCCGACGAGCACGATGAAGCCCTTCTTCTCCGCGACGCCGTATTTCAGATGCTGCAACGCTTCCTGGTGCGTGGGGCTGAGGTAGAGGAAGCGCGGGTCGGGAGTGATGTTGAACGGCATCTCCGTGAACCCATAAAAACTCTGATACATCGAACGGCCGAGGCTGTTCGGCAGCGTTGAAAACGCACGCTTAAAACCGGTCGCGGCGCCCGCTGGGGCGCCAATTTTACCCTCTCCAGAGGGAGGAGATTCGGACTTGAGCGGCGGAAAAGAGGAGTTGTTTGTTCTGGGCGTATGAGGAAATCGGACGCTCAAACCCGAATACCCCAAAGCCATCAAGAACAGGGTGGTGGTGGTGAAGATCTAACGCCGCCGCTCCCAGATAGGGGTTCGGCGTAAGCGGTTTCGTGGTGGAGCGGGGCTCGAAAGCGACTGCTAGGTGCCGACCCGCGGGGCCTCGTGCGGTGGCTGTATCCGGTTTTCGCCAAGTGCATCGCTCAACAGTCGGGCCAATGAGGCCCTGTTTCCGCCCGCCACATCGAGCGCCGCACTGACCAGCACTTCGGCCAGCAGCACTCTGACGGGCACCACCGCCGCACCGGTAGGCCTGAACCGTCAGCCGGGCCTGATCGATCAAGGCCATCATCGCGGATTCTGGCTGCGAGCACCGCGGCTTCATCCGGCGTGATTTCCACCTCGAAATGGCAACAGGCGGAGCAGCCGCGCCCGCAACTGGTTCGAACTCCGGTTGCCGTGTCCATCGCTCGATCCATCATCCGGTGCAGGGCTGACCGCGCTCCGGTCCGGGCGTCGCAGCCTGCAATGCAGCGTGGTATTTATCAGAGAGCCGGCGGATGAAACCGATCATCTGCGCGAACGCATCTTCCGCCAGCGAACTCGCCTGGGTGGCGACGACCTCCTTCAGCCGCGGCGAGGAAACTTGGAGCCCGCTTTTACCGGGTGTGGGTGTTTTCGTCGGTTCTCAGTTCAGTTCTGCGCGGCGAGATTCTGCGTGAAGAACGTGCGCAGCTTTTCGAGCGAGACGGCCATGTATTCAGATCGGTCATACAGATCGACGTGCGATGCGCCCGGCACCACGAAGAGTTCTTTTGGCTGCGCGGCCTTGCTGTAGGCTTCTTCGCTGAAGTAGGCCGAGACGGCGCGCTCGCCGACGATCATGAGAACCGGACGGGGCGAAATGGTCTCGATCTGCGCGAAGGAGAAAAAGTTCATCATCGGCGCAAGGCTCGTGAACGAATACGAGGTCGTTGACCGCGGATGGCGCCCCCGCGGCGTGCGGTAGTAGTCGAAAAACTCCCGTGTGTTTTGGGTGTCCTTGTCGCTTAAGACCTCAGGGATGGCGGCGATGTCGCGACGCGCTCCGCCCCGAAACTCTCGGGTGCGCTGTTCGCCGATTTCGTCGAGAGTCTTCATTCGTTGCTCGTAGGAGAGTGTGTCGCCCAGACCCTGACGGCGGGCGCGGCCCATGTCATACATGCTGACGGTCGCCACGGCTTTGATCCGGTGATCGATCTGCGCCGCGCTGATCGAGTAGCCGCCACCGCCGCAAACGCCGAGCACGCCGATCCTCTTCGGGTCCACCAGCGGATGATTGCTCAGAAAATCGACCGCCGCACTGTAGTCCTCCACGCGGGTCGAGGGCACTTCGATGTAGCGTGGTTCGCCGCCGCTCTCGCCATAGTGCGAAGCGTCGAACGCGAGCGTCACGAAGCCCATTTCCGCGAGCTTCTGCGCGTGCAGCCCGGAGGTCTGCTCTTTGACGCCGCCAAAGGGGTGACCCACCACAATCGCAGCGTGGCGCTCGGTTCGGTCGAGGTCCTTCGGGAGATACAGGTCCCCGACGACTGTGATGAGCACCCGGTTCTTGAAGGAGACTCTCTCAATGACGACGCGGTCGCTTCGCGGAAAGGTTTTGTCCCAGACCTCGGCGAAGCCGCTTGTCGCAGCTGCAAGGCCCACAATGACTGACGCAAGTTTGGCTTTCATGGTCGCCACTATAACCGCAGCAAGGTGTGTCGTCTCGGGCGGTCCTGCTCGACCTGTTCAGATTCTGCGAAGAACGCGCCGCCTACTTTTGCTTCCGATAGTCGGACGGCGTCAGTCCGGTCTCTTTGCGGAAGACGCGGGCGAAATGGCTCGGGTTTGAATAACCGACGTCGTTTCCGATCTCGATTACGCTGCGCTCCGTCTCGCGCAAAAGGCGGCGCGCGGCGTCCATGCGCAGCCGGATGTGATACTGCGAGGGAGGCAGGCCCGTCGCGCGTTTGAAGGAGCGGTTGAAGTGCGACTCGCTCATCCCGGCCTGCGCCGCCAGGCGAGGGAGGCTGAACTCTCGAGCCATGTGTGCCGCCATCCAGTCGGTTACGCGTCGTAGTTTGAAAGCGGGTAGGGCGGACGTTTCTCCTTTGGTCATCTCAGGGACTTCGGCGTAGTTGCGCGCAAGGTGGATCGCGATGGCCTGAGCGATGCCGCGGACAAAAAGGGGACTCGCAGTCCGTGACTCCGCCTCTTTGCGGAGCTGTTGGAGCAGTGCCGTGAGGGGCGAGTCATGAAAACCGGATACATCGCGGAGTCGGGCATTCGTCGCGTTCGCGCCAAAAACTTCGTCCAAGGCTGCGTTAAATATGGGCATGGCGACGATGACGAGCACGGCCTCGAAGGGTTCGGCGCTCAACGAGCGCCAGCGCATTTCGTAGGGAGCGCCGCCCGCGGTGACGAACAATGTGCCCTTCATGACGCGCGTGCGCTTCCACGGTTCGTTGCCCTCGCGCTCATGAAACTCCGCGTCGCCGGACGCCGCCCAGGCGATGAACGGCTCGGTGACCGCCGGCATCATGAATGTCTCCGCGACGTGCGGGAGTTCGAAGACGGAGAGCCGAACGTCTTTCCACGCGGGGCCGCTTCCGACGCAGACCCGTTTCCCGATGTTGTAGCCGTCCCATGCTTCGGCAGAGGTGGTATCGGGGACGGCACGGGTGGGCATTGTGCAATTTCATAGGTGAGACCCCAGCGAGGCAACAGCCCGTTGGCGTTTGTTCCTAAACCCGAATTTCGCCGATTCGGTCGTTTGCAGCAGAATCCGGACAGCCGGAGCAGGAGCCCACGCGACGTAGTCCAAAAATTGAGCTAGGATTGCGCTACAGTGGCTGAAGACGGCCTGCACTTTCCGAAACAAATGAAGACAACCACGCTCCACCGAGCCATGACACAGCACACAATCCCTCGCGCACTCCTGGTATTCGGCTGTCTCTTGCGCTTTCCAGTCCTGCCGCTCGCCGCAAGCGACAGCTCCACCGAACCGCTCGTCATCGCGAAGCAAGGCAGCTTCGCCGCCGGTGGAACCGTTGTCACCGCACCCGGCACCTTCGACCCGATCAAGCACGGAGCATTTAGTCCCGCCGCACAGGAGACCGCTGGCCAGACTTTACGCGGAGATCACGCTTACGTGTTCTACCAGATTCCGGTCGGTGCGCGTCCGCTGCCGCTCGTGATGTGGCACGGCTACGGGCAGTCGGCCAAGACATGGGAAACCACACCGGACGGACGCGAAGGTTTTCAGAACATTTTCCTTCGTCGCAACTACTCCGTCTATCTCGTCGATCAACCCCGTCGCGGTCGCGCCGCGCGCAGCACACAGGCGGGGAGCATTCCGGCCGCTCCGGACGAGGCACTGTGGTTCGGGATCTTTCGCATCGGCGCGTGGCCGGAGTTTTATCCTGGCGTTCAGTTTCCCCGCGACGAGGCGGCCCTCGACCAGTTCTTCCGGCAGATGGTGCCCAATGTTGGTCCCATCGACCTTGAAGTGAACGCCTCCGCCATGTCGGCGTTGTTCGACCGAATCGGTCCGGGCATCCTGGTCACGCACTCGCACAGTGGCGGCATGGGCTGGCGAACCGCGATAAAGAACAAACATGTGCGCGCCATCGTCTCCTTTGAGCCGGGCAGCAACTTCGCCTTTCCCGACGGGGAAGTCCCGGAGGCGATCAAGTATACGGGCGGCTCTATCCGGGGCGTGCCGGTGTCACTGGACGAGTTCAAGGCTCTGACGCGTATCCCGATCATCATCTACTACGGGGACTTTATCCCGAACGAACCGAGCACGAATCCCGGGCAGGACCAGTGGCGCGCCAATCTCGCATTTGCCCGCATCTGGAGTGACACCGTCAAACGCCACGGAGGAGACGTGACGCTCATCCATCTCCCCGAAATCGGCATTCGCGGTAACACACACTTCCCGATGTCGGATCTCAACAACGTCGAGGTCGCAAACCACATGGCTGCGTTCCTGGAAAAGAAAGGCCTCACCAAATGAAAGCACTCACCCTCATCGCTTCGCTCGTTTTCGCCACTGGGTCGTCGGCCGACGAAATCACGGTCTCGAAAGCAGGTTCGCGATCCGTCGACCAGGCGCCTGCGAGCAACTTCACCGGCGTTGCGCGCGTCGAGCGTCTCTTCGGCGCAGTCGATCCGGCCCGCGCCTCGGGTGGGTTGGTTCACTTCGAGGCGGCGCACGCACCCATTGGCACACGCATCCTTTGGGCCAGACCCTCTTCGTAACGGCGGGTGTCGGCCGCGTGCAGCACTGGGGAGGGCCGATTCAAGAGATCGGGCAGGGCGACGTCGTGCGCATCCCGCCGAACGTGAAGCACTGGCATGGCGCGTCGCCCGACGCTGCGATGTCGCACATCGCGATTTCCGAACAGCTCGACGGCAAGACGGTGGAGTGGATGGAAAAGGTGGACGACGCTCAATTCGATCCGCCCGCAGCGGCTGCGTCCGCCCCGGCGACGCCGCCAACGCGCACCCGCGCGCAACAGCTTGTCGGCGACGTCGCGCCGAAACTGGCTGAACTCACGGACGACGTCTTGTTCGGCGATGTGTGGGCGCGCCCACAACTTTCGCGGCGTGATCGCAGCCTGGTCACCGTGAGCGCGCTGATCGCGATGGATCGACCGGACCAACTGCGGTCGCATCTCGCTCTCGCGAAACAGAACGGACTTTCCGAGGAGGAATTATCCGAAGCGATGACGCACCTGGCATTCTACGCCGGATGGCCCAGCGCCATGAGCGCGGCGGTCGTGGCGAAGGACGTATTCAGAAAACAATAGGACGGAAAACCCGAGCGCTCCGCGAACCTAGCTTCATGAAATCTGAAACGAAGCACCCCGCCATCGCCACCTCGCGCCGGCAATTCCTTGTCGGCGGCGTCACCTTCGCCGCCGCATCAGTTTTGACCGGTCCCCTGCGCGCTGCTGACGGTGCGAAGGTGCCGGCTGCACCGGCCGTTGGCCCCACGTTGAGCGGCCGTCGCAAGCTGGGCTCCCTGGAAGTCTCCAGCGTCGGCATGGGCGTGCAGAACATGCACCGCAAATACACCACTGAGGTCCCTTATCGTCCGGAAATGATCGCCATTCTCCGCGCGGCCTACGAGCAGGGCGTCACTTTTTTCGACACCGCCGAGGCCTATGGCCCGTTCGAGAACGAACGGATCCTCGGGGAGGCGATCGAGCCGTTTCGGGATCGGGTAAAAATCACCTCCAAGTTCGGTTGGAACATCGATCCCGACACGGGGGCGCGCGGTCCCGGATTCAACAGCCAACCCGCCCATCTCAAGCGGGCCGTGGAGGGGATGCTGAAGCGGCTGCGCACCGATCATATCGACCTGCTCTATCAACATCGTGTCGATCCGCAGGTGCCGATCGAAGATGTCGCCGGTGCCGTCAAAGAGCTGATGGACCAAGGCAAGGTGCTGCATTGGGGACTTTCGGAACCCGGCATCGAGACGGTCCGGCGCGCGCATGCCGCCTTGCCCCTGACGGCGATCCAAAACGAGTATTCGATGGCGACCCGCAATCCGGAGGAGAAGGTGATCCCGCTTTGCGAAGAGCTGGGCATCGGGTTCGTGTCGTGGTGGCCGCTGGATTGCCAGTTGCTGACTGGCTGGATCGACGCCAACACGCGCTTTGCTCAGGGCGACATTCGTGAATTCACCCCGCGGTTCTCGCCCGAAAACCTGAAGCAGAACATGCGATTGGTTGAACTCATCAAATCCTGGGCGGCCCGTAAGGAAGCCGCTTCCGCGCAAATCGCGCTGGCCTGGCTGCTGTCACGGAAGCCGTGGATCGTGCCGATCCCCGGCACGACGGTGATGGCGCACATGCTCGAGAATATCCGCGCCGATGCTGTGAAGTTCACGCCGGACGAGCTCACCGAACTGAACACCGCGCTGGCGGAGATCAAGATTCAGGGTGCGCGTCTTCCTGAAGGCGTGCTCCGGCTCTCGGGTCTCGAAGCGCCAGCGAAAGCCTGAGCGAGAAATTTAGCCGCTCGACCTGAAGTCCCCACCACAACGTTCAGTCACCTATAAGCTCACATCCGAACTATGAAATCCCTGTTCCTGTCATTGGCGCTTCTGTTGGCCAGTAGCCTCGCCTCCTTCGCGCAGAATCCACCAGAAGCGCCGGCCGCACCCACCAAGGACGAGCAGGCAGTCCTCGATCTCTCCAAAGCCAAGTGGACTTGGATGGCGGAGAAGGACCTCGCGAAGTTGGATGCGTTGTTCGACGAGAAAGCGATGTTCGTCCACATGAGTGGCAAGTGGGGAAAGGCCGCCGAGCTCGAGGTGATCAAAAGCGGCCGGATCTGGTATAAGCAGGCCGAGGTCTACAGCGCGGTGGTGAATCTCTTTGGTGACACCGCGATTCTGCTGGCTGAAATCGACTTGGTGGCGGTGGTCGGCGGCAACGAGGTCGTCAATCCGTTCATGGTGACGGAAGTCTATCTCAAGCAGAACGGGACGTGGAAAATGGGTTCACTCTCTTTCTCCACTCAACGCCGGCCCGTGCGGTTGAAGATCGACGCCAAGATCGAGCCTCAGAAGTAAACGACCATGCGCGGCTAACCGAGGCATGGAAATCCGTCGCGATGAATCATCTCAGCCGCAGGGAAATACTTGGGGCGTTACTCATCTTACCGCTGGCTTCTGGTTTGAGTGCCCCCGGTCGCGCCGCCACTACCTCCGGCCGGAAAACCTTGGTCGCATATTTCTCCCGCTCCGGTAACACGCGCGTGATTGCCGGCCAAATCCAACGGGCCCGAGCCTCCGATCTTTTCGAGATCGTGCCCGCCACACCTTATCCGGACGACTACGAGCAAACGGTCGAGCAGGCACGCCGTGAGCGAGATAGCGGTTATGAGCCGCCGCTGAAGTCGACCGTAGCCGCCGTCGCTTCCTACGAAACGATCTTCCTCGGTTTCCCTATTTGGGGTGAAACCGCGCCGCCGATTATCCGCTCGTTTCTTGCCCGGCACGACCTCTCGGGAAAGACCTTGATCCCGTTTGTCACTCACGGCGGCTACGGGTTGGGAAGCAGCCTGTCGGTTCTCGCCCAACATGCGCCGGGCGCGCGGCTGATCGAAGGGCTGACGATGGAGGCCGATCAGGAGCGCCGCACATTGAACGCCGTTACCCAGTGGCTCGGCACCGTGCGGGTCCCCGCATTGTAAGCCTATGCCAGTTCAACGCGGATCGGGTCTCCGATGGCGTAGAAGTGGCCCCCGGCGATGTAATGGAGACTTCTCCATTCAGGGCCGGCGTTCTCGTAATTCCAGTGGCCGTTCTGGAAAACACGGTCATCAGCCCAAGCGCCGATCACTTCGCCGATAAACAGATCGTAGGCCGTCTGCACGTGCTGCTCCGGGACGACCGTGCAGTAGAGCCAGGCGGCACAGCCGGCGACGAAGGGGACCGTGAATCCATCGACCCGGAACAATTCCACGCCGCATTTGGATAACTTCGCTGGATCGTCGGACAAGCTCAGCGTGCCCACGGCGTGAGTCAGGGCCGCCTGCCGCACGGTCGGAACCTGGAGAACGAATTCGGAACTCCGCTCAATCAGTTCGCGCGTCCTGGTTTCACTATCGACGACGAGAGTCACCTTGGGCGGCGCAGTATCCAGTCCGCAGGCCCATGAAGCCGCCATTACGTTCTCCACGCCGCCGTGCGCGGACGATACCAGCACCGTGGGGCCGTGATTGATGAGCCGGTAGGCTTTCGCCGATTCGACGGGGAGGAAATGCGCGTTCACTGCCAGCACAAAGACAGGGTCCCTGCTCCCGCTCAACATCCCTGATGCTCCCTTTGCTGAGGCGAACCAAGAGGGATGCTCGCTCTCGCTCGAATTCTTCCAGCACGCTCCCTCGTAAAAGCGGCGCCCGACGGGGCGCGGTTCAGGAATTTTTCATCGACGGTCGGCGAGCGCGCGCAGGCGCGGCACGGCTTCGAGGGCGGCGCGGCCGTTGTGGTAGGGGCATTTCCAGAAGCCGATCTTGAGTTCGTCGGCGAGCACCGCGCCGTCACGCGTGACGCCGCGCCGCCATTCGCCGTGCTCGCGATCGATCAACCGCCGCTCGATGAAATCCCACGCGCGGAGGGCGCCGCGGAGATGGCGTTCGTCGCGCGAGAGAGCGTAGGCGGCGAGAAAGCCGACGACTGCCTCGGCCTGAGGCCACCATTCCTTGTCGGTGTTGGTGAACCCGTGCGGGCCGATTTCGTTGACGAGGGCTCCGTCGGCATCGACGCCTGCGGCGAGCGTGACGTCGGCGATGCGCAGCGCGAGCGCTTGCGTGCGGGCGAGCAGGGCGGCGTCGCCGAGCGCGGTGGCGGCGTCGAGCAGGAGCCAGGCGGCTTCGATGTCGTGGCCGGGCGAAAAACGATCGGAGCGGACGGACCAGTCGGCGGCGAAGAACAGGTTGAGGTGCGCGGTGCGCGGATCGACGATGCGGTCGAGCAGGATCGTGACGATGTCGCGCAGCGCGGCGTGGAGTTCGGGATCGGGCCAGGCGCGCAGGAGATTCGTGTAGGCCTCCATCACATGCAGGTGAGTGTTCTGCGATTTCGGCTCGTTGAGATCGGTGCCGCCGAGGCGCATGTCGGCGATCGGCTGCCAGTCGCGAGAGAACGCCTCGAAGTAGCCGCCGTGTCGGGGATCGCGGCTGTAGGTCTCGATCAGGCGAAACGCGGCGATGGCCTGCTCGAGCGGTTCGGCGTGACCGGTCGCGAGGTGGTATTCGGCGAGCGCGTAGAGGGCGAAGGCCTGGCCGTAGATTTGTTTGCGGTCGCGGAGGACGGTGCCGTCGGCGGCGACGGACCAGTAGAAACCGCCGTGCGTGCGATCGTGAAAATGCCGGAGCAAGTCGGCGTGAGCGCGCCCGGCGATCTCGAGGTAGGCGGGATCGTCGTAGCGGCGATGCGCGGCGGCGAAGGTCCACAGCACGCGGCTGGCGAGCAGTGCGCCGCGTTCGGCGGCGGGATCGGCCACGAGGTCGTTGGTCAGCGAGCCGACGACAACGTCGCGTTCGCGGTCGATGCCGTGCTGCATCCAGAAGGGCAGGATGTTTTGTCGCAGATCGGCTTCGATGCGGGCGGCGTAGTCGGGCAACGCGGTAAAATCCATGAGGGGTTCGCCATTGAGCGGCGGTTTCGCGCGCAAGCAATCGCGCAGGTTTGAGTTTGGTTGCCTGCGACATGAGTCCGGCGCGCGGATGGACAAGCGGTCTCAACGGTGGAGCAACCAGTCTCCTTCCCGGGAGCGGGCGGACCCGTTAGTCTGGTGCGCAGCGATGGGCGATGCGGTGGACGCGGTTCGAGAGTCGACGACTCGACGCCGATCGGCCGCTTCGCTCAGCCTCGCCGATGCCTCGCCGGCGTGCCGGCGACCGACCACTCCCCTCATGAAGCTAAAGATCGTTGGACCCGAACTCTCCCATATTCCCTGGCAGCCCCGCCCGGCGGGCAATGCCGACGTGGTGTGGCGTTACGACGCCAACCCGGTGATCGGGCGGCGGCCGCTGCCGCGCGTCACGGGCATCTACAACAGCGCGGTCGTCCCGTGGCAGGACGGCTTCATCGGTGTGTTTCGCACGGAGGGGATGGATCGCGTGCCGCATCTGCATGTGGGACGCAGTCCCGACGGCTTGGCGTTTTCCTTCGAGCCGAAGCCGATCGATTTCAAATGCGACGACCCGGAGGTGCGGAAACACGAATTCGCCTACGACCCGCGCGTGACGCTGATCGACGGCACGCATTACGTGACGTGGTGCAACGGCTATCACGGTCCGACGATCGGCGTGGCGCGGACGACGGACTTCGTGCACTTCGAGCAGCTGGAGAATGCGTTCCTGCCCTACAATCGCAACGGCGTGCTCTTTCCGCGGAAGTTCGACGGCAAGTTTCTGATGTTGAGCCGGCCGTCGGACACGGGGCACACGCCCTTCGGCGACATCTTCGTGAGCGAGAGTCCCGACCTCGTTTACTGGGGGAAGCACCGGCATATCATGGGTCGGGGCTGGCCCTGGTTTCAGGGCACGAAGATCGGCGCGGGGCCGTCGCCGATCGAGACGAGCGAAGGGTGGCTCCTGTTTTATCACGCGGTGACGCAGACGTGCAACGGATTCGTCTATTCGATGAGCGCGGTGCTGCTCGACCTGGAGCAGCCGTGGAAGGTGATCGCGCGCTGCAAGGAGGCGCTGCTGTGTCCGGAGGCGCCGTATGAACTGCAGGGCTTCGTGCCCGGCGTGTGTTTCCCGGTCGGCTGTTTGTGCGACGCCGCGACGGGCCGGATCGCGATTTACTACGGTGCGGCGGATACGGTTTCCGCGCTGTGCTTCTGCGATGCGAACGAGGTGGTGCAGTTCGTGAAGGACAACCCGCTTTGAGGCGGCCGGACGGCCGCCCCCCCCCCCCGCCCGCGGGGGGGGG
>JAEYYL010000176.1 GCA_023430825.1 Verrucomicrobiota bacterium | reverse complement strand
GAGCTTGGAGGTTGGCGCTTGGAGCTTCCCCTCCGCCTCCGCTCCCGGCTCCACTTTCTTCACATCCTCCGTCATCACTTTCGGCGCCGCATCGGCCTCCTTTTCGCCGACGCCCTCGCCGTCCTCGCTTTCGCCCGTCGGCAACACATTGTCCGGCTCGAGCGTCCCTTCGACTGTCGGATTGAATGCCCGCACGAACCCGTGCCGAAACAGATTTCCGATCGTCGCCCACAACCCCACCTCCGGATCGCCGAACTCGCCCTGAAACGGAATGCGCGTGCCCACCTGGTCGCGCGCCTTGTTCTTCACCAGCCACGCCAGGCCTTGCACCACGTTTTCCCAGAGCCGCGTCAGCACGCCTTTGTTTTCATCTTCGATGTTGTCGAAATCCAGATCCTCGAAAAACGGCTTCACGTAACCCTGAAATCCGCCGTCCTTCCCCGCCATCTCCGCCGCGAGCTCGAATGTCCCGCGACTTACGTCCACGTTCGCGATCGCCCGCAACGACTCGTTCAACTCCGGCAGATTCACCCCCGCGAGTTTCGCGCTGAGGTGAAAATGCGGCTGCGCGGCGAGCGGCTCCGCGCTGATCGCCAGTCGCAGCCTGCCACCGCCGAGGCTGTCGCCTTCGACCAGGATCTCCGCGGGATACTCCTCGCCGTTCTCGCTTGGCCGGTTGCGCAGTCCCGTCGCCACGACCCGCATGTTCGTCACGAACACGTCCACCTCCGGGGTCTTCGTCGCGTCCTGGTAACGCAGCAGGCCGTGGTTCAATTCGAAATGCGTGATCTCGAGCGGAAACAAATCCTCGATCACGTCCTGCCATCGCCGATCGACATCCGTCTGACTCTCCGCCTCGGTTTCGCCCACCACGAAGGTCAGCTGGCCTTCGTCCACGTGAATATCGCTGACGATCTTCCCGCGAAACAAATCCCGCCACGCGACGGAGAACGCGATCTCGCGCGCCCGCACGAACGGCGTCCGCACCTCCTCGCTGACCTTGTAAATCTCGACGCCCTCCAGCGCGTAGCCCCCGCGCCACAACGCGATGCCGATATCCGCCACCTGTCCCGTGTAACCGGGAATACCCTGCAGCCGGTCGTTGACCTGCTGCTTCACCACGAACGGCAACGCAATCCGCGCCGCCAGCAACACCGACACGACCACGACGATCGTGACGACGACGCGTCGTGGCCAGCGGCGCACACGGTGAATCAAGGGTGTTTTCTCAGCAGGCATGCAAAAATCTCCCGCGCATGGACCGGCCCGCCGCGCCCCGGTTGCACCGGAAGCCGGCGAAGCAAAATTCGCGGTCCCGGGGACATGCGGGCTCCGCTGACGAACGTTGCCGCGCTTCAACCGAGGCCCCCTCCCGGGGCGGGCCCGATGGCCGCCGGCGGCACGCCGTGTTATTTGTGTGGAAGCCAGGTTTGGAGCCAGCGTTTCCCCAACGTATCACCCGCCTATTGAAAACGGTTCCGCCCTCACCCCATGAACCTCCTCCCTGCTCCCTCGTTTCGGTTTATCCGGGCGGCATCCGCCCTCGCCTGCCTCACCTCCATCACCGCCGTCGCGCAGACTTTCTCTCCGCTCACTCCGGGATTCTGGCCTTCCTCCATTTCCGACGACGGCCAAACGATCGCCGGCACGAAGACGTCCAACTCCTATTCGGCTCCGCCAGTGGTTTGGAGCCAGGCAAACGGGTTCACCGAGATGGAGGCTTTTCCCACGGACGGTAACTTTCTCCGGCATTACCTCACCGAGCTTTCGGGAGATGGCTCGACCGCCGTCGGCATCGCCACGTGGGGCGCGGGAACCGTCAATTCTCGCTCCGCCGGTTTTCGCTGGACCGCGGAAACCGGCACCGTCGGCATCGGCCATCTATCCGAAGACGTCTCCAGCGAGGCCGCCGCCGTTTCGGCGAATGGCCGGGTCGTTGTCGGCGTGAGTTTCCCTCTCCGGCGGGCAACCGAAAACTATACACCGCAGGCGATTCGCTGGACCCCTGAAACGGGCGTGGTGGGGCTCGGTTCGCTTGGCACGCCCGGCACCCACAGCGATAACAGCGAGGCCACCGGCGTTTCGGCCGACGGTTCCGTGGTGGTCGGCAAAAGCAACGGCCAGGTGTTTCGCTGGACGGAGGAGACGGGTATGCAAGGGCTCGGATTTGGCGGCAGCGGCATCAAAATTTCTCCGGACGGCACCGCTATCGCCGGCTGGGGTTTCGACAATGAGCCCTTTCGCTGGACCGAAGACCTGGGCCTCATCCCGCTCGGTAACCCCGATCTCACCGCCGGCAGTGGGGGCCGAATCCTCGCAATGAACTTCGACGGATCGCTGATCATCGGCAGCTCGTTCGACAATCTGAACCGCCTTTACCCGTTTATCTGGTCGCCCACGTCCGGTCTCCGCGACCTGCGCACCGTGCTCGACGATGTGTTCGGCTTGGAGGATGAACTGGCCGGCTGGGGGAATTTGATCCCCAGCGATTTGTCGACCGACGGCCGTTACCTGATCGGACGCGGCACGAATCCTTTTGGGCAATCGCAAAGCTGGCTCATCGATCTCGGCGAAAATTACGGACCTATCCCGCCCGGCGTCGACCCCGAGCTCCCGCCCTACATCCGCCCCGTGCCCGAGCCTTCAACGTATGGTGCTATCGCGGCCGGCGCTTTGGTGGCGCTCATCTTTATGCGCCGGCGGCGTGCTCACTCGATTGCCGGCGATAAAGTGACAGCGCTCCATCCAACCGCGCCACTCGCCGAAATCTGACGCTGCACGCTCCGCAGTGGTGAGCGGCGGCTCGACGCCGCTTTGTATAAGCCGGCTTCGGCGTCGGCGCGCCGATCCGGACTCCGTTGCCTCCGCGGCCTCCGGTAAAAACAATTCAGTTTTCGCGGCCCGGGTCGCGTCGCTTTCGCAGAGCGCTTCCGCCTCAGGTCTTGCTCGAGCAATTGACCATCCACTGCGTGCCGAACTTGTCGACGAACGCCCCGAAGTAATCGCCCCAGAACATGTCCTGCAGCGGCATGTCGATCTGGCCGCCCGCCGACAACTCGTCGAACAACCGCTTCGCCTCCGCGCGCGTGTCGGGCTGCAGATTGATCGAGACATTGTTGCCCGGCTTGAACGGCTGGCACATCCCCTCCGGCGAGTCCGACCCCATCAGCACATGCCCCGCCAAAATCGGCAGCGCCATGTGCAGCACGAGATTTTTGTCGGCCTCGCTGATCGGCGGACACTCCGCGCTCGGCGGCATGCCGCCGAAGCGCATGATCGGGCCGGCATACTCGGTTTTGAACACGGATTTGTAGAACGCGAACGCCTGCTCGGTCGTGCGCTGGAAGCTCAGGTAGGTGCTGACAGAGGCCATGGTGGGAAACGGATCGAGTGTGATGTCTTCGCGGCAGGTTATCCACCGCACTCCTTGACGACGAAGCGAGCCGCGCGATTCGGACACCGCGTTGAAAAAATATCCGTCAACCGGAAAGGCGTCACCGGCTCCCGGCTTCCGGCATCCGGTTTCAGCTTTCCGGTTTCAGCTTTCAGGCTTTCACTCCGGCGCGCCCATGAAGTCCAAGCGCCTCGACAACGCGTTCCAGGCCCGCCCCGCCCGCCCCGAACACCCGCTCGCCTGGCTGGTCGAGCCGCTGCTCGGCGAACCCACCTTCGTCTTCAAAGCCTGGTTCGGCGGTCGCACCGTGACGCTCGACGGCCGCCATCGTCTCGTGCTCACCACGCAGGGCGAACCCTGGCAGGGCGTGCTCGTGTGCACTGAGCACGCACACCACGCGAGCCTGCTCGCCGAAATTCGCACCCTCGTGCCGCACCCGATCCTCGGCAAATGGCTTTATCTTTCCGAGAACGCGCCGACCTTCGAACGCGACGCCCGCCGGCTCGTCCAACTCGCGCGCACGCGCGATCCCCGCATCGGCATCCTGCCCGCCGCCCGCCGGAAACGCCCGAAGCGACGCATCCGTTTCGGCGATACCTTGTGAACCAGCCGCGCAATACCGTCCGGCACTTTCGCGTGGCGGCCGTCCACGTGGCGCGGTCAACCTGACCGCGTATCCGAAATCGCAACACGGTCAGATTGACCGTGCTACGGCGCCGGCAATCAACGAAGTTCCTGCCCGCTTCAACCGAAACCGACCATGTCTTCTCTCCCCGAGCGGCCACACCCCCACCTGCAACGGACGCACCACGTTCACAGCTTCGCCGAACTTCTCTCGACCCCGTTCGTAAACGGCGTCAACGCCCTGTGCTGGCCGCGCGCCCTCGCGGGAGATTTCGCCGAGGTCGTCGCCCAACTCGGCGCCGGCGAAGGCATCGTGCCACTCGACGAAGCGCGGCTGCTGGCGCTGCGCGTGAGTCCCGCGGGACGGGTCGCCATCGACCAGATGCTCGCGGACCTGCGGCTGCTCCGCGACCACGACCTCGATCCCGCGCTCAACCTCATTCACGGCTACCCGCGCGACGAAGAGCCCGGACCGGTCGCGACCGACGTGTTTTCGTTTCACGCGGACAGCGCGCCGGTCCGTGCCGACACCTGGCTCTGCACCTATCACGGCGCGCCAAGCGAAGGCCTGCGCAACGAGGACGCGCAGCGTCGCTTCGATATTCCGGAAACCCGCGCGGCTCTGCTCGAAATCTACGGCGGCCCCGACGACGCCGGCTTCCGCGAGTTTTTGAACGAGCACTGCTACGACCTGCACTATGCAGCGCTGCCGCACGCGCAGCCCTACTCCTTCGGCCGCTTTAATCTCTGGCGGATCGCCACCGATCATCCCGGCAGCCCGGTTCCGCCCTGCATTCATCGCGCGCCCGCGACCGGTCTCGACGACCCGCCCCGCCTGTTGCTCATCAGTTAAATTCCGCCGTTTGGGTAGCGGCAGCCTGCTCGGTTGCAGGTTGCGCGCTTGCGCGCAACCTGGTGCGGCCAGCGCGCCAACTACCCGACAACAGCACGCAGGCCCGGACGCCTGCGACTGCGACGCGAGGTTCGACCATCACCCGGCCACCGCCGCGCCGCGCAGAAACGCGACGATCCGAGGCACGACTTCCTCCGCCGCGTCCTCGAGCACGTAGTGGCCCGCATCCGCGATGCGGTGCACGGCGGCTTGCGGAAGTTCAACGCGCCACCGCGCGAGAAACGTGTCGTTGAAACAGAAATCCTTTCCACCCCAGATCACCAGCGCCGGCCGATCGCGGAACTGGGCCAGCCCCCGCTCCGTCGCGACCAACGCCGCCCAACTCGGATGCGACGCATCGAGCGGGATGTCGCGCACGAACGCGCTCACCGCCACGCGATTCGCCCACGAATCGTAAGGCAGCAGATAACCGCTTCGCTCCGCCGCCGTCAGCCGCCGTCGGTGCATCGACATCCACGTCGCCGGCCACGCGAAACCGTTGAAACCGCACACGAGCAACGGCCCGATCGCCGGCGCCTTGCACAGCGCGATCCGCGCCGGAATCCGCTTCGACGTGAACGCCGCGGTGTTCAACACCGTCAGCTTGCCGACGATAGCCGGATGCCGCGCCGCAAACCCAAAACCGATCGCGCCACCCCAATCGTGCACGACCAGGTGAATGCGCTTCAGCCCGAGACTCGCGACCAGCGCCTCCACGTCCGCGATGCGCGTCGCCAGCGAATAGTCGTAGTGCTCCGGCTTCTCTGAAAGCCCCATCCCGATGTGATCCGGCGCCACGCAGCGCAACGCCGGCCGCAGCGCCTTGATCAACTCCCGATAGTAAAACGACCACGTCGGATTTCCATGCAGCAGCAGCACCGCTTCGTCGCTGCGCGGGCCTTCGTCGACATAGTTCATCGCCGCGCCCCGCGGCGTGGCGAACGTGTGCGGCTGAAACGGATACAGCGGCGCCAGCCAGTCGGGGATGGAGTGCGACTTCGACATGTTGAGCCGTAGGGCGGGTCTCAGACCCGCCCCACCCCGCTGCGTTTCTCGTTTCGTCGCTTCATCACGCCTATCCGCTCACCATTCCAGCGCCAGCATCAGGCAATTCAGTCCGCTGCCGATCCCGAGCAAGCCCACGCGTTGCCCCGGGGTGACCGCGCCCGCGTCGATCGCCGCCGCGAGCGTCGACGGCAGCGCGACCGAGCCGGTGTTGCCGAGCGTCTCAAACGTCGAAAAATCCTTCGCCAGATCGATCTCCAGCGTCTCGTAAAGCTTCCGCCGGTGCACGCTGCCGACCTGGTGACAGACGAAACGGTCGAACGCCGTCCCCTGCTCCGCCGTGAACTCGCGCCACGTCTCCCGCGCGAGCGTCACCCCCGCGATCAGCAGCTGCTCCGAATCGGTCTGCATCACCAGCGACTCCGCCGCATACGTGTCGCCCTGGCAGAGCTCGCTGTGCTGCGTCGCCGCGCGCGCCACGCCGCCCAGCAACCGGTGCGCGCAGCCTGTCACCAAACTTTGGTGACACACCATCGCCGCCACCGCGCCCGAGCCGATCGTGAGATTGGCGAAATACGGTTTGATCTCATTCCGGCTGAGCGGCCGCTCGACCAGCGTCCGCAACGTCTGCTCGACCAGCGGCCGGCCGTTTTCGCCCGCGACGACCATCGCGCACTTGATCTGCCCGCTCTCGATCAAACCCGCCGCGAGCGTGAGCGCGTTCAAGAAACCCAGGCACGCATTCGACACGTCGAGAATCTGCGCCGTCGCCGGCAGCCCGATTTTCCGGTGCGCGAACGATGCCGTCGCCGGCTCCAGCATGTCGCGGCTCACCGCTGCGTGGATGAACAGTTCCACCTGCTCCGCCTTCAGCCCGGACTTCGCCAGCACCGCACGACCGGCCGCGGCGCTCGCATCCGACGGACGCGTGCCCGCCGGCCACATCCGCCGCTCGCGGATGCCGGTCATCAACTCCAGCCGCCCCTCCGGCAGCTTCAGCCGTTCGTAAAGCGGGCGCAGCCGCTCCTCGATTTGCGCGGAGGTCCAGACTTCGTCGGGCAGCGCGACCGCCAGCGATTCGATGCAAGTGTGCGCAAACTTCATGAGCGGTCCGAAGGTAGGAGCCTGCTTGCAGGCGATGGCCCGAACGATCGCAGGCGGGGCGCGATATCGCCTGCAAGCAGGCTCCTACCTTCGATCTTTCTCAGCATGCGCGACATGTTCACTTGGCGGACGGCGCAGCCGCGAGCCGCATCGCCAGCGAGATGATTTCCTTGTCGAAATAGTTCGAACCGAGGCCGGCGTCGACGACCAGCGTCGTGCCGTTCACGCCGCTGCTGCGCTCGCTCAACAGGAACAGCGCGACATCCGCCACTTCCTGCGTCGCGAGGTTGCGCTTCCGATACGTGAGCTTCTCCGCGTAAAGATAACTCTCCAGGTAACCGGGAATCCCCGCCGATGCGCTGGTCTTGAGCGGACCCGAGCCGACGACATTGAAACGCACCTCGCTGTGTTCGCTGAAGGACTTCGCGAGAAACCGCGCCGCCGACTCGAGCGCGGCCTTGATCGGGCCCATGTAGCCGTAGTTGTCGGGCGTCACCAGCAGCGAAGAAATCCCGATCGTCACCACCGAGGCGTTCTTCGCGAGGTGCGGCTTGAACGCATTCGCGATCTCCACGAGCGAAAACGCCGAGATCGCCGTCGCCTGCAGAAAGTCCGCGCGCTTCGTCTCGTGAAACGCCTTGAAGCCTTCGCGGTAGTTCGCGAACGCGATCGAGTGCACCAACCCGTGAATGATCCCGTGGCCCGCGGCCGCGATCTCGCCCGCCAGCCGCGCCGCCGCACCGTCCTCCTCCACGTCGCAGAGGAAAACGGGTTTTCCGGCCAGCAAAGTTTCGAGCGATTTCCGCCGCGCTTCCGAGCGCACGCTGTAGATCACTTTCGCGCCCTGCTCCTCGAGCGATTTCGCGATCAGCCACGCGACGCTCTTGCGATTGGCGACGCCGAAAACGACGAACGTCTTTCCGGAAACCTGCAGAAAATCGGGCATGGTGGGGAGCGGGCGCGATTCGACCGCCGCTTACTTCTGGCCCTCGGGCGTTTTCCACGCGACCGCGAAATCGAGCGTCAACACTCGCTTGTCGCCGTTCTTCACCACGCCGCTCATCATGGTGAAACCGCCGAGCTCCTCCTTGCGCTTCACTTCGACCGTCACCGTTTCGCCGGGGAAAACCGGATTGCGGAAACGCACGTCGGTGATCTTCGCGAGCAACGGCACGCCCTCGCCCGGCTTCGCGCCCGCCGCATGCGCGCGGCGCGACATATAAAGCGCGCCGGTCTGAAACACCGCTTCGCACAAGATCACGCCCGGCGTGATCGGCGAACCCGGGTAGTGCCCCTTGTAGAAATCCTCCTCCGCGTGGAACGTGCGACGCGCGATCAGCGAGTCCTCGGTTTCGCTCACCATCTCGTCGATGAAGAGAAACGGCGGCCGATGCGGGATGTAGTCGGTGACAGCACTCATGAATCGGCGGCGGTCGATCCGACCGCCTGCGCCGGCGTATCCGCCGCGGCACTTCGGCGCTTCGCGTCGAACAACGCCTTGTCGATCTTGTTCGCCACGATCACGCCGTAATTGATCGTGCCGAGCCAGCCCGACATGATGATCCCGACGGAGCCGGCGTGGAACAGGCCGGGCAGTTTCTCCGGCAGCTCCATCGACACCTTCAGCCCTTCGAACTTCGTCCCGAACGACGTGCCCTGCGCATGCGTCGTGTAACGCTCGATCGTCCGCGGCGTCGCCGCCTCCTGCCAGTCGATCTTCGCGCGCACGTCGGGGATGAATTTCTCCAGCGCGACGATCGACTCCTCGATCAGCCGCTGCTTCTCGCGCTCGTAGTCCTCGAGCGACAGCGCGTTCCAGTCGCCGTATCGGCCGTTCAACGACACGACCACCGTGTAACGCTCCGAACCGGGCCGCGTGTCGGGATAATAGACGGAAAACGTGCGGCTCGTCGTGCGGAAATCCGTCAACTCCTCGCTGCTGAACTTCGGATTCGCCGACGTGAACACGAGATCGCCGATGTGCGGGATGCTCTCGCCCTTGCGAATCCCGAGATACACCTGGCAGGAGCTCGAGTTGATCCGCACCGCCTTCGCCTCCTCGACGTAATCCGCGGGAAAATTCTCGGCGCCGGCCATCCGGAAAATCGTGTTGTGAATGTTCGCGTTCGACAGCACCGCCTTCGCGCGCACGACGCGGCCGCTGCTCGCCACGATGCCGCACGCGACTTTCCGGCCGTCGCGCTCCTCGACGAGGATTTTGTCCACGAGCACCTTTTTCCGGAGCTCGACGCCGTTGCGTTTCAGTTCCTCGACCATCTTCTCGATCAGCAGGTCCGAGCCGCCGCGGAACGTATAGACGCCCGAGCCCATGAAATTAGAGAACACGATCCCATACGTGATCGCCGGGTCGTCGAGGGACGAACCGTTCGCATACGCGATCGGCTCCATCAGCAGCCGCTTCACGTCGTCGCGCCCCGGAAAGAATCGCTCGAGCATCTGGCCCGTCGTCTCCGGGTTGTTGTCGTAGTAATTCATCGCGCGGAGGTAGTCGTAGAACGACTCCACCGTTTCGCGCGACAAACCGAACTGCTCGACGAGCACCCGCGTGTAGTCCTCGCGCGTGAACGTCGTCCAGACATCCATTTGCGGATTCACGAAACGGATGTCCTTCAGCTGCACGATCGAGTCGGCGATCTCCTTCGACCAATATTTGCGGCACGACTTGATCATGCCGACGGGAAACCCGTGCAGCGAGATGTCGAAAATATGCCCGCCCTTCCGCGTGAACCACGTGGCCAGCCCGCCGAACTGGTAATGGTGTTCGAGCAGCAGCACGCGATGGCCGGACTTCGCCAGCACGTTCGCGCCGGTCAGCCCGCCCAGACCGCTGCCGATCACGATCACATCATACTCGTCGGCGACTCCCTTGAGCCAGTCGTAAGCCATGGAGGGGGACGAGTGAAGGCGCACGCCGGGCCAGCGCAAGGGACTTCTGTCAGCGGATCGTCCAACCGCCGCCCGGTCGCAGTTCGCCTGCATTCCCTGCGTGGCCAACCCGCCCGATCCTGTGGCTTTCGTCCGGTCCGCGCGCAACCGCGGTCCGGGCGACCGCGCGCGGGATCAGAGGACAAACGGGTTGAAGCGCAGCTCGTTCGCCGCGGTGGTCATGGGCCCGTGGCCGGGGGCGATCACGGTGTGGGGCGGCACGGATTCGAGCATCCGCCGCAGATTGGCGGCCAGTTGGCGTTGGCAGAAATGCGCACAGCCGACGGAGCCGGCGAAAAACAAGTCACCCGAGACGAGCAGGCCCGTCGCCTCCGGCTGGTTCGTCGCCTCCACGAGGTAGCAGTTGTGCGCGAAGGCGTGTCCCGGCGTGCTGAACGTGGTCACCCGAATCCCGCCGAAGCTCAATTGCCGTCCCTCGCCGACCACCTCCGCACACGGCACCGGCGTGCCCGCGGGCCCATACGCGACCGGCACCTCGAAGCGCGCAACGATCTCGCACAACCCGCCCACGTGTTCCGTTTCGATGTGACTGAGGAACACGGCGTCGACCGCACGGATCGCCAGCGGCCACGCGGCCTCCAGCGATTCGATGCTCGGCCCCGTATCGAAAAGCACGCCGCGCGACGCCCCGGTTTGGGCCACGAGGTAGGCGTTGGCCACGCCGATGCCGTGGCGCATGCGCAGCGGATGCACCGTGAACGGCAGATTCGCCGCCGCGGGAAGCGGGTAACGACCGCAGCCCAGTGCGCACAGCCCGATTTCGTTGAGTCGCAGCACCGTCGCGAGCCGGCACAGCTCGCTGCCCGTGAGCTCCGAGCGATAGTTGATCGCGTCCAGGATGCGCGACGGAACGACGGAGGCATGGCGCCCCAGCGCCTCTTCGGTGAGGCCGGCGCGGCGCATGGCTTTCTCGAGCACATCGCCGAGTTCGTCTTCCAATGGCACGGGGCTTAACACGGCAGCCGCAGAATAGGAACCGTCCCCGCCGCGTGCAAAATGATTTTGTTTTTTGCGCCGCGGCCCAACAGCGTCGGCGGATGGATCAGACCCAAAAGGAGATTCTCGACATCTTCGTCCGCACGCGCGCCTTGCAGGAGGGACACTTCGTGCTCCGTTCCGGCCTGCACAGCGGCCACTACTTTCAGTGCGCCCAGGTCTGCCAGCAGCTCGATGCGGTCGAGCGTCTCGCGCAACTCCTGCTCGCCAAGCTCCAGCGCCACGCCTTCTCCACCGTCCTCGCGCCGGCGATGGGCGGCCTGGTGATCGGCCAGGAAATCGCCCGCCAGGCCCGGGCGCGCTACATTTTCGCCGAGAAGGAGAACAACGTGCTCGTGATGCGACGCGGCTTCACGCTCGCGCCCGGCGAGCGCGTGCTGATCGCGGAGGACGTCGTCACCCGCGGCGGCCGCGTGCTCGAGTGCCTCGACCTCGTGCGCAAAGCCGGTGGCCTGCCCGTCGCCGTGGCCATGCTCGTGGACCGCAGCGCCGGCTCCGCCCGGTTCGATGTCCCCACCATCTCGCTGCTCGAACTCAGTTTTCCCACCTTCGCCGCCGACGCGCTGCCCGACTGGCTGGCGAAGATTCCCGTGCAAAAGCCGGGAAGTTGAACTCCGCCCCGCCGGGGGAACGAGCCACCGCCCGCCCCCGGCGCGCCGTTTACGGGATGTTGATCCCGACGACGCGCAGCGCCCCGCGATAATAGACGAACAGCATGTGGCGGCCCGGCGTCAGCGCCTGCCGCGCCGTATCGATATCCCGGATATCCACGCGATCGATCTGCAGGATCAGCACATCCGCGGCGAGACGATCCGCGAAGGGCGAATTCTCGTCGACCTCCGTCACGAGCAAGCCGTCCAGCCGGGCCGGAATGTTCAAGCGACGCCGCGCCTCGGAGGTCAGCGGAGTCACCTGCACGCCGGTCAACAATTCGTTCGGATTCTCGTCCAGGCGTCCGAGCGTGACGTCCATCACCCGTTCCGCGCCATCGCGGGAGATCTTCAGTTTCACCTTCGAACCCGGCGCCATCTGGGAGATGTAGTTTCGCAGATCGCGCAGCGCGGCGACCGTCTTGTCGTTCACGCTCAGGATCACGTCGCCCCGCTCGAGGCCCGCCTTCTCGGCGGCGCTGTCGGGCGTCACATCGGTGATCGTCACTCCCTTGGTGGAGCGCGGCAGCCCGAGCGCTTCGGCATCGTCCGGCGTGAGCGTCTGCGATTGCACGCCGAGATAGCCGCGCGACACGGAGCCGAACTCGATCAGGCTCTGCATCACGGACGCCGCGAGATTGATCGGCACGGCGAAACCGATCCCGATGTTGCCGCGCGACGGCGAAAGGATCGCGCTGTTGATGCCGATGAGCCGGCCCTTGGCGTCGACCAGCGCGCCGCCCGAGTTGCCCATGTTGATCGCCGCGTCCGTCTGGATGAACGATTCGTAACCGGCCACCTCCTCGAGGATGCCGACGCTGCGGCCCTTCGCCGACACGATGCCCATCGTCACCGTCTGCCCGACCCCCAGCGGATTGCCGACCGCGAACACGACGTCGCCCACGCGGATGTTGTCGCTGTCGGTCAGCGTGACGACCGGCAGCTTTTCGCCGTCGACCTTGATGACGGCGATGTCGGTCTTCGGATCGGCGCCGATCACCTTCGCGATCAACTCGCGATCGTCGGACAGCGAGACCTTCAACTCGTCGGCCCCCTCCACGACGTGATTGTTGGTGAGAATGTAGCCGTCCGGCGACACGATGACGCCGGAACCGAGCCCCTCCTGCTCGTGCTTGCGCTCCTGGTTCGGGATGTCGCCGAAAAACTGCCGCAGCAGCGGATTCATCGCCACCCGCTCACGCACGATCTTTTTCGAATACACCGACACGACGGCTTTCTGCGCCTGCTCGATGACGTCGGCGTAGCTCGTCACCACCGGCGACTTCCCTTCGGTGACCGGAGTGAGATCCTCGAGCAGCGCCGGCGACTTCCGGCTGGAGGACTCGGCTTTCGCGGCTTGGGCGGCGAAGCCCGGAGTCGCAATCACACACACGGCCGCGGCCGTGACGAGCAGGCGGGAGAAGAGCTGGTTTTTCATGCAGGAAATAGAAAACGGACAAAGCGCTAACCGGGATTGCACCCGGCGCAACTCTCACCGGCATTCCCCGTTCGCCCGGCGCGCACGGGCACTCCTCGCTAGAAGCCTTTGATCCGAAAGAGTCCGGTCACGCTCTCGTTGCTGTTGATCCGGATGATCGCCTGCCCGAGCAGCTTCGCGATGCTGAGCACCGTGATCGGCAAGCCCTTCGGGTCGATCGGCGTCGAGTTCGTGGTGATGAGTTCGTCGATGAGGCCCGACTTCAGGCGGTCCTGCGCGACATCGTTCAGGATGCAGTGGCTCACCGCGGCCGTGATGTTGACCGCCCCGTGCTCGCGCAGGATTTTCGCCGCGGCGGTGAGGGTGCCCGCCGTCTCCGTGATATCGTCGACCAGCAGCACATCGCACCCGGCGACGTCGCCGACGACGCTCATCGCCTCCACCGTCGTCGCGCTTTTGCGTTTTTTCGCCACCAGGCCGAGCGTCGCGCCGAGCACGTCGGCGTAGGCCGCGGCCATTTTCATCCCGCCGACATCGGGCGAGCAAACGACCAGCGTGCGCTCGGCCGTGCGCTTGGCGAAGTGTTCGAAGAAGACGGGCGAAGCGTAGAGATGATCGACCGGGATGTCGAAGAAGCCCTGGATCTGCTGGCTGTGCAGATCCATCGTCAGGATGCGCGTGGCGCCCGCGGCGACGAGCAGGTTGGCGACGAGCTTGGCGGTGATGGGCACGCGCGGCTGGTCCTTGCGATCCTGACGCGCGTAGCCGTAGAACGGCAGCACCGCGGTGATGCGCGCGGCCGAGGCTCGGCGCGCCGCATCGATCATGATGAGCAACTCCATCAGGTGATGATTCGTCGGCGGGCAGGTCGACTGGATGATGAACACGTCGTGTCCGCGCACGTTTTCGTTGATCTTCACGAACGACTCGCCGTCCGGGAAGCTCGTGACGGTCGCCTCGCCGAGCGGCATGCCGATGGAGCGGCAGATTTCTTCCGCCAGGGCTCGATTCGAGTTACCCGAGAAAATTTTCAGCCGCGATTCGCTCATTCGCGGCATCTTGCCGGCCGGGCGGTCAGGAGGAAGACTTTTTTAGCTGATCCTCCAGCGCGTCGACTTTGCGAAACAGTTCAGGCAGCCGCTGGTGCAACACCGCGAGGCGGCGCTCGAGCATGAACGGCACCGCCGGCGTGCCGTTGACGAAGGCGCCCGGCTCGATGTTCGTCGTGATGCCGGCTTGCCCGCCCGCCTTCGCGCCTTTCGCGATCGTCACATGCCCGCCGACGCCCACCTGCCCGCCCAGCACGACGTAGTCGCCGAGCGTCGTGCTCCCCGAAACGCCGACCTGGGAGCAGAGCAGACAGTGTTTGCCGATCGCGACGTTGTGCCCGATCTGCACGAGATTGTCGATTTTCGTGCCCTCGCCGATCAGCGTGCGGTGAAACCGCGCGCGATCGATCGTCGTATTCGCTCCGATCTCGACGTCGTCCTCCACCAGCACCGAGCCGACTTGCGGGACCTTTTCGTGCCGCCCTCCGACAAACTCGTAGCCGAAACCATCCGACCCGATGACCACGCCCGGATGCAGGCGCACCCGCTGGCGCACCTCGCACTCGGCGCGAATGACCACCCCTGGCATGATCCAGGAATCGTCGCCCACGCGGACGTTGCGCCCGAGGTGAACCTGCGCCTCGACGTGCGCGCGCTCGCCCACCACCACCCCGCTCTCGATCACACAGAAAGGACCGATCGTCGCCGACGCGGCGATGATCGCGTCCGGCGCGATCACGGCCGACGGATGCCGGCCCGGCGCGGGCCGCGGCCAGAGTGACTGTTCGATCCGGCTGCAAAGCCGCGCGAGGGCGGCCGACGGGTTGTCCACCAGCAGGAAAAGCTGCTCCGGCGCAGGTTCGCCCACATAGTCGGCCGGCACGAGCACCACGGACGCGCGGGTGCGGGCAACCTCGCTCTTGTATTTGGCATTGCCGAGGAAACTCAGGTCTCCGGGCTCCGCGGTGGAAAGTGCTGCGATCCCCCGAACCGCCTCACGAGTGGCACCGCGCTTTTCGCGGGGCTGCACGATCGCGAGAAGCTCGGACGGAGTGAAGGAAACCTGCATGCGGCGAGCGTGGGATTTTCGACGCGCGGGGCAATTCCGTTCACGGCACCACCGGCCGCCACAGCGTGATCCGACTCATGCGATCGAATGGCGGATAGGAATAAAACCCGCCGGTCACGATCGAGGGCCGCCCCGTGCCGTCCATGTCCGCCGCCGCGCAGGCGATCAACTGGATCGGCGCGTGGGCGAGCACGTGCAGCGTGAAGTTTTCCCGGCCGTCGTTGATAAACGCCACCACCGACACCGCGTCCGGCTTCGTCCAATCGTTGAAACCGCTCGTCGCCACCACGTCCATGTCGCCATCGCCGTCGAGATCGACGCCTGTCGGGGCATACGCGCCCGCGAGATTGCCGATCCGGTGAAACTTGAAAAAGCCGCTGCCGCGATTCTCCAGCCATTGCACGCCGTGCCACGGACGCGTGCCCGGATCGGCGTAGGCAAAGCCGTCGCCGTTCGTGTAGAGCACATCGGGGCGGCCGTCGCGGTTGAGATCGCACAGCGCGATCCCGCTACTGCCGTAATCCTCGTTGGTCGAACCGAAGATGATCTTGTTCGTGAAACTCCCGCGGCCGTCGTTCTCGAAGAGGTGAATCTCCTCCCATTGCTGCGAAACCAGGGCCGTGATGTCGGGCGTGCCGTCGCCGTTCATGTCGGCCACGCAGACGTTGATCGTGCCGGAGAGGTGCAGGAGCTGATGGCTCTTGAAACGCCAGCCGCCGAGATTCTCCATCCAGCGAATCTCGCCCTGGTCGTAGCCGAATTGCGCGACGGCGAGATCGAGCTTTCCGTCGCCGTTGAAATCGCCCGCGCGCACATCGGTCACGCGCGCGACCTGGTCGAGCAGCACGTGTTTCGTGAAATGCTGCGCGCCGTCGTTTTCGAGCACGACGACGGAGCCGATCTTGTCGTTGTTGGGAAACACCTCGCCCATGCACGCGACGAGCAGATCGAGATCGCCGTCGCCATCGAAGTCCACCGCTTCGACGTGCACCGGCGCCGGCAGCCCCGCCATCAGCGTGCTCTCCTCGTATTCACCCCGCGCGACCTGCCGCAGCCAGACCACGGCGAGCGCCTTGTCGTCGCACGCGAGCACGTCCGGCCGGCCATCGCGATCGAGATCGACGATCGTCACGTGCGAAATCCACGGCTTGCCCTCGACCGCCGCGCCGATCGGCACCGGTTCGTAGCGATCGAGCGCGGCGATGGCGGCCGGCCTGGCCGCGCCGATTCCGGTCGCCGGCTCGCGCCGGTCGCAGGCCGCCAGCCCCAACAGGCCAGTGAGAACCAGAAACGTGGAACGGAACGGATTGCTCATAACAACATCGGGCGGGCGAGACGATCGACGACGCTCAGGGCGAGCGGCCGAAGGTCTCCCGAAACTCGGCGATCACGCGAGCGAGATCCTGTGCTGTCACCTTCGGTTGCGCCCGCGCGCGCTGAATCCAGTCGAGCGCGCCGCGCTCGTCACCGGTATTGATCGCGTAGCGCGCGAGCAGCACCACGGCGATGGGATGATTGGGCTCCACCGCGTGCGCGCGGCGGAGTTCCGCGACGCCGGCTTCCAGCCGATCGAGGCGGAAATGCATCTGCGCGATCTCGATGTAGGCGCTCGATTCCTCCGGCCGCAGCCGGCGCGATTCCTCGAAATCACCCAGCGCCTGCTCGAAGCGGCCCGCCGCCGCATGTCGCCGGCCGCGTTCGAGGTGCAGCACCGCGGAGTCGGGACAGTGCTGAAGTCCGGTGTCGACCGCGCGGCTCGCCGCCGCGACCTCGCCCATCGCCTTCAGCACGCGGACCAGATAACTCCAGTTGTCCGGGTCCTTCGGCGCGATCGCCGCGGCGCGTTCGAGGAAGATCCGCGCGCTCCCGAGTTCGCCCAGATCCGAGAGGAGATTTCCCAACAGCCGATGCGGCAGATCGTCGTTGGGCGCGATGCGCACCGCGCGCTCGAGCAACTGCCGGGCGCGCGCCTGATTGTCCGCCGGATCGGCCGCCGCCGCCGCCACGGCCAGCCGATAAGCATCGTAACAATATTCCATCAACGCATCGATCCACGGGTCCTCCATCTCGTGCGAACGGCTCGTGTCGCCGGCGCGCAAGCGATGCGACGCAGCCGCGGCTGCGTCGCCGAGCCGTTCCTCCACGCTGATCAACAGGCTCCACGCCGGCGCGAACGCAGGCTGCGCGGCGACCAGCTGCCGCAGCCGGTCGCGCCCCGCGCTCGCATCGCCCGCCGCGATCTCGGCGCGGGCGAGCCCGATCGCCGCATAGCCGTCCGCCGGATCGCGCGCGAGGGCCTCGCGGAAAACCGCGGCCGCGTCCGCGACCTCGTTGCGCTTCAACCGCGCGTCGCCGAGCCGCACGCGCGCGGGCCCATAATCGGGCGCCAGCTCGATCGTTCGCTGCAACCAGGGCAGCGCGGCATCGAGGTCGCCATAACCTCCCGCCGTGTGCGCGCGCAGGTAGGG
The DNA here is from genome assembly GCA_023430825.1 of Verrucomicrobiota bacterium. Classification (GTDB taxonomy): domain Bacteria; phylum Verrucomicrobiota; class Verrucomicrobiia; order Opitutales; family Opitutaceae; genus Opitutus. The sequence goes on along the minus strand of JAEYYL010000176.1, from coordinate 5,257 downwards.
CCAGAGCGCATTCGCCGGGTCGAGCTGCATCAGCGCGGCCGCGCAGGCGTCGGCCTGAGCGATGAATCGATTTGCGTGATACAAACGCGCCAGCTCCGCCAGGCCCTCCGCCGCCCGCCACCGGCTACGCGCCCGCGCCTCGGCCTCGTTCACGCGCGATCGCAATTCCTCGGTGGCCGCCAGGCGCTCCGGCTGCGCCGGCACGGCGGAGGCCGCAAGGTCGCGCGCGCGCCCCGCGCTCCACCACCAGACGCCCCCGGCGAGCAGCGCCAGCCCGAGGGCCGCCCCCAGCGCGATCCGAACGCGTGCTCCGCGCCGCCTCATGGTGACTTCGCCCGCCGCCACACCAACAGCCGGCTCATCCGATCCCACGGCGGATACGCGTGGAATGCGCCGGTGACCAGCGCGGGTTTCCCCGATCCATCGAGGTCCGCCGCCACGCACGTGAGCAGATGCGTGGGCGTCCGCGCCAGGACATGCGGCGTGAATCCCATCCGGCCATCGTTCCGGAACCACGCCATCGAAATGGCATGCGACTGCTTCCATTCGTTGAACGCGCTGACCGCGACCACATCCATGTGCCCGTCGCCATCGAGGTCGACCGCCACCGGACTGTAGGCGCCCTCGAGCGAGCCGATGCGATGGTGCCGGAAAGCGCCGGCGCCGCGATTCTGGAGCCATTGCACGCCGTGCCACGGTCGCGAACCGGGCTGCGCATAATCGAAACCGTCGCCGTTGGTGTAGAGGATATCCAGCTGGCCGTCGCGATCGAGGTCGCACAACGTCAGTCCGCTGCTGCCGAAATCCTGGTTGGTGGAGCCGAAGATCACGCGCCCCGTGAAGTTCCCCTTTCCGTCGCCTTCGAACAGATGGACTTCCTCCCACTGTTGCGACACCAGCGCGACGATGTCGTTATGCCCGTCGCCAGTCAGATCGGCCACGCCGACGTTCACCGTGCCGGAGAGGCTGAGCAGGATCCGGCTCTCGAACTGCCAGTCGCCCAGATTCCGCATCCAGCGAATCTCGCCCTGCTCGTAACCGAACTGACCGACCGCGAGATCGAGCCGCCCGTCACCATCGAAATCGGCCGCGCGCACGTCCGTCACCCGCGCGATGCCGTCGACGATCACATGCCGGACAAAACGCGCGTCGCCGACGTTCTCCAGCACGATCACCGCGCCGATCTTGTCGTTGTTGGGAAACACCTGCCCCATGCTCGCGACCAGCAGGTCCTGATCGCCGTCGCCATCGAGGTCGACCGCCTCCACGCGCACCGGTGCGGCAATGTCGGCGGCGATCACCGCTTCGACGAAGCCGCCCGTCTCGCTCTGCCGCAACCACGACACGGTGTTGGCCCTCGCATCGCAGACGAGGAGGTCGCACCGGCCGTCCGCGTCGAGGTCGAGCGCATTGACGTGGGTGATCCACGGTTTGCCGGTCACCGGCTCGCCGACCGGCGTGGCCACCAGCCGATCCAGCGCCTCGACGGGCGGGGCGGCGTGCCGCGGCGTGGCAGCGGTCGGCGCCGGAGGCCGCCGGCACCCCGCCCACCCCGCCGCCACCAGCATTCCGCAGAGCAACACGCAAAGCCGGCCGCGCAGGAACGGGCGGGGTCGCGGAGCAAATCTGAGGTGAGGGGTCACGCGGCAAGTCGACAGGAAAAAACAAGCGGATCGAACTCTAAATGCACCGCGCGGCGCACCGTCACCACCACCCTGCAACGCGCGGTTCGCGCCGGCGACGGCGAAGCCAAGGAACGAGATTGCTTGGCGGCTCCGCCACCGCTTTTTTCGCGCCTTGCGCCCCCTCCGGAAGAGCCGCCTCCTCGTTCCCACGCTCGCGCTTTCATGCTGCGTCGCCGCAGTCGGCCAAGAACCGCGCGGCATCGACGCGCAGCCCTTGCCGGTCCGCGCCGACCACCCCGGCGCGACGCTCTTCACCACGCTTCCGCCCGAGCAAACCGGCATCGATGTGGTCAACCGTTACGACGATCCCCGGATGTGGGGCGACCGCTACGAGGAGTTCGCCTTCGGTTCGATCGGCACCGGCGTGGCGATCGCCGATTACGACGGGGACGGACGCCCCGACGTGTTTCTGTCGGGCAAGACCGTCGGCGGCCGGCTGTATCTAAATCTTGGAGACTGGCGGTTCCGCGAGGTCACCCGGTCGGCCGGACTCGTCGCCCCCGACGAGGGGTGGCAGACGGGCGCCGCCTTCGCCGACGTCGACAGCGATGGCGATCTGGACCTCTACGTGTGCCGGGCCAACGCGCCCAACCTGCTCTATCTCAACCAGGGCGATGGCACGTTCGTCGAAGGGGCGAAGGCCGCCGGTCTCGACCTCACCGACGCGAGCGTCATGGCCGCGTTCGCCGACTACGACCGCGACGGGCGGCTCGACGTTTACGTGCAGACGAACCTGCTGGACGTGGCGCGTTCGCCGCACGGCCAGCGCGACCGGCTGTTTCGCAATCGCGGCGACGGCACCTTCGTCGAAGTCACCGCCACCGCCCGGATCTTCGGCGAATCGCAGGGACATGCGGCGCTGTGGTGGGATTTCGATCGCGACGGCTGGCCCGACCTGCATGTGAGCAACGATTTCGCGGCGCCCGACCGCCTTTATTTCAACCGGCGCGACGGCACGTTTGCCAACGTGCTCGATCTGGTCGCACCGAGCTTCGCGTTCTTCGCCATGGGGTCCGACCTGGGCGACGTGAACAACGACGGCCTGATCGACTTGTTCGTGGCCGACATGCAGCCGACCAACCGTGAGCAGCGGGCCAGCGGCATGCTCAACATGCAGGCGAAGATGGCGGCCGATCCTCCGCCCCACCTCGCAGCGCAACCCATGCGGAACACTCTCCTGCTGAACACCGGCACCGTGCGGTTTCAGGAGGCGGCGCACCTCGCGGGGCTCGCCGCGACCGATTGGAGCTGGTCCGCGCGCTTCGAAGACCTCGACGAGGATGGCCGCGTTGATCTCCACGTGACCAACGGCATGTTCCGCGACTTCCTCGACGCCGACCTCCTCGCGCGTATCCATCAAGTGGACACAGCGGGCCGCAAGCGCCTGGTGCGCGCCGCGCCGGAATTGCGGGAAAGGAATTTCGCCTTCCGCAATCGCGGCGATCTCCAGTTCGAGGAGGTCGGCGCCGGCTGGGGGCTCGATCACGCCGGCATCAGCTTCGGCGCCGCTTTCGGCGACCTGGATGGCGACGGCGATCTCGACCTGGTTTTCGCCAACTACGAAGGCGCGCCGACAGTCTGCCGCAACGACCAGGCGGGCACGCACCGCGTTCTCATCGCCTTGCGCGGCACGGCCTCCAACCGGTTCGGCGCCGGTGCGCGGCTGCGCCTCGAATCCGCCAGCGGGGTCCAGGCGCGCGAACTCGTGCTCGCGCGAGGCTACCTCTCGTCGAGCGAGCCCATCGTCCATTTCGGCCTGGGGGCGGACGAGCGCATCGACCGCCTCACCATCGAATGGCCGAGCGGCCGCACGCAGGTGCTCGTCGGCCTCCCGGCCAACCATCGTTACACGATCACGGAGCCGGGCGAGGATGTCGGCGCACCGCCCCGCCGCCCGCTGGCGCAGTTTCACGAAATCTCCGCCCAGGCCGGACTGGCGCTGCCGGTGAACGAGCCACCGCTCGATGAATTCGCCGCGCAACCTTTGCTGCCGCAGCGGCAACAGTCGGTCGGCCCGAGCCTCGCCGTGGCAGATCTGGATGGAGACGGCGTGGAGGACGTGATCCTCGGCGGCGGCGCCGGCCAGCCACTGCGCTTGCTGCTGCAGCGCGGACTCCAGCATCAGCCGGAAAGCAATCCGGCGATCCCGAACGCCGGGGTCGTGCCGGATGCGGCGATCGTCGTGTTCGATGCCGATGGCGACGGCCGGATGGATTGGCTGATCGCGAAAGGCGGCGTGAACCGCCCGGCCGGAGACGAAGCCTATCAACCGCAGCTGCGGCTGGGTCGCGGCGATGCGCGCTTCGGCGACGCACCGGCGGACGCGCTGCCGAAGCTTCCGATCAGCGCCGGGCCGATGGTCGTCGCCGATTTCGATCGCGACGGGCAGCTCGACGTTTTCATCGGCGGACGCGTCGTGCCCGGCGACTACGCGGCCACGCCCCGCAGCGCACTCCTGCGCAACGAGGGCGGCCGCTTCACCGACGTGACGGACGAACTCGCCCCAGGCCTGGCGCAGGCCGGCCTCGTGCAGGCCGCGTTGTGGAGCGATGTGGATCGCGACGGCTGGCTGGATCTGGTGGTCCTGTCGCATTGGTCGGGCATTCGCTGCTGGCGCAATCTGGGCGGAAGGGGATTCGCCGACGCCTCGCAGGAATTCGGTTTCGCGTCGGCCGGCTCCGGCTGGTGGAATTCCATCGCGGCCGCCGACTTCAACGGCGACGGACGGCTCGATTACGCCGTCGGTAATGCCGGACTGAATACGCGCTATCGCGCGAGTCCGGACGAACCCGTGGTTCTGCTCGCGGGAAAATTCGACGACACTGGTCGCACCCAACTCGTCGAATGCGAGATGGTCCAGGGCAGGTTGATGCCGGTCCGCGCCCGCGACTCCTTGCTCGCCGCGCTGCCCTCGCTGCGCCGCCGCGTGCCGACGTATCGCGCCTACGCCCGAGCCTCGATCGAGGACATCGTCGGCGCCGATCGAGCCGCTGCAGCCGTGCGGTTAACGGTCACCGAATTGCGCAGCGGCGTTTTCCTGAGCGGGGAGACGGCCGCCGGCACGCCGTTCCGTTTTGTGCCGCTCCCGCGCCCGGCGCAGCTCGCGCCGATCTTTGGGCTGGCGGCGGGGGACTTCGACGGCGACGGGCGCGCCGATCTCTACGGCGTGCAGAACACGCACGCGCCGCATCCGGAGATCGGACGTTTTTCGGGCGGCATCAGCCAGCTGCTTCGCGGCGACGGCCGAGGCGGTTTCAGCTGCGTTTCTCCGGAGGAAAGCGGGCTCGTCGTGAACGGAGAGGCTCGGGCGCTCGCGATCAAAGACTTCGATCTCAACGGCTGGCCGGACTTCATCGTGTCGCGAAGGGACCTGCCCGTGCTCGCCTTCGCCAACACTCCGCTCAAGGGCCGAAACGCCTTTTCCGCGCGGCTGGTCGGCGACGGTGCTAATGCGGCCGCGATCGGAGCGAGCATCACCGTGGTGCACGCCAGCGGCGCGCAGCAAGTCGCGGAGGTTCACGCCGGCGGCGGCTACCTCAGCCAGTCGAGTCCGGCCTGTTTCTTCGGTTTCC
>JAEYYL010000124.1 GCA_023430825.1 Verrucomicrobiota bacterium | reverse complement strand
AGCGGCGGGATTGCCATCGCCTGCGAGCAGGCTCCTACCTCCGATCCAACTCGATCGCGGCCGATCAGTGATTCCCGCGACGCACCAACGCACCGAGCAGCACGCCGACGCCCAACGCCACCGCGAGCGATTCGTAAGGATGCGAGCGCACGGTCTGATCCGTCGCCTTCGCGCCCGCAATCACCTTCGTCCGCGCGCCGGCATAAACATCCGACGCCTTGGTCTGCAGGTGCTCGAATCGCGCGCGCAGCTCAGCCAAGCGGTCACCCGCCCGGTCCGCGACCGGACCGGTCAGCAGCGACTCGGCTTCGTTCATCAAACGGCGAATGTGTTCGACCATCTCTTCGGGGCTTTCGGTCTTGGAGGCTAAATCGTTTTTCATGGCTTTCATGGGTTGAAGTTAGGGTTGACCCGGCCGCATCACGGAGACGCCTTCCTGCCGGTAAACTTCCTAGACCCGAAATCGCCGCGATTGCTCCCTCGCGACGCCCGATTCCCGCCGCCGCATCACCCTTTCGGCAGCAGGAAATGAAACTCCGTGCCGACGCCCAACTCGCTCGTGCACGCAATCGTGCCGCCGTGCGCCACCACAATCTCGCGCGCAATCGCGAGCCCAAGCCCCACGCCTTTTCGCGTCTGGTTCGGCGCCCGAAAAAACCGGTCGAACACATGCGGCACCAGGTCCGGCGCGATTCCGGGCCCGCCATCGCGCACCGCGAACCGCACGAAGCCAGCGCCCTCCGTCGCCGCCGACATCACGATCGTCCCACCCGCCAGCGAATACTTCGACGCATTCGTCAACAGGTTCATGAACACGTGCCGCAGCCGGTTCACGTCCACGCTCATCGTCACGCCTTCCAACGGCGGCTCGCACTCCACCGCCAGCGTCTGCTCCGCCGCCGCCACGAACGACCGCGCCTCCGCCGCGATCTCGCCCAGCAGTTCCCCGACGGCGATCTCCTGCCGCTCCAGCATCGCCGCACCCGCCTCTAGCCGCGCGAGGTCGAGGAGATTGTCGAGGATCCTCAGCAGCCGGTCCGCATCGTCGCGCGCGCCTTCCAACAACTCGCGCTGCTGCGGCGCGAGCGCGCCGACATTCTGCTCCAGCAGCAGATAAACCGCCATGCGCAAACTGGTCAGCGGCGTCTTCAACTCGTGGCTCACCGTCCCCACCAGATTCGTCTTCGCGTCGTCGAGCAGCCGGAACTTCGTCACATCCTGCAACACCACCGCCGCCCCCTTGAACTCCGTCAACACGTCGCCGATCGCCAGGATGCGCGGCAGATAATGCCGGTCCTCGCGCCCCACGCGCAGCGTCACCACGCGCCCGTAATCCGTCGGCAGATAATGCCCGCCGCCCGCCAGCACCTGCGCGAGCGGTTCCGCGAGCGCCGGCGGAAATCCCGTCGCGAACTCCGCCGACGCCGCCAGCTGCTCCGCCGCCGGATTCCGCACTTCCTGCGTGCCGTCGCGCGCGACGACGAACACCGGATCGGGCGCCGACGTCAGCGTCGCCTCCATTGTTCGCTGCGTGCGCAACACTTTCGCCAACGTCGCCTCCCGATACGCGCGCAGCTTCGCCGCCATCTGGTTGAACGTCTGCGCCAGCCGCCCGAGTTCGTCCCGCGACACCACCGGCACGTCGCGATCGAGATCGCCCTCGCCCACCGCCACCGCCGACGCCGTCAGCGCCTTGATCGGTTTCAACAGCGACGCCGCCAGCCGCCACGCCACGAGCAGCGAAAGCACCAGCGCCGCGGCCATCGCCGTGTAAAGCACGCGCTCCGTCGTCTCCACCATCCGCCCCGCCCGTTCCGCCGTCTCCTGCGCCGCCGCAAAATCGCGCTGGTTCATCGCCTCGATCGCCGCCAGCACGCGATACAGCGCCGTCTCGTTCCGTTGCAACAGTTCCAGCGAACCCCGGCCGCCGCCCGCCAGCAAATTCTCGCCGAGCCGCGTCAACTCGTCGAACGCATCATCGAGTTCCTGCACGAAGCGCGCGCGATCCGTCCCCGCCGACGTCGCCGATTGCGCCATCAACTCGCGCGTGAACGCCGCGCGATTCTCGTCGAAACTCCGCCGCGCCTCGAACGGGTCGCCGCTTTGCGCGATCGACACCGCGGACGTCATCGCCCGCGCCGACGTCCGCAACTGCTGGCACGCGAGAATGTCACGATAGTTGCCGACCAGGTCGCGCTGCAACGAACCCGCGAGTTCCCGCGACACCCGGATCGCATACGCCCCCATGCCGATCACCAGCAGCAAAAACGGCAGCAGCCCAAGATAAAGTCGCGCGCGCAACATGACTTGTGGTCCCGCGTCCGCTCGCGCTAGATCGAGCCGCGGCGCCCCCGCCGCGCCTCACGCCGAATCCGCGGCGAGGGCACCGCGACTCCATTTGGCAGATTGCAGAGACCGTTCATCGCGCAGAAATCCGTCGCTACACCAGCCCCAGCTTCTGCCGTTTCCGATACAGCGTCGCCGGATCGATCCCGAGCGTGCGTGCCGCTTCCTCGAGATTCCGCGTCGTCCGCAGCACCCGCCGGATGTGCTCCGCCTCCAGTTCGTCCAGCGTCACATGCGCGCCCACCGCGATCGCCGGTCCTGCCGCCGCGCCGAGTTCCTCCGGCAAGTCCGCGAGCTCGATCGTGCTGCCCGGCGCAAGGATCACCGCGCGCTCGATCACGTTGCGCAACTCCCGCAGATTGCCCGGCCACTTGTAAGCCGCGAACGCCGCCGTTACCGCCGGCGGAAACGGCGCCAGCTTCTTCCCCAGCCGTCCGGCGAAAAACGCGCGATAGCTGTCCGCGAACCGCAACAAATCCGCCGGCCGCTCGCTCAAGCCCGGCAGCGTCACGCCGATCACGTTCAACCGGTAAAACAAATCCTCCCGAAACCGCCCCGCCTTCACCTCCTCCGCCAGATTGCGATTCGTCGCCGCGATCAATCGCACGTTCGCCCGCCGCACGCGCGCTTCGCCCACGCGTTCGTATTCGCGTTCCTGCAACAGCCGCAGCAGCTTCGGCTGAATCTCGATCGGCAGTTCCCCGATCTCGTCGAGAAACAGCGTGCCGCCGTCCGCCGCCGCGACCTTGCCCATCGTGTCCGACACCGCGCCGGTGAAGGAACCTTTCACGTGGCCGAACAATTCGCTCTCGAGCAGTTCCCGCGAAAGGCTCGGACAATTCACCGTCACGAATGCGGCTTCGCGCTGCGCGCTGCGCTTGTGCACTTCGCGCGCCAGCACGCTCTTGCCCGTGCCGCTCGGCCCGAGAATCAAGATCGTCGCTGGCGTCTCCGCCGCCTTGAACGCAATCTCCAGCGCCCGCTGCACCACGGGTTCCGCCGATTCGAGATCGACCGGCGGCGACGTGTCCGCGAGCTGCAGCTCGAGCGACTGCACGCGGCTTTCCAACGCGCGCTTCTGCTCGATCTTCCCCAGCACGCCGCGCACCTGCTCCGGCGTGAACGGCTTCGGGATGAAATCGAACGCCCCGCGCCGCATCGCGTCCACCGCCGTCGCGATGTTCGCATAGGCAGTGAACATGATCACCGCGAGCGACGGCTGCGCCTTCAACAGTTTCTCCAACACCGCCAGCCCGTCCTCGCTGCCCAATTTCAAATCGAGAAAGCACGCGTCGTAGGTTTCCTCCTCGAGCAGTTTCAACGCGCGCGCGCCGCCGGGCGCTTCCATCGCCGTGTGATTTCCCGCAGTTTCGACCGCGATTCGGGTCGTGCGCCGAATCCCGGCCTCATCGTCGACGATTAGCACTCGCATCCCGGACTGTGGAATCGTCGCGATTGTCAGGCCAAGGCCAAAAACAAGGCGGGGCCGCTTGCGCGACCCCGCCAGGTCCAGCTTCAACTCACTGTCCCGCGAGCCGAAGCCCGCAGGCAGTGTCGCGAAAAATGACAGGGCCCTCTTTGGCGAGTTCCGCGCCGTGCGCCACCGCGGCGTCACCGCCCATCGCGAAATTTTTGAACCGCCGAAAATCCATCGCGCACGGTTCGTCTCTGCTTCGCCCCGCGAATCCACGGAAGACGCTCGCCACAAATAACAACCATCTGCCCGATGTCCGCCCGCCCGTGCGATCGACGCATTCGTGCGTTCCCTCCGCAAGGGCTTCCGCCTCGATTTTCCCGGCGTCCATCCGGTGCGCGCGCCGGGATTTTCCCCGACTCGCGCCCGGCCGATTTCTTTTGTCGAATCTCTTTCCAAAACCCGCTAACTCCTCCCACCTCCGCCAGACCCAACATGCCTACCTCCCTCCCCGCCGAAGCGCGTCCCCCCTCGTCCACGCCGATCGCTCCCGTCGCCGGCAAACTCACCGACCTCGAGATCAAGGACGCCCAGCTCATCTTCGGTTCCGTCTGGCAAAATCTGGAAGCCGACTTCGGCCGTGAAAACCTCCGCTTTCCCAAGGAGATCATCCTGCTCGGCGGCGCGCCCGGCGCCGGCAAGGGCACGAACACCGCCTTCATCGCGAAAACCCGCGGCCTCACCTGCCCGCCCGTCGTCATCAGCGCGCTGCTCGATTCGCCCGAGGCCCGCCGATTGAAGGACGCCGGCAACATGGTCGGCGACCGCGAGGTCGTCAGCCTGCTGCTCCGCGAGCTGATGAACCCGATCTACCGCGACGGCGTCATCCTCGACGGATTCCCTCGCACCAACGTGCAGGTCGAGTGCTTGAAACTTCTCGTGAACAAGATGCACGCGCTGCGTCACGAGTTTTTCAATACACCGCTCAACATCCATTTCCGCCAGCCGACGATCCACATCATGGTGCTCTTCGTCGACGAGCGTGAATCGATCGCCCGCCAGCTGAAACGCGGCCGCGAAACCCTCCGCCACAACGAGGAGGTCCGCCGCACCGGCGTCGGCGAACTTTGGGAGGACCGCGCCACCGACCACGACGAGGCGCTCGCTCAACGGCGCTATCGCGTGTTCAAGGAGCAAACCTGGGACGCCCTTCAGTCGCTGAAGGAGATTTTCCACTATCACTTCATCAACGCGCAGGGCCCCGTCGACGAGGTCGAGCAGAACATCCTCAAGGAACTCGAATACCAGAGCACGCTCGAGCTCGATCCCCGCACCGTCGACCGGCTTCGCGGCGTGCCCGTCGCCAGCGAGATCATCATTCATTCCCGCCAGGAACTCGTGAAGCGCCTCGACAGCTACGAGTTCGGCCAGCCCGAGTTGTTCGCGCAGGTCGTCACGTTCGTCATCCGCAAGATCATGCCGATCGTCCTCCGGCACTCGATCTCCGGCGTCGCGCTGATCAACGCCGAGGAACCGCTGCTCGACGACCCCACCGCGCTCGCGATGCTGATCGATGTCTTCTCCGAGCGCGGCTATCACGCCGTCGTCGACATCCACCGCATCGAGATCCCCGACCGCTTCGATCTCCAAACCGGCCAGATCACCTGCCGCGTCAAAAAAGTCTTCCGTATCCAGATCCGCTTCCAAGGCTCGGAAATCCGCCGCGGCTAAAAACCCGGCAAGGACCTTGTGGAGGGCCAAGCTCCGCGCGGCCGATTCGTCCCCAGCTTACAGCAGGGGAATCGGCTCGCATCAAAGATAACGCAGACTCCCCGGCGTCGATCCTCACGCCCGATACAACGTCCCGTATCGCTCCCGCAAATACCGCACCAGCGCACGCGGCGACAGCGCCTCGCCCGTCGCCCGCCGCACCAACTCCGGCAACTCATGACGCCGTCCATGCGCGTGCACGTTTTCCTGTAGCCACCCGAGCAGCCACGCGAACTCCCCGCGCGCAAACTCCTCCTCGATCCCCGGCCGCAGCACCCGCACGCGCTCCCACAATTGCGCCGCCATCATGTTGCCGAGGCAGTAACTCGGGAAATAGCCGAACGCGCCGTCGCTCCAGTGCACGTCCTGTAACACGCCTTCGCGATCGTTCGCCGGCTCGAGCCCGATCAACGCCTTCGACGCCTCCCGCCACGCCGCCGGTAAATCCCGCACCGCCAGCTCGCCCGAGAACAGCCGTCGCTCCAGCCCGAAACGCAGCACGATGTGCAGATTGTAAGTCACCTCGTCCGCATCCACCCGGATCAGCGTCGGCTCCACCGCGTTGATCGCGAGATACAGTTCGTCCGTCGTCACCCCCGCCGTCTGCGCCGGAAACAGCGCCCGAAACCGCGGCTCGAAAAACCGCCAGAACCCCCGGCAGCGCGCCACCTGGTTTTCCCACAAGCGGCTCTGCGACTCATGCGCGCCCATGCCCGCGTTCATCCCGAGCGCCGTCCCGTGATGCGCCCGCGGCAGCCCTTGCTCATACAGCCCGTGACCCGTCTCGTGAATCGCGCTGAACAGCGAATCGAGCGGCTCGTCGTCGTTGAACCGCGTCGTCATCCGCACGTCCGCGCCCGTGCCGGAGCAAAACGGATGCAGCGACACATCGATCCGCCCGCGCCGGAAATCGAAGCCGATCCGCTCTGTCACCTCGCGCAGAAACGTTTTCTGCGCCTCCGCCGGAAACCCGCGCAACAACCCTTTCCGCGGCGCGACCTTCGACGCCGCGATCGCCCGCACCAGCGGCACCAGCTCCCGCTCGAGTTCCGCGAACAACTCCGCGATCGCCTCCGCCGACATCCCGGGATCGTGCTTGTCGATCATGTAGTCGTATTCGCGTCCCGCCCAACCGAGATAGCCCGCTTCGCGTTTCGCCAGTTCGAGATTTTTCTCCAGCACCGGCGCATAACTCGCGAAATCCGACTCCTGCCGCGCCTTGGCCCACGCATGATACCCACGGCTGCCCTGCGCCGCCTTCTCGCGCACGAATTCGGCCGGCAGCTTCGTCGCCCGGTCGAAATCCTTCCGCGCCTGCCGCACCACCGCGCATTGCTCGTCCGTCAACGTCGCGCCGCTCTCCAGCACCGCGAGCAGTTCGCCGATCCGCCCATCGCTCGCCGCCGCGTGCGTCGTCTCCGCCAGCGCCGCGTGCTGCTCCGCCCGCTGGTCCGCGCTGTCGGGCGGCAGGTTCACCTGTTCGTCCCATGCAAGCAGTTCGCCCACGCTGCCGAGCACGTGCACCCGTTTCAGCCGCCCGACCAGTTCCGCATACGCGTCATCGACTCTCATCCGGCCAATGAAACGCCGTCGCGCCGCATTGGCCAGACCTCTCGCGCACCGACGCTCAACGCGTCTCGATCACGACGTCACCGCCGCTCGAACGCATCCGCAGCGTCGGCCCGCCGCCATTCACGCGACCCGACAGCTTGCTGCGACCCGCCCCACCTTTGTCGATCGTGATGGTCAGTCCGTCCGCACTCACGCGGCCGCCGCTGGTCGACGCATCGAGATTGAAGCCGACGTCGCGATCCACCGTCGCCCGCACGCGGCCGCCCGACGTGCTCAGCGAACAATCGCCCGTCAACGCCCCGCGGATCCCCGCCGTCACGTTACCGCCGCTCGTGTCCGCATCGACGGAGCCTTCCATCGACTCGATCGTGATGTCGCCGCCCGATGTATCCAATTCCGTGACACCGACGACCCGTTCTACCTGGATGTTGCCGCCCGAGGTGTTCAACCGCACGTCGCCCTGGCCTTCGACCAGGCTGATGTTCCCGCCCGAGGTGTTGGCGTGCACGCGCTTCGTCACCTTGCCGATCGAGACATTTCCGCCCGAGGTTCGGGCCCGCACTTCGCCGTCGAGATCACCGACCTTTACATCGCCGCCCGAGGTTTGCAGCGCGACGTCGTAACGCACCGGCACCGTCACCACGAAATCCACCTGCACCGGATTTGAGCCCCAGCCCATCCGCCCGTATTTGGCTTTGGCCGACACGCCGTTCGACACCTCTTCGATCGTGAGCGAAAGCCTCTCCAGCAATTCGTCCGCCTCGCGCTCGGAACTCGCCTTGATCCGCTGCTTGGCCACCACGGTCACTTGCGAGGTCTCCGCCGTGTCGACGCGAATGCTGCCGCCTTGCGTCTCCACGGCGAGCACACCGCCCGGTTTCACGTTGAACGTCTTTTCGACCACGCGATCGATTCGGGCCTGAGCCGAAACGGTGAACAAAGCCAGCAAGCCGGCGGCGAGAAACAGGGGTTGGGTTTTCATAAGTGCAGTGCGAAAAGAACCCGCCGCCTCCGCGAAAGTTACAGCCCACCTCCTCAGGAACCTCCGAGCGCCGCGCTACACTTTCGCGCTGTTATCGCACTTGAAGTGAACCAGCGAGCGCCGCGCGTTGTGCGCCCGCAACGCCGCGTCCTTCGCCCCGTCGCGCCGCTGGATCAGAAACCGCGCATTCTCCGCCGCCTCCTGCGCCGCCGCCAGCGCGCCCACGCACAGCAGCGTCTCCGCGCGGCGGTCGAGCCGGCTCAGCGGAAACAGGGTGTGCGCGCTCAACCAGCGCACGGTTTGCTGCAACGGATTCGAATCGGTCTCGCTCATGTCGCTCGCAGAGTTCGCACACCCCCGCGCGCGAGGCGAGCCAACAGTCCCAAAAGCCATCGCCTGAGGTGGGAGCCTGCTCGCGCGTGATTTCGACGTGGCTCGCTGCGTGAGCAGCGGGATCGCCTCACCGCCCGATCCGCGCCTGAAAATACGCGTCGCTCACCCGCACGCCCGTGATCGCATTCGCCGCCATCGCCTTCTTCGCCGCGTCGATCAACGACAGCGCCGTAAAATGCCGCCGGTTCGTTCCCGATACCGCGACGTCCACCGACATCCCCGCCGGCGGCCAGATATTCGGCGCCGTTTCCTGCGTCGTCCACGCCGCCGTCTCTCCCGCCGGCAGGCTCTCGGCAAACCTATCAATCGCATCCTGTAAATACGTCCGCGCCTGCTCCACGCCGTAAACATCCGTCGCCATCTTCACACCGATGAACGCGCGCATCGCCACCAGCAAATCCCGGATGCCTTCGTTCAATTTCGCCTGCTGCGGGTCCGCCGCCAGCGTCTTCACCACGCCGTCGATCTTCGTCTGCGCCGCGCTCGCCGTCGCGAAATCGATCGACTCGCTGTTGCCCGCGATCCGATACCACCACACCAGCTCCGTCGCGAGTTGCTTGAACGCCCGATCGCGGGCCGTGTGCAAATTCTCCAGCGACGCCTCGCCGAACGCCGCGGTCGCGAGATTGTATTGTCCGTTCTGCAGCAGCATCACCGCCTGCCGCACGCGCAGCGCCGCGTTCATCGACACCTGGTCCGGATTCGCCGCGATCACCGCCTCGATCTTCTTCGACGCGTCCTGCCAGTTGCCCGCCGTCCCGGGCCCGCCCGGATTCACCCCGCCGAGATCCAACTGCGCCGACAACGACGCCAGGTTGGCGTCCGTCACGATCTGCTTCACCTGATCGTCCGTCACACAACTCGCCAAAGCGAGCGCCGCCACCCCCACCCCCACCCGCCACGCCCGCCGCCAGTTCAACAATGTCGTTTTCATGGAAAAATTTCGTGCTGCTGTGATGCCGATTCCAAACCGCTCAACCACGAATGGACATGAAGGCACACGAATAATTCAGCCCTTCTGATTCGTGTGCCTTCGTGTCCATTCGTGGTTCAAAAATTCCGATCCCTCCAACCACGGATGAACACCGATGCACACGGATGCTAATCCGCCAGCTCGATCGGTTATCCGTGTCCATCGGTGTCCATCCGTGGTTCAACATCACGCCGCCAACGGCGCTCCCGGCGCTCCCGCCGCCTTCGCCGCGATCTGCGCGAACAACGCTTCGAACGCCGGATCGCCCGGATCGATCGTCGTCACCCGCCCCTTCGCCCACGCTCCCACCAGCGACGCGAGCGCCGTCGGCAGCGCGGGTAAATCCAATCCGTTGCCCAACTGCGTCTCCGCCGCCGTCAACCCCGCCCCGAGCACCTGCGTGAGCTTCGCCTGCAACTGTCCGATCGCATCCGGCGCCGCCACCGCCGCACCATTGCGCGCCATCGTCGCAAACACCTGCTGCACGAGCGCCACCAGCGTCGTGCCCGCCACGAGCTTCGCCTGATCCGCACTCGCCGCCGCTATAACCGCCTCCGTGATCACACCCGCCAGCCCCGTCGTCGCACTCGCGAACAACTGCGGATTCATCAGCACCGCGCCGGCCGCCGCTTCCGCGATTTCCTTCGCCTGCAGATTCGTCAGCGAACCCGCCGTCACCTGCTGGCCGAGCAGCCCGGCGAAACTCGCCACCACCTGCGGATAACTGCCGCCGATCAAATCCGGCCGCGCCGCGATCGCGCTCAACGCCCCGCTCACCGCCGCGTTCGCGATCGTCGTCGCCGTCAGCGTGTTCAACCCGCTCAACTGCGTCAGCGTCCCGCCCACCACCGCCTGCAACAAACCCGGGTCCTTCACAATCCACTCCGGATGCGCCGCGACCGTCGTCATCGCGCTCTTCATGATCGCCGTCAGCCCGCCGGCCGTGAACGTCGTCTGCACGCCCTGGTTGCTGACCGTGCTCAACACCGACGACACGAGCTGCCCGAGCCACGGATTGTTGCCGCCGCCGTTCCAGATTTCAGGATGCTCCGCCACCGCGCCGATCGCCGCGTTCGCGATGCCGAACACCGTGTCGCCGTCCAACAGGTTCGCCGCCGGCGTGTTGGCGAGCACGTTCATCGTCGCCAGCAACACGTCGCGCAGCACCGGCGATTGACCCTGCACCAACGCCGGCCCGTGCTGCTGCACCGACACCAGCCCCGCGTGCACGAGGTCCGGCCAGTGCGCATTGAAAAACGACGCGAAGCTCGGACTCCCCTGCACCAGCGGCGCCGCGGCGTTCAACATATCCGCCACGATCTGCTGAAACGCCGGCGCGTCCGCCGCACTCAGCACGCCCGCCGCCTGCGACAGCCCCTTGCTGATCAGCAGCGGATAACCCTGCCCCTGCAACAACCCGAGCAGGTAATCATCACCATTCGCACCCGCTGCCGCCCGCGCGTCCGCGAGCGCGCTGAGCGTCGCTCCCAGCCATGGATTGTCGCCCTGCCATGACGCCCGCGAATCGAGCACGCCGTTCAACGTAGCGCTCAGCGTGTGCTTCAACAACGGACTCCACGCGTCGAAATTCTCCAGATTCGGCTGCGCGAAATTCGTCAACACCGCCTGCACCGCCGCGCGCAGCCCCGGATCGCGCACGAACAGCTGCGTGTTGTTCGCCCCGAATTCCGCCAGCACGTCGACCACCAGCAGCCCGATCCGCACCGGATAACCGAGTTGCCGCGCATCCGCACCCGGCGCGACGTAGAAGGCCGACGCCAGCAACGCCGCCTGGAGGTTCGCCTGCTTGGTCGCATCGGTGTCGTTCGCATCCTCCGGCAGACACGCCCGCGCCCCCGGCATCGCGTCGCGCAGATAAGCCAAAAAATTGGCGTCCGGGCTCACCGCCGCCACCACCGCCTCCTCGGGAAACGCCAGCGCGTAAAACTGCCGCAACGCCGCCAGATCCGCCGGCTGATATTGGTATCCAGAAACCAACAACGCCGCGAGCGCCACGCGTTGCGCACCGATCGGTCCCGGAGCGTCGGCCGTCGTGCCCGCCAGATACGCCTGCAACTTCGGCAGCACCACGTTGGGTCCCGGCGAGAAATTGATCGCCGGCAGCGTCAGCGTCAGCCCGCTGCGCGTCGCGGTTTGCTCCGCGAGCAGCTGGTCGAGCCGCCCGCCGAATTTGATGAGTCCGTTGGCAATCGACAGCGAGAGCGACGCAGTAGCGGGAGAGATCATTGAGGCAGGGGTTGTGTTGCACCGTGGCCGCCCGTCTGCGGCGCACCGCCCAACGATTGCAACTCCGCCACAACACCCCGGCGCTGCAACGCCGAATCCGCCCTTATCGTGTCATCCGGCCAACGCCACAGGCAGCCTCACCTCAAAGACCGCTCCGCCGCCCTCCTCCCCGTTGCGCAACGCCACCCGACCGCCGTGCGCCTCCACGATCGCCCGCACCAGCGCCAGCCCGAGCCCGAGCCCCCGCTCCGACCGGCTCGCGTCGCCGCGATACAGCCGCTCCCACACGCGCGGCTGCTCCGCCACCGGCACGCCCGGACCCGTGTCGCTCACGCTCAACACCGCTTCGTTCGCCTCCACCCCCGCCCGCACCGTCACCCGCCCGCCCGACGGCGTGTATTTCACCGCGTTGTCGACCAGGTTTGCCACCGCCTGCCGCAACCGCGTCGCATCCGCCAGCACCGGCACCGCGCCGTTCACCTCCACCCCGACCGCCACGCCCTTCGCGTCACCAACTTCTGAATACAGTTCGGCCGCCCGCCGCGCCAGCTCGCCCAGATCGGCCGCGGTCTTCTCCAGTTTCAACATCCCCGCCTCCGCCTCCGAGATTTCCATCAGCGCCCGCAGCAGCCGCAGGACCTCGTCCGCCTGCTCCACGCACTCCGCGAGCGCCTCGTCCTTCGTTCGCGCGCCTTCCCCCGCCTGCAGCGCCAGCTCCGCCGTCCCGCGCAGCCGCGTCAGCGGCGTGCGCAGATCGTGCGCGACGTTGTCCAGTGCCTCGCGCATCGCGCGCAACAGCCCCGCATTCTTGTCGAGCACCGTGTTGAACGCCCGCACCAGTTCCGCCACGTCGTCGTCGCGCCGCGGCGGCGGCACCCGCGCATCCAGCGCGCCCGTCGCCACGATCCGCCGCGCCGTGGTGACGACGTCGCGCAACGGCCGCGTCGCCCGTCGCGCCACCACCACGCCCGCGCCGAACCCCACCACCACCACCGCGCCGCCGATCCACAAAAACGTTTTCCGCAGCGGCGTCAGCAACATCGCCCGGCTGTCCGTGCTCCGCGCCACTTGCAGCAAGCGACCGTCCACCAGAACGCGCGCCGCCACCGCCAGATCCTGCTCCACGTCGCGCGGCACGCGCAGCGTGTAATTCTGCCGCTCCTTCCAGCCGCCCCAGCCATCGGGCACCGCGACGCGACGCGCGTCCGCCTCGATCCAATCCGGCGGAACCTTTCCCCACACCGCCCCGCCATCGCGCCCCACCAGCCGGATGAACAACGACCGCACGTGCGGCCCCGCGCTGTCCTCCGCCACGCGCTGCCGCAAGCCCCCCAGTCCCGTCGCCGCGTAAATATCCGCATACTGCTGCAACCGCAGCTCCAGCGCCTCCAGTTCCCGCATCTCGATCTGCCGCCCGAGCGTCCAGTAAAGCAGCCCGAAGATCGCCGAGAATCCCACGGTGAACAGCAGCGCGATCCACACGCTCAACCGCACCGCGAGCGACCGCTGCCAGCGATCCGTCACGTCTTCTTTCACGCCGCGCTCCTCCGAAGCTCGAGGTAGGAGCCTGCTTGCAGGCGATATCGCGCCCCGCCCGTGATCGCACAAACCATCGCCTGCAAGCAGGCTCCTACCCAAAACCAGGTGTTCGTCTCCGCCGTCTTCATTTCCTAAACACATACCCCACGCCCCGCAGCGTCTCGATCCGCGTCTTCTCCGGATCGATTTTGCTGCGTAACCGCGAAACCAATACATCCACCACGTTCGTCTGCGGATCGAAGCTGTAGTCCCACACGTGCTCGAGCAGCATCACCTTCGTCACCGGCCGCCCCGCGTGTCGCAGCAGATACTCCAGCAGCGCAAACTCTCGCGGCTGCAATTCCACCGGCTCGCCCGCCACCGTCACGGTGCGCGCGACCAGATCCATCGTCACGTCGCCCGCCGACACCTTCGTCGATTCCGGTGCCCGCGTCGCCCGTCGGATCAACGCCTGCAACCGGGCCGACAGCTCCGCGAACGCGAACGGCTTCGTCAGATAGTCGTCGCCGCCCGCCTGCAATCCCTTCACCCGATCCTCCACCGTCGCTCGCGCGCTCAAAAACAACACCGGCACATCGCTCCGCTGCCCGCGCAACCGCCGCACGAGGCTCAGCCCGTCCAGCCCCGGCAGCATGATGTCGACCACCGCCGCGTCGTAGCTCGTCGAGCTTGCGAGTGCGAGGCCCGTGTCGCCATCCGGCGCATGATCGACGGCGTAGCCTTCCTGCTTCAGGCCTTTGACCACGAAGGAGGCGATCTTGGCGTCATCTTCCACCACGAGCACGCGCATGAGGGCCGAAATCTGGTTCGAACGTTCCAAAGTTGAAATCATTTAGTGCGCAGCGGCACGCCTCCGGGCGTGCCTGCTCGACGTAGGTGGCGCGCTGCGCGCAACGCGGCGCCCGCAAAAAGCTCCGGGCGTTTCCGCCCGGAGCTGTTGTTGCACACCTGACACACACACTGACTAGCACACAAACACCGACTGAGTTACACCTGTCGTTTCACTGCCAATTGTTACGAATTCCCGTCCGCGTTCGCCTCGGTCTCGTCGACCACCACGTAACGCGTGCCACGCTGATTCCAGATGCGCAGCAGGGTCTTCTTGTTTTCAGCGCTTTCGGTGAGCTTCACCGCGTCGTCCGCGTTCTTCACCGGCCGGCGATTGATCTCCTGAATCACATCGCCGGGCTGCAGGCCCGCCTCCGCGGCAGCCGACTCGGGCGCGACGCTCGTCACGAGCGCACCGCGCACCTCCTTCGGCACATCGAACTCGCGCCGCGTGCGCGGATCGAGATCGTCCACGCCCACGCCGTTCAGCGTGCCCGTATCCTCCGCGCCACCGAAGTTGCCGCGGCCTCCCGACTGCGCCAGCGCACGGTCCGACGGCCGCGCGGCGATCGCGATCTCGACCGTTTCGCGGTCGCCGTCGCGCAGCACCTCGGCTTTCACCTTCTGCCCCGGCGGCACCGTCGCCACCGTGAGCTTCAGATGACGCGAGTCCGTCACCGGCTTGCCGTTGAACGTCAGCAGCACGTCGCCGCTCTGCAGCCCCGCCTTCTGGGCCGGGCTGCCCGGCGCGACGTCGGCCACCAGCGCCCCTTTGCGATCCTTCAACTCGAAATGCGCCGCGAGGTCCGCGTTGATGTCCTGGATCGTCACCCCGAGATAACCGCGCACCACCTTGCCGTTGGTCGCGAGCTGCTCCATCACGTTGCGGGCGAGGTTCGCCGGCACCGCGAAACCGATGCCCTGGAACCCGCCGCTGCGCGAAAGGATCGCCGTGTTGATGCCGATCAGCCGGCCTTCCGCATCGACCAGCGCGCCGCCCGAATTGCCCGGATTGATCGCCGCGTCCGTCTGGATGAAATCTTCGTAGTCGAGGCCGAGCGTCGCACGTCCAAGCCCGCTGACCATCCCGCTGGTCACCGTCTGCCCGATGCCGAATGGATTGCCGACCGCGAGCACCTTGTCGCCGACCTCGACCTTGTCGCTGTCCGCAAACGTGATCGCCGGCAGGTCCTTCGCGTCGACCTTGATCACCGCGAGATCCGTTTCCGGATCCGTGCCAACGACCTTCGCTGTCAATTCACGTCCGTCGTTGGTCGTGACCTTGATCGTATCCGCCCCCTTCACCACGTGGCTGTTGGTGAGAATGAAACCGTCCTCGCTCACGATCACGCCTGAGCCGAGCCCCTGCGACGGCGGCTGGCGCATCATGCCGCGTCCACCCCGGCCGCCGAACTGGTCGCCGAAGAATTCCCGAAACCCCGGATGATTGAAAAACGGCGGCAGTTCGCCCATCGGCACGCTCTTCGCGTTTTCCGCGACGAGCACCTTCACGACGCTCGGCGCCACGCGCTTCACGACCGGTGCATAGCTGGCCCCCAGCGGCGAAGCCGCACTCGAGACCACCGGCTTGTCGTCGACTTTCACCGAAACGGACGGCTTGGAATCGCCCGCCACCGCCGCTGACCAGGCGATACCGCCTGCGCCGAATAGGGCCAGCACCGCAAGCGTCGTGCGGCGGCGAAGGGAATTGGAGTGATGTTTCATAGACGATAAATGCGTTTGAGTTTCCCGACGTGGTTGGGTGAACCGCACCACTCTCGCACACCCGCCCTTCCGGCTCCTTTCCCGATCCTTACATTTTTGTAGGGTGAGCGCTCCCGCCCCGCTCGCTTGACTTCGCCTTTTCGCCCGCTTGCGTCCTCCGCGTGCTCCGCTTCCGCCAATTCGTCGCGTCCGTGCTGCTCGCGCTCTGGCTGCCCGCCGCGCTGCACTGCGACCTCGAAGCCGCGGACTTCCATTTCCTCCACGCGCCGGAAACGCCGGCCGCCGAAGCGTCCCACGCGGGATGCGAGCCCACCGCCGAGATTTGTCATCCGGTCGAGTCCGCCACTTACACCGCGGCGCTCCCCTCGCTGAAAGTCCCGCCGCCCGGCGATACGCTCCTCGCGCTGCTCGCCGCGCTCGCCGATTTCTCCTCCGACCTCGAGGACAATACCCTCTCGTCCGAACGCCATCCGCCGCCGCTGGAATTGCGGGTCGCCTGGCAGTTCATCGCCCGCGCCGCACCGCCGTCGCGCGCGCCCACCGCTCACGTCTGAGCCCGTTCCTGCCGGCCTGCGCGCCGGAGTGAAACGGCCCTTCCCGTCCGTCGCACCGTTTTCGATGCGACCCTTGGCGCGCTGCGGCGCGCCTGCCGTCGTGCGCCTCCCGTCCCTCCGTCATGAAAACTTTCCTCTTTTCCGCTCTCCTCTTCACCACCGTCGCGTCCGCCGCACCACTGACGCTCCGCGAAACGCTCGCGCGCGTCGACGCCGGACACCCTTGGCTCCGCACCCGCGATTCCACCACCGCCCTCGCCGCTGCCCGCGCGTCCGCGGCCACGTCGCGGCCCGCCCCGGAGCTCTCGCTCGAATTCGAAAACGCCCTCGGCACCGACGAACTCCGCGCCGCTCGCAGTCTCGAAACCACGCTACAATTCAGCCGCGCCTTCGATTTCGCCACACGCCGCGACGCCCGCGTCAATGCCGCCACCGCGCTCAACGAGGCCGACCGCCTCGCCTGGGAAGAGCGCCGCCTCGACCTCCTCGCCGAAGCCGCGCGCCGTTTCATCCGCGTCGCCGCCGCCGAAGCCAACCTCAACGTCACCTACGATCTCGCTGCCCTCGCGCGCGAAACCGACGACGACCTGCAAACGCGCGCCGCCCACGCGGCCGCCGCACCCGGCGACCTCGCCCGCTCGCGCCTCGCCGTCGCCGACGCCAACCTCGCCGCCGAACACGCCGAACACGAGCTGCTCGCCGCGAAACAAAGTCTCGCCGCGCTCTGGGGTGAGAGCGCCCCCGATTTCGAGCGCACCGCCGCCGATCTCGTCGAACTCCCGCCGGTCGCCGACTACGCTTCGCTCGCCGACCGCATCTCCGGCTCGCCCGCGCAAGCGCGTTACGCCGCGCTCGCCCGCTGGCGCGCCGCCGAGGAGAAACTCGCCTGCGCCACCGGCGCGCGCGGCGAACCGCGCTGGGCCGCCGGCGTGCGCCGCACGGAAGCCTCCGACGATTTCGGCCTTGTCCTCGGCCTCAGCTATGCGTGGCCCGCGCGCCCGCTCTCGCACTTCCAAGCCGCCGAGGCCCGCGTCGAACACGATCGCACCCTCGCCGAAGCGGAAGCCGCGCGCCTCGCCGCCCGCGCCGCGCTCTTCGGCTTGTATCAGGAACTTCAACACGCCCGCATCGAGCGCGACGCCGCGCACGACGTGATGATTCCCGCCGCGCAGGAATGGCTCGCCGCCCTCGAAGCCGGCGCCACCGCCGGCCGCTACGGCGTGCGCGATCTCCTCGAAGCCCGCAACGCCCTCTTCATCGCGCGCCAGCGGCAGGTCGCCGCCGCCGCGAGTTATCACACGACCCTCGTCGCCATCGAACAACTCATCGGCGGCCCCGCCACTCCCTGAACCCTCCTCCCGCTCAACGCTCATGAACTTGAAAACATTTCTCCCCCTTCTCGCCGTCCTCGTCCTCGGCGGCGCCGCAGCCTGGTTTCTCCTGCACTCCCAGCACACGCACCTCCCGGGCAGCGACGCCCACGAACACGCCCACGACGAACACAACGACCACGACGACGAATCGTCGCCGCACGAGACCACGATCCCCGCCGCCTCCGCCGCGCGCGCCGGCATCGCCGTCGAGACCGCCGGCCCCGCCACGCTCAGCGAAACCGTCGCCGTTTACGGCCAGGTCAAACTCAATGCCGACCGGATCGCCCGCGCCACCCCGCGCTTCGCCGGACTCGTGCGCGAGGCGCGCAAATCCCTCGGCGACACCGTCCACGCCGGCGAGGTCGTCG
>JAEYYL010000095.1 GCA_023430825.1 Verrucomicrobiota bacterium | reverse complement strand
GATGTCGCATATGCGACATCTTAATGTTCGCAGGGCGAAGAGGGACGTCGTCCCTTGCGCGTGACACTTCCCCGCAGCCTCGCGCCCAAATTTTTCCGTGCGCTCGCCGGCATCTCCGCCCTTCATCGCGGCGTCCGATGTCCGTCACCACGCCCAACCTCGAGCAACTCCTCAAACGCACCTTCGGCTACGGCACGTTTCGCCCGCTGCAGCGCGACATCATCGAGGCCACGCTCGCCGGCCGCGACGTCTTTGCCCTGCTCCCCACGGGCGGCGGCAAATCGCTCTGCTTCCAGCTTCCCGCCCTCGCCCGCCCCGGCCTCACCGTTGTCGTCTCGCCGCTCATCGCGTTGATGAAGGACCAGGTCGACCAGCTCCAGGCCAGCGGCGTCGCCGCCACGTTTCTCAACTCCACCCTCGGCGCCGACGAATCCCGCGCGCGCCTCCGCGGTCTCCATCGCGGCGAGTATAAACTCCTCTACGCCGCCCCCGAACGTCTCATGCTCGACGGCTGGCAGGAAAACCTGAAGAGCTGGCATGTCTCCTGTCTCGCGATCGACGAAGCGCACTGCGTCTCCGAATGGGGTCACGACTTCCGCCCCGAATACCGCCAGCTCGCGAAACTCCGCGCCGCGCTCCCCGAAGTGCCCGTCATGGCGCTCACCGCCACCGCGACCTCCCGCGTGCGCGAAGACATCATCAAGCATCTCAAGCTGCACGATCCCGCCACCTTCGTCGCCAGTTTCAACCGTCCCAATCTCACCTACCGCGTCGTCCCGAAAGACCAGCCCCCGAAACAGATCATCGATTTCGTCCGCAAGCGCGAACACGAGAGCGGCATCATCTACTGCGCCAGCCGCGCCACCGCCGAACGCGTCGCCGAATCGCTCGCCGGCCGCGGCTTCTCCGCCAAACCCTACCACGCCGGCCTCACCGCCGAGGAGCGGGCAACGAACCAGGAGCAGTTTCTCCGCGACGACACGCGCATCATCTGCGCGACGATCGCCTTCGGCATGGGCATCAACAAGCCCAACGTCCGCTGGGTCATCCACCACGACCTCCCGAAAAACATCGAGGGCTACTACCAGGAAACCGGCCGCGCCGGACGCGACGGTCTCCCCGGCGACTGCCTCCTGCTCTTCAGCCCCGGCGACATCGCGAAACAGACGCACTTCCTCGACGAAATCACGAACGAACAAGAGCAGCAGATCGCCCGCGCCCAGCTCCGCCAGATCGTCCACTACGCCGAAAGCGCCGGCTGCCGCCGCGCCGAGCTGCTCGCGTATTTCGGCGAAACCTTTCCCCTCGATAACTGCGCCGCGTGCGACAACTGCTCCGAGCCGCGCGAAACCTACGACGGCACGATCGTCGCGCAGAAATTCCTCTCCTGCGTCTATCGCATCCTGCAAAACAGCCGCTTCGGCGTGGGCATGAACCACATCATCGAGGTCCTCACCGGCGCCGACACCGACAAGATCCGCCGCTGGGGCCACGATCGCCTCACCACCTACGGCATCGGCGCGGAGCTCTCGCGCCCGCAATGGGCCGCCGTCGGCCGCGAGCTGATGCGCCTCGGCTACATCGCTGTCGCGCCCGGCGAGTTCGCCACGCTCGAACTCACGAAGGAAGGCCTGACCGTCCTCGTGAAACGCACGCCGATCACGCTGACGAAGCCGATGGACCTCCCGAAAGCGCGCCGGGTCGCCCGCCGCGAAGGCGACATCGCGTGCGACGAGATTCTGTTCGAGCGCTTGCGCAGCCTCCGCAAGCGCCTCGCCGACGAGCGCCGCGTGCCCGCGTATGTGGTTTTTGGAGACACAACGCTGCGTGCGATGGCGCGGCAGTATCCGTCGAGCTTGGACGCGATGGAAGGCATCCCCGGCATGGGCGAAAAAAAACGCGCCGAGTTCGGCGAGCTCTTCGCCGCCGAGATCGCCGACTACCTGCGCACCAACTCCCGCCAGTCCTTCAACGACTGAGCGACATCCGTGCATCAGTGCTCGCTGCGCAAGCAGCGGGAATCGCCCGGAGGTAGGAGCCTGCTTGCAGGCGATTTCCGTTTTCGTGTGGCTCGCTGCGTAAGCAGCGGGACGGCGCCATCGCCTGCAAGCAGGCTCCTACCTTCCAAGCCCATCGAACCGCACGGGGACTCGCAGCAAAACAGAGGGCGCGGCAGACGGCATAATGAGGTGGGCGCTCCCGCAAGCGGGATTTATGCCGAAGCGTCCTGACGCCTTGGGGCAAAACACCTCGAACCCAAAACTTGGACCGATACACATCTGCCGCGCTTGGCCAGAAGTGCGACCGTCGCTCCGTGAAACGCAACCGTTCGCTATTCGCAGCCTTCTCCCTGACGCCGTCCCATTTTTATATCCCCACCGTCACCGACCCAAACCCGACCGGCTCCCGCATCATCTCGTCGAGGCTTCGCCCTTCCACGATTCCCCGCCACGCGCGAATCACGCCGCCGTGCGTCACGACCGCGATGCGCGTCCCATCGCTCGCGCGCAACCGCAGCTCCGCGCGCACTTCCGCCACGCGCTTCCAGAACTCCTCTCCCGTTTCGCCGCCGGGCGCGCGCCGCCGCCACGGATCGAGCGCCCATGCTTCGCTCTCCGGCCCGCGAAACTCCTCCCACCGCCGCCCCTCCCACGCGCCCATGTGCAGCTCGCGTAGTCGCGGCTCCTCCGTCAGGCGCGCGATCCCTAGTGTATCCGCCAGCGCACGACACCGTGCCGCCGGACTCGTCCACACTTCGTCGGGCGTCCAGGGCAGCGTCGACCGCGTCGCCGCGGCCTCCGCCGCGAACGTCTCCGCCAGCGGCACGTTACACCACCCATAGCACAGTCCCGCCGCCATCACCCGCGTATGCCGGATCAACACGATGCTCATTTCAGGTTTTCCGTTTTCATGTTTTTCGTCGTCCCCGTCGTTCCTGGAGCCGCGGCGCCCCCGCCGCGTTGGACGTCCCATTTTCACACCAACGCGATCACGGTCAAATACACCGCGAGCTCGCTCACCTGCTGCGCCGCGCCGAGACAATCCCCCGTGTAGCCCCCAATCCGCCGCACGAACCACCGCGCGACCCCCGAGCGCACCACCGCCAGCGTGAGCAACACCCACCAAAACCTTGGCGGCAGCCACGCCAGCGCCGCGAGTGCCGTCGCCGCCACGAACGCCAGCCGTCCGCCGCGCAGTTCCGTCGCCAACGGTTTCGCCTTCGCCGCGTCCTCGCGCACATACGCGAGCGTCGTCATCAGCGTCGCCGCCAGCGCCCGGCTCAATCCATGCGCGGCCACCATCACCGCCGGCGCGAGCGCGAGCGGCAGCGTCGCGACCGTCAGCCATTTCAAGCCCAGCATCATCGTCACGCCCATCGCACCGAACGCACCCACGCGCGAATCGCGCATGATCTCCAGCACGCGTTCCTTCGTATAACCGCCGCCGAAGCCGTCGCACACATCCGCGAAACCGTCCTCGTGCAGCGCGCCCGTCAACAGCAGCGTCGCCGCCAGGCTCAAGCCGCTCGCGATCCCCGGCGTC
Organism: Verrucomicrobiota bacterium; assembly: GCA_023430825.1. Classification (GTDB taxonomy): domain Bacteria; phylum Verrucomicrobiota; class Verrucomicrobiia; order Opitutales; family Opitutaceae; genus Opitutus. Next base: position 55,875 of record JAEYYL010000095.1, on the reverse strand, counting down.
CACACTTGCACCGCCAGCCACCACACCGCCGCCGCCACGCCGCCCACCAGCAAGCCGACCAGCGGGAAATACGCCGACGACCGCTGCAAATCCTCGCGCGTCGCGCCCCAGCCCCCCGGCACCGGCAGCCGCGTGAAAAACATCACCGCGGCCGCCAGCGCATGCAGTTCGCGTCGCAGCGCGTTCACGCGACCGGCGCTCCTTCGCTCTGACTCACCCCCACCGATTCGAACGTCGCCATCTCCACCAGAAAATTCACCGCCGCCGCCAGCAACGGCCACGCCAGCGCCGCGCCCGTGCCTTCGCCCAGCCGCAGCCCGAGGTCGAGCAGCGGTTTCGCGTCGAGCGCCACGAGCACGCGTCGATGACCGTGCTCCGCCGATCCGTGCGCAAACACCGTGTAGTCGAGCACCGCCGGATTGAGCTTCGCCGCGACCACCAGCGCCGCCGTCACGATGAAACCGTCGTTCACAATCGTCATCCGCCGCGCCGCCGCACCCAGCATCGCGCCGGCCATCATCGCGATCTCACAACCGCCGAACGCCGCGAGCGTCGCCAGCGGCGTGCGCGCGTCCGCATGCCGCGCCTGCACGCGTGCGAGCACCGCGCGTTTGTGCGCGAGCCCCGCGTCGTCATGCCCCGCGCCGCGCCCCACACATTCCTCGAGCGGCAATCCCAGCAACGCGCTCGCCAGCAGGGACGCCGACGACGTGTTGCCGATGCCCATTTCGCCGAACAGCAGCACGTTTCCGCCCATCGCCGCCGCGTCCGCCGCGATCGCATCGCCGCGCGCGAGACATAGGTTCACCTCCTCCGGCGTGAGCGCCGGTTCGTGGATCGCGTTGCGCGTGCCCGCACGCACCTTTCGCGCCAACAGCATCGGATGCTCCGGCAACTCGGCCGCCACGCCCGCATCGACCACGCGCAGCGCCAGCCCGTTTTGCCGCGCCAGCACGTTGATCGCCGCGCCGCCGTTCAAGAAGTTGTGCACCATCTGCACCGTCACTTCGGCGGGAAACGGACTCACCCCCTCGGCCGCCAGCCCATGGTCGCCGGCGAACACGAGCACCGTCGGCGCACGCAAGCTCGGCGTCGCCGTGCCTTGCATGAGCCCCAGCCGCAACGCCAGTTCCTCCAGCCGCCCGAGCGAACCCGGCGGTTTCGTCTTCTGATCGATGCGCGCGCGCAACGCGCCTTCAAGGTGCACCGCCAGCGGCGGGATTTCCGGAATCTGCCAGGATGGACTCATAAAAAAGAAATGCCTATTGGCCGCAAAGAAGCGCAAACGGCGCAGAAAAACTCTGTCCCTTTTTGCGCCTTCTGCGCTTTTTTGCGGCCGTTCATCGGATCGAAAATCTCATTTTAACCGCACCGCGCATCCCGCGACGCACAACCACGCCTCGTCCGCCGCCGCCGCCGTCCGTTGCGCGAGCGTCCCCGCCAAATCGCGAAACCTCCGCAACTCCGCGCTCTCCGGGACGAGGCTCCAGCCGACTTCGTTGCCCACCACGACCATCGGCCACGGCGCCGCTTTCGCATGCGCGAGTTCCTCCTCCCACGCCGCCACGATCGCCTCGTCCGTTTCCGCAAACCGGTCGCCGAGCCACAACGTCAAACAATCCAACACCACACCCGCGGGCGCCGGCCGCATCATCGCCAACTCCTCCGCCAGATTCGCCGGCGCCTCGAGCGTCCGCCACGCCGGCCGCTCCGCGCGATGCCGCCGCACGCGCTCGGTCATCTCGGCATCGTCACCGGTTTTTCGATACGTCGCCGCAAACACGACGTCGTCACCCCATGCGCGCGCCCGTTCCACCGCGCGCCGGCTCTTTCCGCTGCGCACCGGTCCGGTGAGAAAAATCAGTTTACCCATCGTCATGGTTCCTCGTTTCGGACCATCGTCACAGCCCGAGATACCTCCGCACCGGCTCGAGGTTCACGTGCGCCGTCACATGCTCCGCCATCTGCGCATACACCGCCTGCCGCCGCTCCACCCACGGCACCGGTTGCGCCCGATGCCCCGCGATCCCCGCCGCCGCCGCGACGCTCCGCCTCACCTCCGGCACCTCGAACCAGCCGTGCAAATACGTGCCCCACACGTTGCCGCGCCGCACACCTTCGCGCCGCGTCGCGTCATTCGCGTCCGTCACCGTCTGCAACGCCTCGCTGCCCGCCGCTATCTCCGTGCGTCCCATGTGAATCTCATACGCCGTCCAGAGCCGCCCCTCCCACTGTGCCGTCACCCGCCGCACGATCTTCTTCGCCGCAAACGTCGTGCGCACCGGCAGCAGCCCGAGCCCCGCTTCGCTGCCCGCATCGCCCGCCACGCCCGCCGCATCCTCCAGCCACTCGCCCAACATCTGATAACCGCCGCAAATTCCCACCACCAACACCCCGCGCCGCGCCGCTGCTACGATCGCCTCGCCCAGTCCCGTCGTCCGCAGCCAGCGCAAATCCGCCAGCGTGTTCTTCGAGCCCGGCAGCACGATCACCCGCGCGTCCGCCAGCTCCGCCGGCGTCGACACCCAACGCGTGCGCACGCCCACATCGTCCCACCACGGCTGGCAGTCCGTGAGATTGGCCGCGTGCGGAAAGCGTATCCAAGCCAGCACTTCACCTTCGCCGCGACTCTCGTCTGCTGCGCTCAACCCGTCCTCCTCCTCCGGTTGCAAATCCCGGCGAAACGGCACCGTGCCAAGCACGTCGAAGCCCGGCGCATGCGGCGCGAGCCAGCTCTGTGGGTTCGGAAATAAACTGATGTCGCCGCGAAACCGGTTCACGATCGCCCCGAGTCCGCGCGCGCGATCTTCCGCCGGCAGCAACGCCCACGTCCCCGCCATTTGCGCGTAAACCCCGCCGCGATCGATGTCCGCCACGAGCACCCAGCGCCCGTCGAGGTGCCGCACCGGACGCAGGTTCACGAGGTCGCGCTCCATCAGGTTCAACTCCACCGGACTCCCCGCGCCTTCCATCACGAGCACGTCGCAACGTTCCCGCCAGCCGTCGAGCGTGTCGGCGACCACCCGCCACATCGCCTCGAAATTTCCGAAATACTCGCTGCCTTCGAGATGCCGGCGCGCCTCGCCCAGCACGACGAGTTGCGACGTCCGCTGCGTGCTCGGCTTCAGCAGAATCGGATTCATTTCCACCACCGGTCGCAGTCCGCACGCCTCGGCCTGCACCGCCTGCGCCCGCGCCATCTCGCCGCCGTCGAGCGTCACCCACGCATTGTTCGACATGTTCTGGGCCTTGAACGGCGCCACCCGCACACCCTCGCGCCGCAGCCACGCGCACAGCGCCGTCGTCATCCACGTCTTGCCGACATTGGACGACGTGCCGAGAACAGACAGGGCTTTCATATGCACGGCTCTCCAATCCGATTACACCGAGGGCACCGAGCGCAGCCCATGGAGTTCACCGCGATGAGATCCTCACCTCCGTGACCTCGGTGTCTCCTCCGTGCTCTTTGTGTAACAAACTCCGTTTTCAAAACTCGATCCCCGCCTGCGCCTTCACGCCCGCCTTGAACGGATGTTTCACCTCGCGCATCTCCGTCACGAGATCCGCCAGCTCGATCAACTCCGGCAGCGCTCCGCGCCCCGTGATGACCACGTGCTGCATCGGCGTCTTCGCCTTCAACGCCGCGAGCACTTCCTCCTTCGGCAGATAATCGTAGGCCAGCACGATGTTCAGTTCGTCGAGCAGCACGAAATCGATCTCCGGGTTTTGGAAAAACCCGAGCGCCTTTTCCCAGCCTTCGCGGCACAACGCGATGTCGCCCGCGCGGTCCTGCGTGTTCCAGGTAAACCCGCCGCCGACGCTGTGCCATTCGAGATACGGCCCGCGCAACACCCGCTCCACCGCGTCCGCGCCGCTCTTGATGAATTGGATCACCGCGCAGCGGCGCTTGTGCGCGACCATCCGCGCCAGCATGCCGAACGCCGCCGAGCTCTTCCCCTTGCCGTCGCCCGTGTGCACGATCACGAGCCCGCGTTTCTCCTGCGCCGCGCGGACCTTCGCGTCCATTTCCGCCTGCAAGGCCTGCATCGCAGCCCGATGCGCTTCGTCGCTCGTATTTTCCGGTGGGATATTCATGGCAGTTCCAAAGTGAGTCCCGGCGCGGTGCGCGACCGCACGCCAAAAACGTCGTTCAACAACGTCGGCGTCAGCACTTCGTCCGGCCGACCGACCGCGCGCAACCGCCCCGCGTGCAACACCACAACCACATCCAGGCAGTGCGCCACGCGCAGATCGTGCAGCGAAAACACCATCGTCCGCCCCACCCGCGCCAACTCGCCCGCCAGCCGCAGCGTCTCCAGCGCGTGCCGCACATCGAGCGCCGCCAGCGGCTCGTCCCACAGGTGCAGCGGCGCGTCCGTCGTCAGCGCACGAGCGAGCAACACGCGCTGACGCTCACCGCCCGACAGCCGCGTCACCGGCCGTTCAGCGAGCGCCGTCAGATCGAAACGCGCCAGAGCGTCGTCGACGCCGCGGCCGTCGTCGCCATGCGCGAACCGTCCCTGCGCGACCACCGCTCGCACCGAAAACCCAAACTCGAAATGCGCTTCCTGAGGCACCCACGCCGCACACCGCCCGCGCTCCACGATCGGAATCGTCGTCACCGGCCGCCCCGCCCAGCTCACGCGTCCCTCGCCCGGCAGCACGCCCGCCGCGACCTGCAGCAGCGTGGATTTGCCCGAGCCGTTCGGCCCGACCAAACCGACCAGCGCACCACGCGCGAGTTGCAGACTCACGTCGTGCAATCGCCCCGGCACCGTCGCGTGTTCGAGTTGCAGCGCGTTCATGGTTGTCGGCGCAGCAGCCAAAGGAAAAACGGTCCGCCCACCAGCGCCGTCACGATCCCCACGCGCAACCCGCCGCCCATCCGCCCCGCCAGATCGCACGCCGTCACGAACGCCGCGCCGCCCACCAGCGACAACGGCACCAGCCGGCGGTGCTCCGGCCCCACGATCAACCGCAGCAGGTGCGGCACCACGAGCCCGACGAACGCGATCGTGCCCGCCACCGCCGTCGCCAGCGCCGTCATCACCGTCGACAACGCCAGCAACCGCCGGCGCAGCGTGCGCACATCCACGCCGAGGCTCTGCGCCTCCGGCACCCCGAGGCTGAGCAAATCCAACGAGCGACCCAGCGGCCACAGCAGCGCCGCGGCGGCGAGCACCGGCGCCGCCATCGCGACGTGTTCCCACGTGCGATCCTCCAGCCCGCCGAGCAGCCAGAAAATAATCTGCGCGTTCCGCTCGTAGGTCAGCGTAAAGTTCGTGAGCACGTAACTCGTCACCGCGCCGAGCAGCGCGTTGAGCGCCACGCCCGCCAGCAAGAGCCGCTCCGTGCCGGTATCCTGGCGGGCCAACAGCAATACCGCGCCCGTCGCTGCGAAAGAGCCGACGATCGCGAACAGCGGCAGCACGAGCAGCGACGCCGACGCCCACCCGAGCCCGATCGCGATCACCGCCCCCGCCGCCCCGCCGCTGCTCACGCCGAGCAGCCCGGGACTCGCGAGGCTGTTGCGAAAATACGCCTGCATCACGAGCCCGCTCGCCGACAACGCCGCGCCGACCGCCATGCCCACCAGCAGCCGCGGCAGCCGGATGTTCCAGAGCACGATCGCCGCGAGTTCATCCTCGTGCCACAACCCCGCCCACAACCGCGCCGGCGACAGCACGAGGTCTCCGACCGCCAATGACGCGATCATCAACGCGAGCAGCAGCCCGAGCGCCACCGGCAGCGCGAGCCGCGCGGCACGAACGGATGGAATCGCCGACGGCAGACTCATCTTGCACGCCCAGGTGGAGCCCGACGTCCCCGTCGGGCTGGTTTGAGAGGAAAAACGCTCGAGCCCGATGAAGACATCGGGCTCCACCTTGACGGATGCAGTCTCATCGAAACACCTCCGGGTGCAGTTCCCGCGCGAGCCGTTCGTAGCCCTCGACGCGATGATGCGTCACACTGCTCAGCATATACGGCGCGATCACCGCCGCCCGCCGCTGCCGCACCGCCGGCATGAACTGATACGGCGGGAGCGACCCAAAGGGCGCCAGCGCCTCCTCCACCGTCGCGCCGGAAACCACGACTTTATCGATCGGCCACGTGAGCATCTGCTCGTTCGGCGGCGGTTGATGGCCGCGCAACCCGCCGAGCGTCGCCGCCAGGTTGATCGCGCCCGCATGATCGCATAGGTCTTGAAAGGTCGTGCCCGCGCCGCCCACCACGCCGTAGGTCGACGGCGCGATGACGCGCACCCGTTTCACCCCGCGTAGTTTTTCCGCCAATACACGCACTCTCTCCTCGCAATCCGCCACGACCGCCTCCGCGCGCTCGACCGCCTTCGGTCCGAGCTCGCGCGCGAGCAGCCGCAGGTTCGCATACGCGTCCTCCAGCGTTTCGTAGCGGGTAAACACCATCGTCTTCACGCCCGCGCGCCGCACCTGCTCGGCCAGTTCGTCGCGGCTGTAGTCGGCGAACAGCACGAGCGTCGGCGCATGCATGAGCACGCTCTCCGCATCGCCGGCCTTGAGCATTGGAAAATTTTCCGCGGCCTTCGCCACCGCGGAAAACTCCGGCTCGCGCGCGCGATGGCTCAACGCCGCGATCTGCTCCGGCTCCGCCAGCGCGAGCAGCAGTTCGTCGCCGCCGACGAACTGCGACACGACCCGCACCGGAGCCTCGCCCGCCACCGCCGCCACCGCCGCCATGAAGAAAAACAGGCAGGCCGCCTTTTCCCTCATCCTAACCCACGCCGTCGCAGCGGACATTACTCGTAGCCAAGACCTATGGCGGTGGAGCCCGATGTCCTCATCGGGCTGAGCGGCGTTCGTTCGCGCAACAACCCGACGAGGACGTCGGGTTCCACCTTCGACGGCAAGGATGCCGCTGAGGCGCCGCACCGCCCACCAACAGAAGGTAGGAGCCTGCTTGCAGGCGATGCCGGTTTCCGAGTGGCTCGCTGCGCGAGCAGCGGGATCGCCATCGCCTGCAAGCAGGCTCCTACCCACAGACACCACATCGTCCGCGATCCGCCGTCGGGGTTGTGCGCTCGCTTGCATCATGGCTGGCTCAGAAGGTCCACTCGATGCCGCCGAACACGCCGACGGGCAATGCCGCATAACCGCGGACGTCGTCATACGCTTCGTCGAGCGCATTCTCCACGCGCAACTTCACCCGCAGCTCCGGCCGCACCGCGTAGCTCATGAACACGCGCGCCGTCGTGTAGCTCTCGAACGCCCCGACCGTTTCCGTGCGATCGTTCGCGAACCGCACGCCCGCGCCCACGAGCCACGCCTCCGATGCGCGCCACCGCACTTCCGCATCGCCGCTGTGCCGCGGCCGGCGAATCAGCCGCGCGCCGGAGAGGCTGTCGTGCGCTTCCAAATACGTGTAGCTGACCCGCGTCTCCACCGCCGCACCGAGCTTCGCGCTCGCCGCGAGCTCCGCGCCTTCCGTCGTCGCGCGCGCCACGTTCACTGTGCGTCCTTGAAACGTCACGAAGTCGACCGTCTCCCACTCGAACAGATTCGAGAAACGATTTTTGAAATACGTCGCGCTCAGCGTCACGTCGCCACCCGGCAGCGTCTGGTCGACGCCGACATCCCACCCGCGCGATTTCTCCGGCTTCAGATTGGGATTCGGCAACTGCCCCCACGACGCCACGCCATAGCGATCGTCCGAACCCGGTGCGCTGAAACCCGTGCCATACGTCGCACGCAACTTGGTATTCGTCGCCGGCCGCCACGAAGCGCCGCCGCGCCACGTCGTCGCGGCGCCGACCGAGTCGAAGTCGTCGCGGCGCACGCCCGCGGTGAGCGTCACGTTCTCCACTGGCCGCGCCGTGCCCGAAACATAACCCGCCATCACGTCGTCGCGCGACGGCACGCCGTCGACATCGTAACGCGAACGTTCGAAATTTGCTCCCCCGACGAGCTCCAGCTGCGGCGCCGCCGCCCACGTGTTCTGCCAGTCAAGGATTCGGCGCGTGTTGCGCAGCGCGGAGTTCACCGCCCATGGACTCCCCGACAAATCAGTCCAATCGTAAATCCGCCGGTGCATCGCCACCGTCAACCGCGAGCGAAACGCGTCGCTCACCTTCACCTGCGCGTAGGCTGTCGTCAGATAATTGTCCGTCGCCGCGTTGCCCGGCGACACGAAGTAGCGCGAGCCCATCTGGTCGTAGTCGGCGTTCTGCCCGCGAAACGTCGCGCCGATCAGCACCGCCGTCGTCGGCGCATATTCGAGCCGCGTCGCGTAGCTCCCCTGCTTGAAATCGCTGCCCGGCAGGTCGTTCGCGGTCTGGAACCGGGCAAACGAGCCGCTGTATCCAAATTTCTGAGTCCCGCCCTGCGCCGCGGCTGACGCACCGAGCGTGTTGAAACTGCCGGCGGTCAGCGCGACCGCGCCGGTGTGCGGTGCGCAGCCGTGCGTCGTGTTCATCAGGATCACGCCGCCCATCGCCGAGCTGCCGTAAAGCGTGCTCTGCGGGCCGCGCAGCACTTCGATGCGGTCGAAGCCGGTGAGGTCCGCGCCGCCGAGGAAATTGTTATACGTCGCCGAGCGATCGTTCAGCCGCACGCCGTCGACGACGAAGAGCGTCTGGTGATTGGCCGCGCCCCGCAGCAGGATCGAGGTCAGGCCGCCCGCCGGCGAACCGCCCGACACGATCACGCCCGGCTCGCGCGCGAGCGCCGCGCGGAGATCGGTGACCTGCACCGCCGCCAGGTCGGGCAGCGGCAGCACGCTCACGCTGCTGGGCGTGAATTTCGGATCCTGCGGCGTGCGCGACGCCGAGATCACGTAGTTGTCGAGCGTCAGCGCGGGCGTGTCCGCGAGCGCGAATTGAGCCCGGGCGGACGCGAGCGCGCCGCCGCCGAAGGCGAGGAGGATCGACAGCCGCGCGAGGCGCGACCGGAGGTTGGACTGGGTCATGGAGGTCTGCTTCTGGCCTGGGCAAGAGCAGACACGACCCGTCGGCGGGCAGCGGCTACTCTCACGCTTCATTTTTGCGATGAAGTTTTCGCGAGCGACGCGTGCAAAAAGTTAACCGCGTCGACGCGTGAGCACCTCAGGACGGATGTTCGGACTCCGCATGTCTCGCCGGCACCGGCCCGGCTTCCTCCCCCGCTCGCCTTCGCTTCCGGCCCGTGCCGGGAACTGGCTTTCCCGCGCGTAATACGCGGCGCTGGTTTGGTTTGATGCGTTACCGCAGCGCAACTGTGGCCGGTTCTCACGGCCTTTCCCGTTGCCCGAAGTGTGATCGGAAAGAACGCGCTCACAGCATGCGCCGTGGACCGGCCACGCAATCCGTTTCACCGGTCACCTGTTGACCAAGGCTGCGCATAATTTTCCGTCGCCTACTCAAATCATCGCATCCGTATTCTCAGATATGTTTCTTGCCAACCGCTGCGCCGCGTTCCAGCTTTCGCCACCATGAATGCCTCATCGTCCCCCGCGCCTTCGTCCGCCGCCGAGCGGGCCGCCGCCTCGCGCCGCGCGCTCGAAACGTTGTTCGCCTCCCGGCTCGTGATCCTCGACGGCGCGATGGGCTCGATGATCCAGGGCTACGACTTGTCGGAGGCCGACTTCCGCGGCGAACGTCTCGCCACTCATTCGCACGATCTCAAGGGCAACAACGACCTGCTCAGCCTCACGCGCCCCGACGTCATCGAGGAGATTCACGCCGCGTATTTCGCCGCCGGCGCCGACCTGGTCGAAACGAACACCTTCAACTCCACCGCGATTTCGCAAGCCGACTACCAGCTCGAGCCCCTCGTGCGCGACATCAACCTCGCCGCCGCCGCCGTCGCCCGCCGCGCCGCCGCCAAGGCCGAGGCCGCCACGCCCGGCCGCCGCTGTTTCGTCGCCGGCGCGATCGGTCCGCTCAATCGCACGCTCTCGATGTCGCCCGACGTCAACCGCCCCGATTTCCGGGCCGTCACGTGGGACCAGGTCATCGAGGCCTACAGCGAACAGATCAACGCTCTCCTCGACGGCGGCGTCGACGCGTTGCTCGTTGAAACCATCTTCGACACGCTCAACGCCAAGGCCGCCCTGTTCGCGATCGAGTCGATCTTCGACGAGCGCGGCTATCGCGTGCCGGTGATGATTTCCGTCACGATCACCGACGCCTCCGGCCGCACGCTCTCCGGCCAGACGGTCGCGGCATTCTACAACTCGGTCCGCCACGTGCAGCCGTTCTCCGTCGGCATCAACTGCGCGCTCGGCGGACGCGCCATGCGCCCGTATGTCGAGGAACTCGCGCGCCTCGCTGAATGCTACGTCACCTGCTACCCGAATGCCGGCCTGCCGAATGCGTTCGGCGGCTACGATGAGACGCCCGCCGAGATGGCCGCCGTCCTCGGCGAGTTCGCCGCCAGCGGTTTCGTCAACGCCGTCGGCGGCTGCTGCGGCTCCACGCCTCCGCACATCGCCGCGATCGCCGCCGCCGTTCGCAACCTCGCACCGCGCGCGATTCCCGCCCGCGACAGCCACCTCCAACTCAGCGGACTCGAACCGCTCATCGTCGCCTGACGATCCGCGCGATTCCGAATCCCCGTCCATCCCTGGTTAAAAATTTCCCCGTGTCCACCTCCGCCGCCTCCCAATTCCTCGTCATCGGTGAACGCACCAACATCACCGGCTCGCCGAAATTCGCGAAGGCGCTGAAAGCCGGCGATTGGGACGCCTGCCTCGCCATCGCCCGCCAGCAGGTCGAGAGCGGCGCGAACATCATCGACATCAACGTCGACGAAGCGCTGATCGACGGCGAAGCGACGATGGTGAAGTTCCTCAACCTCATCGCCGCCGAGCCGGAAATCTCGCGCGTGCCCGTGATGCTCGACTCCTCGAAATGGAGCGTCCTCGAGGCCGGCCTGAAATGCATTCAGGGCAAGGGCGTGGTGAATTCCATTTCCCTGAAGGACGGCGAAACCGAATTCCTCCGCCGCGCGAAACTTCTCCGCCGCTACGGCGCCGCCGCGGTCGTCATGGCGTTCGACGAACAAGGCCAGGCCGCCACGCGCGACGAGAAAGTCCGCATCTGCACGCGCGCCTATAAACTCCTCACCGAGCAAGTCGGTTTTCCGCGCGAGGACATCATCTTCGATCCGAACATCCTCACCGTCGCGACCGGCATCGAGGAGCACAACAACTACGCCGTCGATTTCTTCGAGGCCACGCGGATCATCAAGCAGACGCTGCCCGGCGCGAAGGTCAGCGGCGGCGTCTCCAACGTTTCCTTTTCCTTCCGCGGCAACAATCCCGTCCGCGAGGCGATCCACACCGTTTTCCTCTACCACGCAATCGCCGCCGGCCTCGACATGGCGATCGTCAACGCCGGCATGCTCGGCGTTTACGAAGAGATTCCGGCCGATCTCCGCGAACTGGTCGAAGACGTCCTCCTCAACCGCCGCGCCGACGCCACCGAACGCCTCGTCAAATTCGCCGACGACCTGAAGGCCGCCTCCGGAAAACAACCCGGAACCCAAAACGCTGAACCCGAAACCGCCACAAACGCCTGGCGCAACGCCTCCGTCGAAGAACGCCTCAAACACGCGCTCGTGAAAGGCATCGACGCTTTCATCGAGGCCGACACCGAGGAAGCGCGCGCCAACGTCGAAAAATATCCGCGCCCGCTCGCCATCATCGAAGGCCCGCTGATGGACGGCATGCGCGTCGTCGGCGACCTCTTCGGCGCCGGCAAAATGTTTCTCCCCCAGGTCGTGAAGTCCGCGCGCGTGATGAAAAAATCCGTCGCCTACCTCACGCCGTTCATGGAGGAGGAAAAACGGCGTCACGTCGCCGCCGGCGGCACCGCGCGGCCCAACGGCAAGATCGTCATGGCGACCGTCAAGGGCGACGTGCACGACATCGGCAAGAACATCGTCGGCGTCGTCCTCGCCTGTAACAACTACGAGGTCACCGATCTCGGCGTGATGGTCCCCGCCGACAAGATCCTCGCGAAGGCCCGCGAGATCGGCGCCGACGCCATCGGCCTCTCCGGCCTCATCACACCCTCGCTCGACGAGATGGTCCACGTCGCGAAGGAAATGAAACGCGAGGGTTTTTCGCTTCCGCTGCTGATCGGCGGCGCGACCACGAGCCCCGCGCACACCGCCGTGAAGATCGCGCCCGAATACGCGCCCGGCGTCATCCACGTCCTCGACGCCTCGCGGGTGGTCAACGTCGTCAGCGCGCTCCTCTCGCCGGAGCAGAAACCCGCGTTCCTCACCGAGAACAGCGCGAAACAAACGCGCCAGCGCGAGGACTTCGCCGCGCGCCGCGCGCGCAAGCCGCTGCTCTCCCTCGAGCAAGCGCGCGCCCGCCGCCAGACGTTCGACTGGTCCACCGTCGACCTCCCCCGCCCCGAATTCTTCGGCACCCGGGTTTACACCACCGACTCAACCCAAAACCCAAAACTCAAAACCCAAAACTCTCCCACCTCAGGTCTCAGCTTGCCCGACATCATCCGCCTGATCGACTGGGGCCCGTTCTTCAGCGCCTGGGAGCTTCACGGCCGGTATCCACAAATCCTGGACGACGAAGTCGTCGGCGCGGAGGCCAAGAAGTTGTTCGACGACGCGCAGAAACTTCTCGCGCGGATCGTCGCCGAGAACCTCTACACGGCGAAAGCCGTGATCGGCTTCTGGCCCGCCAACGCCGTCGGCGACGATATTGAAGTTTACGCCGACGAGTCCCGCAGCCGCGTGCTCACGACGTTTCACCAGCTCCGCCAGCAGCTCGAAAAACCCGCCGACCAGTTCAACCACTGCCTCGCCGACTATATCGCGCCCAAGGACAGCGGCCGCCTCGATTATCTCGGCGGTTTCGCCGTCACCGCCGGCCACGGCGTCGAGCAGCTCGCCGCGGAGTTTCGCGCCGCCCACGACGACTATTCCGCGATCATGGCGCAGGCGCTCGGCGACCGGCTCGCCGAAGCGCTCGCCGAGCTCATGCACCAGCGCGCCCGCGAATTCTGCGGTTTCGGCCGCGCGGAAAAGCTCAGCGTTGAAGAACTCATCCACGAAAAATACCGCGGCATCCGCCCCGCGCCCGGTTACCCCGCGTGCCCCGACCACACCGAGAAACCGATTCTCTTCGCGTTGCTCGACGCCACCGCGGCGACCGGCATCGCGCTCACCGAGAGTTGCGCAATGACGCCCGCCTCTTCCGTCAGCGGCTGGTATTTCAATCATCCCGACGCGAAATATTTCGGCGTCGGCAAGGTCGGCCGCGACCAGGTCAACGACTACGCCAAGCGCAAAGGCCAGTCGGTCGCCGAGACCGAACGCTGGCTCGGCCCGTATCTCGACTACGACCCGAGCTAGGTTACGCAGGTGGAACCGGACGTCCCGTCGGGTTGGTTGGCCCGCATCCGCCGATCAGCCCGACGAGGACGTCGAGCTCCACCTTCACGGCGTTAATCCCGAACGCCCCCTCACACCGCGATCGAATCGAACACCGTCACCTTGCTCCACAGGTGCGAGCAGTCCTCGACGAACTTCTGGTGAATCGGATGCACCTGATACGCGTTTTGGCCTTCGACGTCGTCGAACATCAGCAGCTCCGACACGCTGTAACTCGATTCCACCACCGCACGTTTCTCCGTGCTCGCCGGCACACCGACCTGAATCGCGCGCACCGTCTCGATTGCCGCCAGCGTGCGCACGCCCGCGATCAACTTCGCGAGATCTTCCTTCGAATCCGGATTCTTCAACCAGAAGAACACGTGATGACTGAGCTTGGGCAACGACGAGGACGATGAGGAGGTGGCAGCATTCATAAAAAGAGGAGAAACGACCGCGGCTGCTCCGAGCGTGGCTGCCGTGGTGAGAAAGGTTCGACGGGTTTGCAGGTGCATCGGCGAAACCTGACCAAGCGAGGCACTCGTTTCAACTCCCGCGCGCGTCATGCCCCACGTGCCGAAACCCGTGGCTCTGCGCGTGAGCGCAGGGATGCTCGCTCCCTCCCTCATCCGCGTTGCACCTCCTTTCGCCTTCCCCACGCTCACCCCATGCGCTCGCTCCTCACCCCGCTCGTCGCGTTCGCCCTCGCCTCGCTCATCACGCACGCCGCCCACGCGGCCGCACCGGCGCCCGCGCCCAACCCTCCGCCGCTCACCTTGCGCGTGATGTCCTTCAACATCCGCGTTCCCGTCTCGCATCCGAAGCCGCCCGACGCCTGGGCCAACCGCCGGCCCGTGCTCGCCGCCGTCATCCGCGAGGAGCGGCCCGACATCGTCGGCACGCAGGAAGGCGTGTATTCACAACTTCGCGACATCGCCGCCGATCTCCCCGACTACGAATGGATCGGGCTCGGCCGCGACGGCGGCAGCCGCGGCGAATTCTGCGCGATCTTCTTCCGCCGCGCTCGCTTCGAACCCGTCGCTTTCGATCATTTCTGGCTTTCCGACACCCCCGACGTCGTCGGCTCGATCACCTGGGGCACCGCCTACCGCCGCATGGCCTCCTGGGTGCGGCTGCGCGAACGCGCCACCGGCCGCGAGTTCTACTTCTGGAACACCCATTTCGATCACGAGGTGGAAACCGCCCGCCAGAAATCCGCCGCGCTCATCCGCGATCGCCTCGCCGCGCTCGATCCGCAAATCCCGCTCATCCTCGTCGGCGATTTCAACTGCCCCGCCGGCACCGCCCCCGCCTTCGCCACGCTCACGAACGGCGCGGGCCTCGTCGACACCTGGCAAATCGCGAAACAGCGCGCGAACGAGCAGCTCAACACGTTTCACAACTACGCGCCGCCGCTCGCCGACAGAGAGCGCATCGACTGGATTCTCGCGCGGCCACCGATCGAAGTTTCCGCCGCCGCCATCGTCGACCGCCACGAAAACGGCCAGTATCCGAGCGATCACTTCCCTGTCACCGCCACGCTCACCCTACCCTAGACAACGCCCTCGCCTGGAGCCGCGGCGCCCCCGCCGCGCATCAACTCCCGCGCTCGCCCAACTCCACCGGAAACGGATTCCGCTCCCGGAACCCGCGCTGGTGCCAATACGGGTAAACCGGCGTCCGCTTCGTCGCCGCATCCAGCTTCGCCACCTGCTCGGGCGTGAGGTTCCAGCCCACCGCACCGAGATTGTCGCGCAACTGCTGCTCGTGCCGCGCGCCGATGATCACCGTCGCCACCGTCGGCCGCTGCTGCAGCCAGTTCAACGCGATCTGCGGCACCGTCTTCCCCGTCTCCTGCGCGATTTCGTCGATCGCGTCGACGACCCGGTAAACCTCCTCGTCCGGCACCGGCGGACCCGCCTCGCGCGCGACCGAACTCTGCAGCCGCGACACCTCCGGCAGCGGTTGGCCGCGACGGATTTTTCCCGTCAAGCGCCCCCAGCCGAGCGGACTCCACACCACCGTCCCGACGCGCTGGTCCATCGCCAGCGGCATCAACTCCCACTCGTATTCGCGGCCGAGCAACGAGTAATACGCCTGATGCGCCACGTAGCGCTCGAGCCCCAGTTTTTCCGACACCGCGAGCGACTTCATCAAGTGCCAGCCCGAGAAATTCGAACACCCGATGTAACGGATCTTCCCCGCACGCACGAGATCGTCGAGCGTGCGCAGCGTCTCCTCGACCGGCGTCACCGCATCGAATCCATGAAGCTGATACAGATCGATGTAGTCCGTCCCCATCCGCCGCAGGCTGCCTTCCACCGCGCGAATCAAATGCGCTCGCGACGACCCCACGTCGTTCGGCCCGTCGCCGGCGCGGAACGTCCCCTTCGTCGAAATCAACACGCGGTCGCGCCGTCCCTTGATCGCCGCGCCGAACACTTCCTCCGCCCGCCCGCCGGAATACACGTCGGCCGAGTCGAACAGGTTCAACCCCGCCTCGAGGCAGACATCCACCAGCCGCGTCGCCTCCTTCGCCTCGCTCGCGCCCCACGATTTGAAGAACGCGTTCTCTCCCCCGCCAAACGTGCCCGTGCCCATCGTCAGCACCGGCACCTTCAAACCCGATCCACCCAATTGTCTGTAGTCCATGGCGCTCGCGACAAGAGCGCGTTGCCGCTCCGCCGCAACTCCAAGACACACTTCCCCCAGCATCTTCTCCCCGGTTTCTTCGTCAGCCCCGCCATGCGCCGCACCCCGCTCTCTCTGCTTTTCGCCGCAACGCTGCTCACCCTCCTCGCCTCCCCCGGCTTCGCCGCTCCCGCCGACCCGATCGACGCCACCACGCGCGCATGGGTCGACGCGTTCAACTCCCGCGATCCCCAGCGCATCCTCGCGCTCTACGCCGACGACGCCGTATTCTGGGGCACCACCTCCGCGACGTTGCGCGACACCCCCGCTGAAATCCGCGAGTATTTCATCACCTCGCCGCAACGCCCGCACGTCCGCGTCGCGATCGAGGACCAACGCATCCGCGTCCACGGCGACATCGCCCTGAACACCGGCGCCTACACGTTCACCAATGTGGTCGACGGCCAGCCCACGCGTCATCCCGCCCGCTTCACCTTCGTTTACCGCCGCGTCGCCGACCGCTGGCTCATCATCGACCACCACTCCTCCGCACTCCCCGCGCGGTAGGGTCCAACGTCCGGGCGGGCCGCTGCGGTGCGGACCCGCTTCCCCATTGCGCGTCGGCGATCTTTTTTGTCGGGGAACCCGCGCGCCCCGCGCGCGTCCATTTCGCGGGACCCTCCTCGCGCTTCCAGCTCAGCGACAGGCCCGAGTTTTCCGACGTCCGCATGAGCTTGATCAACGAAGCGCTGAGAAAGGCCGAACAAGATCGCGCCGCCCAACGGCTTGCCGTCTACCCCGGTGCACCCACCGGCCGAGGCCGCCATCGCCCGCCGCGCGAACGCTCCCGCGCCGCCCGTTTCCTGCTCTGGAGCGCTCCGGCGCTCGCCATCGTCGCCGTCGTCGCGCTCGCCGTTTTTCTCCGCCGTCCCGCTCCGCCGGTCGATGTCTCGACGGCGCCCGAACTGGCCGCCACGTCCGATCCGCTTCCGGCCATCGCACCGCCTGCGCCGGAAGTCACCCGCGTCGCCGCCGATTCGCCCTTCGCCGGTTCGGCCAGCGATCCCGTTGCCCCCGAACCTCCTCCCGCCAGCGATTATGAACTCGCCGGCATGACCGCGCTTGGTGACGACACCTTGATCAGTGTCATGCGCCGCAGCGATCAGCGCAGCATGTGGATTCCCATCGGCAAAAGCGTCGGGGAAATCACCGCCGTGAGTTACAACGCGGTCTCCGATGAAGCCGTTATTCGAGTGCGGGGCGAACTTCTCACCGTCGGCCTGCGCAGCGGTCCCGTCGAACCGCAGGACGAAATTCCGCCGCAAGCGGCCGAGTAACTCAACCGATTCGCCCCCGCGAGCGCCTCCAAAAAAACGCCCGGCGCACGCTGGCTTGCCGCGCCTTGACCCCACTCACCCGCGCGCCCAGACCACGTGCGATGGAACTCGCCGACGACGACCAATCCTTCCTCCGCGATCTGGTGAAAACCTCCCGCCAAAAGCATCACCATGTGAAATGGACCGACCGCGACGGCACCGAGCGCTTCACCGTGCTCACCGCGTCCGACGCCACGCGCCTCAACGCCCTCGCGCATCGCCTCGGCCTTTCAAAAAGCGAAACGCTCCGCCAGGCCGCGCACGTCCCCGTCTCAAAAAGTCGCCCGCCCTCCGCGTAGCGGCAGGCCTCCGCGCCAGCCTGCTCTATTCGCCCGACGACACGGGGGCCAACCTGAGCAGTTCAAACAAAGTCGCAGCAGTTTGCAGGAGCCGCTGGCAGGCGATCGCTCTCTGAGGTGGCTCGCTGCGTGAGCAGCGGGATCGCGCGCATCGCCTGCCAGCAGGCTCCTACCCCCAATCCAGAAACGACGATGGGTTTCGTGAAAGTGCTCTACCGAAACTTCCCGTCGTGCAAAAACAGCGCGCGGCCGGTCTTCGCCGCGTGCGCCGCATTGTGCGTGACCAGCACCAGCGCCGTTCGCGTCTCCGCGCACAGCCCCAGCAGCAACTCGATCACCGCATCGCCCGTGTGCTCGTCCAAATTTCCCGTCGGTTCGTCCGCCAACATCAGCCGCGGCGAATTCATCAACGCCCGCGCCACCGCCACGCGCTGACGCTCGCCGCCCGACAATTGCGACGGCAGGTGCGTCGCCCGCTGCGCGAGTCCCACGCGCGCCAGCAACTCCTTCGCGCGCGCCCGTTCCGCCCGCCCCGGTGTCTTTCGAATGCGCGCCGCCATCAGCACGTTGTCCACTGCGTCGAGTTCCGGAATCAGATAAAACGACTGAAACACGATCCCGAGAAACTCCGCTCGCCGCGCCGCCGTCGCCGGCGCTCCGGCCCACGCCAACGAACCCGCGTCCGGCGCATCGAGCGCCGACAGCAGATTCAGCAGCGTCGATTTGCCCGAGCCCGACTCGCCGCGAATCGACACGCTCTCGCCTTCCGCCACCTCGAGATCGACGCCGCGCAACACCTCGATCCGCCGGTCGCCGCTCACGAAACTCTTCGCCAGCCCGCGCGCCAGCAGCACCACCGGCTGGGCTCCCCCGCGCGACGGACCGCTGGCCGCACCGTTCTGCAGGTTCACGTCACTCACTGCGCAACGCCTCCACCGGTTTGAGCCGCGCCGCACGCCACGCCGGCAGCAGCCCCGCGAGCGTCGAGATGGCCACCGAACACACCACGATCGTCGTTACATCGCTCGCCGACGTGTGCGCCGGCAGATTGCTGAACTGATAAAACCGCACCAGCACTTCCTCGCTGCTCGTCAGTTCGGTGAAGGTCCGGATGATCCCGTTCCGAAAATACAGCGCCGTCATCCCCAGCCCGAGCCCGAACGCCGTGCCGCACACGCCGATGAACAGCCCCTGAAAACAAAAACACGCCGCCACGTGCCGCGACTTTCCGCCCAGCGCGCCGAGCAGCCCGATCTCGCGCGTTTTCCGCACCACCGAAATCAGCAGCGAACTCGTCACCGAAAACGCCGACACGATGATGATGAACGTCAGCAGGAAAAAAATCATGTTCTTCTCCAGCGAGAGGATGAACAGGAAATCCTCGTTCGCATCCATCCAGGAATGCGCCGTCATCCGCGCGTCCGGCGGCAGCACCGCGTTGATCCGCGCCGCGCCCGCATCCGCATCGAGCCCCGGCGCCAGCTTCACATTGATCCCGTGAATCCCTCCGCGCAGCCCGTAAAGATCCTGCATCATCCTCAGCGTCACCAGCACCAGCGAGCTGTCCAACTGCTGATGCCCGACTTCGAAAATCCCCACGACCGTCAGCTCCCGTGGCAGGAAGACCTCGTCGCGCTTCAACCGCTCCAGCAGCAGCGGCGAGTAAACCTCCACCTTGTCACCCATCCGGGCGCCGATCGCCACCGCCAGGTTCGCGCTCAGGATGATCGAATCGTCGTCCAGCGCGTCGAGCGACCCGAGGCGCACGTAGCGCTCCAGCGGCACCACTTTGCCGACCCGATTGACGTCCACCCCCTGGATCAGCGGAAACGCCGGCTTTCCCTCCGCCATCAGCATGACGAAACCTTCGGCATACGGCGTGGCCGCGACCACGCCCGGCACTTTCTCGATTCGCGCCAGCGCCTCGCCGGGCTTTTCGACAAAGCCGTCCGCCTTCACCTGCACGTCGCCCTGCGTATCCACGATCATGCGACGAATCTCGTGACCGAATCCGCCCATCACGCTGGTCGAGATCACCAGCAGCGCCACGCCCAGCGCCACGCCCAGCATCGAGATCGCCGTGAAAAACGGAAACCGCCGCCCCGTCGGGAAAAGCTGCTTGAGCGCTAGGTAGAGATACCAAGGCATGGCGTGCGCCAGTTTAAGTCCGAAGTTTAAGTTGAAGTTGCGGACAGCACCGAAGCAGCTCCGCAGCTTCCTCCTTCAACTTCAACTTTTCACTTCAACTGGCGCCACCGCGGCGGCACCGCCGCCCGGGCGCAATTGCGGAAACAGGATCACGTCGCGGATGCTCTCCGCGCCCGTCAGCAGGATGCACAGCCGGTCGATGCCCACGCCCATGCCACCTGCCGGTGGCATGCCGTGCTCCAGCGCCAGCAGGAAATCCTGGTCGATGTTCTGCTTCTCCTCGCCCGCCTGCTTCTCGAACATCTCGCGCTGCACGTCCGGATCGTTCTGCTCCGAATACGCCGGCGCGACTTCCATCCCGCCGATCGTCAGTTCGAACACGTCGAGCACCGTCGGATCTTCCGCGTTCAGCTTCGCGAGCGGACACAGTTCCTTCGGCAGGTGCGTGACGAACGTCGGCTGGATCAGCGTCGGCTCGATCCGCTTCGAGAAAATCTCGTTCGTGATCTCGAACTCCTCCCACGCCGGATTCACGCCCAGCCCGAGCTTCTCCGCGCCCGCGATCTTCTCCGCCTTGCTGCGGCTGAACCACTCGGCGTCGCCCGTCGCTTCCTTGATCAAATCCTTGTAACGCACTTCGCGCCACTCGCCGGCGAAATCGATGTCCTGCCCGCTCGCCGCGTGCTTGATCGTCGTCGTGCCGAGCACGTCGCGACAGAGCGAGGTCAGCAGGTCGCGGATCAGCGTCATCATCCCGCGGTAATCGCTGTAAGCCTCATAGACCTCGAGCATGGTGAACTCGGGATTGTGCCGGCGCGACACGCCTTCGTTGCGGAAAATCCGCCCGATCTCATACACGCGGTCGAACCCGCCCACGAGCATCCGCTTCAGCCGCAGCTCCGTCGCGATGCGCAGAAAGAAATCCACGTCGAGCGCGTTGTGATGCGTCTTGAACGGCCGCGCCGCCGCACCACCCGCCGTCGCCTCGAGCACCGGCGTTTCCACCTCGATGAACTTCCGGTCATCGAGAAACCGCCGGATGTGCGACACGATCCGCGAACGCAGCATCAGCCGCGAGCGCGATTCGGCATTCACGATCAAATCGAGATAGCGCTGGCGATACACCTGCTCGGGATCGCTGAGCCCGTGAAACTTTTCCGGCAGCGGTCGCAGCGCCTTGGATACAAGCGTGAACGCATCCACGCGCACCGTGACCTCGCCCGTCTTCGTCTTAAACAACGCGCCGGTCACGCCGATGATGTCGCCGAGATCGAGCGACTTCTTGAACGCCCCGTAACGTTCCTCGCCCAGCACGTCGCGGCGGAGATAAAGCTGAATCTGGCCCTGCTGGTCCTGGATCTTCACGAATGAACTGCCGCCCTGCACACGGAAGGTCACGAGCCGCCCGGCGACCGTGACGTTCACCGCGTAATCCTGCCCGTCGACGTAAAGCGCTTTCGCGGCGTCCGAGAAATGCGTCGGCGCGACGTTCGCGCGAAACGGATCGAAACCGCCCGCCCGCAGCTCGGCGAGCTTCTGGCGCCTCACCGCATGCTGGTCGTGCGAGATGTCTGGGGGGATGTCGCTCATGGAACCGCGCACGCTGGGGTGCGCGCCCGCACGGAGCAAACGGATTTTCGCGTCCCGCTCACCCGCGTGAGGCCTTCTTCGCCCCGAGTTGCAAGGGCAGGCGCACGGTCCTCGTCGTCGGCTGCCCCGCTTCCACCGCCGGCAGAAAAAGCCAGTGGGCCGCGTCATCCTGCACCAGCCGCTGCAGATCGTTCCCGACCGGTTCGACGATCGAGGTCTCCGTCACGCGTCCACGTTCGTCGATTTTCAGTTCCAAGGTGAGCGGTGGGATCTCGATCGCGCCGTATTTCGCACGATCCAGCGTGATGAGATAGGGTTTCGGAGAACTCGCATCCGCTCCGGCCGCCGCCACGTGTTGAATCACGGCCAGCCGGTGAAGCGAACGACGAGCGGCGGGGCTCTTCTCCGCCATGATCTGAAGCAACTGGTCGGTCGAATCCATCACCTGTCCCGGCCCGAGATACTCCTCGCCACGATAACTATGAAACAGCACATCGCCGTCGCGCGTCACCGCCACCAGACAGGGAATCCCGTTCCCCGCCCATCGCTCAATGACTTTCGCACGCCCGAGTTGTGAATACTTCAACATCGGCCAAGGCATCCCCGCCTCGCGCGCATAGTTCGCCTGCTCTGACGCGCTGCGATCGTTGCTCACGAAAATCACCTCTACGCGCCCGGGCATCGTCGCCTGCCATCGCTGATACGTTTTGATCAGCGATGGCGTGAAGCGGTGACACGGACCGCACCAGCCGGCGGAAAAATAGACCAGATACAGTTCGGGCTCCGGCAACGCGGCGGGGTCGTAGTTCGCCAGTTTTCCTTCCTGCAGCAGATCGAGCCGCGGACGCAGCACCTCGGTCACCTTGGATGTGGAATTCGCCCACGACGGCTGCGCCGGTTTCGCGGCGAGAAATGCAGCCACGCGTCGCAATTCGTCATCGGTAAAGGTCTCGAGCGGCATGATGACGTTGTTCTTTTTGCCAACAATGACCGCGTGCGTCCCCAGCACTTCCGCGAGTCGGCCTTCGAACGGCGAGCCGTCCGCGGTGTGCCACGTCCCTTTGATTTCGGCCGCCTGCCCGCCGACGGAAAGCACCGCCACCGCACCCAAGATCCGTCCGAAACGGACACCTGCACTCAAGAGCTTCATGGCGGAAACGATATCGATTTTCACGAAGAGCCAAATTTTTTCCAGCCCGGGTCGCCCTCCCATCCGTCCCTCGCTTGCAGCGATCTCACCCTTGTCCCACACTCACTCCGCCATGCCCCCGCTTCTTATCGCGATCGTCTCCAGCGCCTGCCTCGGCGCGCTCGTCGGACTCATCCGCCAGTGGAGCGACCAGAAAAGCAACCCGTCCGAGATCGATTTCGGCGGGGTGCGCACGTATTCGTTCTGGGCCATGCTCGGCTGCGTCGGCGCCTACGCGACCGAGCTCACGTCGCCCGCGCTGCTCCCCGTGATCTTCGGCATCGTCGGCGCCCAACAAATCGCCATCCGCTTCGCGCCCACCGGCGAGGCCGCACGCGGCGGCACCACCTTCGCGTCCACGCTCCTCACGCTGCTCACCGGCTGCCTCGTCTTCTGGAAAGAGCTGTCCGCCGCCGTCCTCGTCGCCGCCACCGTGATGGTCCTCCTCGGCAGCAAACAGCCGCTGCACGCCTGGACCCGCTCGTTCACGAAGGACGACGTGCGCGGCACGCTCCAGTTCGCCGCCATCACTGGCGTCATCCTGCCGCTCGTGCCCAACCGCGACATGGGGCCGTTCGACGCCTTCAATCCGTTCTCCACCTGGCTCATGGTCGTGCTGATCTCCGGTCTCGGCTTCGCCGGTTATCTCGCCATGCGACTCCTCGGCGCCGGGGCCGGCATCATGGCGACCAGCCTCCTCGGCGGTCTCGCGTCCAGCACCGCCACCACGCTCGCGTTCACCCGCCGCAGCCGCGACGAACCCAAACTCGCCGAACACTACGCGCTCGCCGTCGCCATCGCCTGCACCGTCATGCTGCCGCGGGTCATCGTCGCCACCGGCGTGATCAATCGCGAACTCGCCCTCACGCTCATCGTGCCGTTCGCCCTCATGGCCGCACCCGGAATCCTTTACGCCGCCTGGGTCTGGTGGACGAAACATCCCGGCAAAAGCGAGGGCGGCGCCGTCGCGCTTCGCAATCCGCTCGATCTCAAGATGGCGATCAAGTTCGCCGTGCTCTACGCGGTGATCGCCTTCCTCGTCAAAGCCGCGCCCCAGATCGGCCTCGCGCAAAGCCTCCTGCCGCTGAGTTTCGTTTCCGGCCTCACCGACATGGACGCGATCTCGCTCTCGATGGCGCGCAACGGCCCCGGCGAAGGCAACCCCATGACGCTCGCCACGCAGGCCGTCGTCCTCGCCGCCATCAGCAACACGCTGCTCAAAGCCGGCCTCGCGATCTCCCTCGGTTCGCCCGGCCTTCGCGTGCGCACCGCCGTCGTGCTCGGCGCCACCGCACTCGCCGGCGCCGCCTGGCTCGTGCTGGCGTAGGCAGCAATGAACCCGCCGACCCCGTAGGGCGGGTCTCTGACCCGCTCTGAGCCGACCCGCGCGGGTCTGAGACCGCGCCCTGCTGAATCGCCGCGCCGCTGGCACGTAATCCGCCCACCACAGTTTTCTTTTGCCCTTTTTGCGCCTTCTTGCGGCCATTGGCCTCGTTCATGGAAACCACGCGCAAACCTTCCTGGCTCCGGGCCAAGCTGCCGAGCGGCCCCGGCTTTGCCGCGACGCGCCGCCTCGTCGACGACAACCACCTCCACACCGTCTGCCAAAGCGCGCAATGCCCCAACCTCGGGGAATGCTGGTCCCGCGGCACCGCCACGGTGATGATCCTCGGCAACATCTGCACGCGCTCCTGCAATTTCTGCGCAATCGCCACCGGCCGCCCCACGGAGCTCGATCTCGGCGAACCCGCCCGCGTCGCCGATGCCGTCGCGAAAATGAACCTCCGCCACTGCGTCATCACGAGCGTCGCGCGCGACGAACTCGCCGACGGCGGCGCGAGCGTCTGGGCCGCCACCATCCGCGCCGTCCGCCACCGCAATCCGAAGACCGCCATCGAGGTCCTCACCCCCGATTTCAAGGGCAACACCACGCACGTCGACCTCGTCCTCGACGCCAAGCCCGACATCTTCAACCACAACCTCGAGACGGTCGAGCGCCTGCAAAAGCCCGTTCGCGTGCAGGCCCGTTACGAGCGCTCCCGCTCCGTCCTCCGCCACGCGAAGAGCCGCGGTTTCACCACCAAGACCGGTATCATGCTCGGCCTCGGCGAAACCCGCGAAGAACTCGAGCAAACGCTCCGCGACATCGCTGCCGACAAAACCGACATCCTCACGATCGGCCAGTATCTCCAGCCGACGCCCCAGCACCTGCCCGTCGCCCGCTGGGCGCCGCCGGAGGAATTCGTTCATTGGAAGGAGTTCGGTCTCTCGCTCGGCCTCGGCGTTGTCGAGAGCGGCGCGTTGGTCCGGTCCAGTTACCACGCGGACGAACAATCACTGAAGTTCACCGGCGAAGAACACCTCAACACCCAGAACGCGCTCGCGAGCGCGTGATTTGGATCGAGGTAGGGACGGCTCCTTCTGTAAGGCCCGGAGACATGGGAGCCTGCTTGTAGGCGACTGCGCGCCTCGAATCCGGACGACGCATCATGCTCCAAGCCGTCCGCCCTACGCCTCCAGCGTGGGCTGCCGGAGGCGAGCCTCTGCGACAACGGCGGGGTCTGGGGCCGGATCAAGAGTCTCACCGCCCACACCTCGCTTTCGGTGTGGCTCTTGCGGTTGGGAGTGCGCGTGCTGCACGGCCGGCCTTATCACCCCCAGACTCAACGTCTTCTTTTCAGCTCAGCCAATCGCCACCACGCCAACGTCCCACAGAGTCCGAAGCCCAGCGCATTCACGCTCCCATGCAGCGCCCGCATCCAGGGGATATCCAGCCAAGGCCATGGCGCGATCACGCCGCGCAACCCATACAGCGCCGCCAAGGCCATTCCGGCCGCCAGCGAACACCCCGCCGCCACCCACAAACACCGCACGCCTACTGGCCAGCGCCCGTCCAAACCCAGCGCAACATGCACCCCCGCAACCGCCGTGCCGCTGGCAGCCATGAGCAGCGCCGCCACCATTTCCCCCTGCCATCCGAGCCCGCATTGCGCCGCCGTGATTCCGATCGCCACCGCTGGCACCCCGGCAATCACGCCCGTCGCAATCGCATTCGCCGCCCGCCTCCGCCCCCAACAGTCCAGCGCCTCACCGGCGAGGACCGGCAAAAGCAATCCCGCGTAATGAAAGTGCACCGCCGTCAGCAGCACGATGTCGTCGCTGAATCCCAGCGGCCGAATCCCTGCGCGATCCGCCATCAGCCACGCCGCGCCGACTGCGGCAAAGAGCAACCCTGCTTCCCGGCACCACCGCCCCGCCGAACGTTCGCCTCCGCGCAGCGCCCGGAGCCCGCCATCGATCGCCGCCAACAGCAGCACGCCCGCCCACGGCGCAGCCAACGCCGCCGCCGCTACGCCCGCGTCGAATCCGAACGCCACCACCAGCGCCAGCGCCGCCGGCAGTTGCAACCGGCGCGCCCACGCCAGAGCCCTTGTTTCACCGTCCTGCGCCACCGCGAACAGCAACGGCACGAGCACCAGCGCCGCGAACTGCACTAAAACCTGGCCCCAGATTCCGTGGTGCACGTTCGGCGTTTCCGGCAGCGAAAACGCGAGCCACCCGAACGCGCCGATCAAAGCCGTCGTTCGGGCACTCACGCCTCCGCCCGTCCGTTGTCGCTCACCGCCGCGCGCATGGCCGCGAGCGATTCGCGCACAAACCGTCGCTGCAATTCCCGCGCCAGCGGTTTCGCCAGCCGGACCGGCCAGTATCGCGGACGCGAATACGCCCGCAGGTCATACCACACCGCCCCGTCCGGATGCAGTTCCACGGTGAACCGCTCCTCGCCTTCCTCCACGTGCGCGGGCAGCGTGCCGTAAGCGAAACCAAACCGCCGCACCCCTCCCTCGCTCCCGTCCACCACGTAAACGATCCGGCATGCGTTCAACCACCAGCCGCCCAGCGCGTGCGCCTGCATGGCCAGCGTCTCCCCTTCCCGGATCGGCGCTCCGTTCGGCGCGATGCGCGTCCACCGCGCGGGAAACATCCGCCAGGCCTTCAAGGCCGCACATCCCCGCGCAAACGCCGCCTCCCCTTCCCCGAGCAGCACGGTGTTCCAATCGAAGTCGTAGCCGCGCATCTCCGCCACCGGCCGCCGCGTCACGCCCGCCGCCGCATAGGCAAATTCCTGGCCGGTCTGCTCCGCCAAAAACCGCCGCACCGTTTCCGCGTTCGGCGAACGCAGGGACCAGCGGGGCGTAGCGACGGCGGACATTGCCTTCACGCTGACGATTCGCCCTCCTCAACGCATCCTTTTTCTCCTCTCCGCGACTATCCGCGAAACCCCCGAACGCATGAGAGTTTCCCCTCCGCCCCCATCTTTCCCGTCGGATGATCGCGTCGCCGCGCGGCGGAAAAGCGGCGTCGACGCATTCCGCTTCGTTCGTCCCGCGGTCCTGCGCCGATGAGTGACGCGGTCTCCGTCTTCGCAGCCCGACGCCGTCGGCGCCGGCCGATGTGGCTGTTTTTCGCCGGTGCCGTGTGCGCGATCGCCGGCATCGCTTTTTACCACTACGAGAAGCGCGCCGAACTCTCCCCCGTCGCGCACGGCCAGCGCCTCGTCGTCGATCACGGCTGCTACGCATGTCACGGTCGCAGCGAATCCGACGTGCGGGCTAATTTCCGCCAGACCACCGCCGGCGCCTGGCGGCCGAAATCGATCCCGACTTTCTGGGACAACGGCATCGCCGAAGCCGAGGTCCTGGTCGACTGGATCGCTAACGGCGTTCCGGACAAGGAAGCCGAGGAGCACAAGCGGCTCTTCATTCAAATGCCCGCCTACCGCGATTTCATGACACCTGCCGAGATCGAAGCCGTCGCCGCGTGGATTCTCGCCGAGGGCCTGCGCCTGTCCGGCGGAATGGGCAACAGCGATCGACGCACACCGGTGCCCGACGTCAGCGCGACACCGCTCACGGACGCCCAGCTTCTGGTGCACGGCGACCGGCTTTCGCGCCGGCACGGCTGTTACCAGTGCCATGGCGAATTCGGCCAGGGCGGCGTCGCGAATCCCGCGTCGTTCAAGGAATACATCCCCGGCTTCTTCGGCGACGATTTCCGCCAACTCACCGACGGCGGCCAGCGCGAAGAAGTGCTCCACTGGATCGAGCACGGCCGCGGACGCGCCATCGAATCGGGTCTCGCCGGCCGGGCCGCCCAGTATTTTTTCCGCCGTCAGGCCATCGGCATGCCCGCCTATCGCGATCGGCTCACCGGGAACGAAATCGGCATTCTCACCGACTATGTCCTCCTGCTCAATCGCACCGGCCCCATGACTGCCCGGCAACTCCAGGAGCTTCTCCAGACCCTCGAGGCCGCCGCCGAATAATCAGCTACTTTCATCATGACAAAAACCCGCACCTCCCTCCCCGTCCTCGCTCTGACCCTGCTTCTTCCCGCGACTGGTATCCGCGCCGCGGATGCGGCAAAGATCGACGCGCTCTTTCCGCTCAAGCCCGAAGTCCGCAAGGTGCTGAACCAAAGCTGCGTCATGTGCCACGGTGAAGTGTTCGACGGGAAGGCCGAGACGCGCGAAGACCTCGATCTCAGCACCGACGACGCGATCCGCGAGACGCTCTCCGAGCCCGGCCGACTGAAGGAAGTGATCGCCAACAACGAAATGCCCCAGGAGGCGAAACTCTCCTTCCGCCTGCGCCGCGATCCCAAGATGCAGGAACGCCTCACCCAACTCAAAGCCGACTACGACAAGAACGGCGAAAGGGAAATCCTGCTCGCTTGGTTGAAAGACGTCACCGCCACGGTGACGCCGAAACAATAGGAATCCGCCGAACTCGTGCAGTAGAAGGTGGAGCCCGATGTCCGTGTCGGGCTGTTTCAGAATGAAAGACCATCAGACCGACGAGGACGTCGGGCTCCACCTTCGCCGCCAAGCTTCGAGCGCCCTGCCGCGGCGCTCCGCTCAGACGTCGCTCAACCGGCCCGTCGAATCGCCGAAGCGCTCGAGATCGGTCACACCGACTTGATCGGCCAGGCTGAGGAACAGGTTGGCCAGGGGCTTGCCCCCGTGCTGCACGTAACGGCCGTTGTGAAACGCCCCGCCGCCGCCCCCTGCCAGGATCAGGGGCAGGTTCTCGTGCGTATGCCGGTTGCCGTCGGCGTTGCCGCTGCCGTAGAGGATGCGCGAGTTGTGCAGCACGGACTGGCCGTCGATATCCTCCAGCGTGTCGAGCTTCTGCAGGAAACGTGAAAACTGGTTCACATACCAGCGGTCGATCGTCGCCACCTTCTCGACGCGGTCCGCGTTATTCTGGTGGTGCGAAAGATCGTGATGGCCTTCGGAGATGCCGATCTCACTGAACGAGCGGTTGTCCCCATCGTGCCCCATGATCATCGTCGCGACGCGCGTCGAATCGGTCTGAAACGCGAGCGCGAGCATGTCATACATCACCTCGACGTATTCCGCCTGCGTCGCCGGGATGCCGGAGGGCGTCGCCACCGCGGGATCGACGGTCGGGCCGAACTGTTCCGCATTCTGGATGCGCTTCTCGATCTCGCGCACGCTCGTGAGGTATTGATCCATCTTCGCGCGATCGCTGAGGCCCAGCCGGCGGTTCATCCGGCGGGCGTCCTCGAGCACGAAGTCGAGCACCGAACGCCGCGTCTGCTGGCGACGCTGCGCGTTCGCCGTGCGCTCGCCATGCGAGCCCGCGCCAAACAGCCGCTCGAACATCAAGCGCGGATTCGCCTCGGGCGTCATCGGCGTCGTCGGATTTTTCCACGACACGTTGTAAACATACGAGCACGCGTAGCCCGAGTCGCAGCCGGCGGACTTGCGGTTGGCGTCGCACGTCATTTCCAGCGACGAGAAACGCGTGAGGTGCCCGATGCGGTTGGCCAGCGCCTGATCGATCGACATGCCGGCGCGCACATCCGTCGCGCTCTTGTTGATCCGCACGCTGGTGAGGAAAACCGCATTCCCGCGCGCATGATCACCGCCGCCGTCGCCGCCGGGGTTCGCATTCGCCTGATCGAGCCCGCCGAGCACCTGAATGTGTTTCCGCACGGCGTTCAGCGGCTGCATCGTCGAGTTCAACGCGAAGTCCGTCAGCCCGCCCTCCGGCCACCAGCGCGAAGGAATCGCACCGTTCGGGAAAAACACGAAGCCCGTGCGCAACGGCGCGCCCGTGGCGGTCGTCGCCAATTGCGGCGCGCCCGCTCCGACCAGCCGGGAAGGCACGAGC
Organism: Verrucomicrobiota bacterium; assembly: GCA_023430825.1. GTDB lineage: Bacteria > Verrucomicrobiota > Verrucomicrobiia > Opitutales > Opitutaceae > Opitutus. The sequence goes on along the minus strand of JAEYYL010000095.1, from coordinate 26,088 downwards.
GAACCCAGCGCCGGCAGCGCGACGCACGCGCCGAGCCCCCGCAGAAACGAGCGACGGTTCATGGTGGGAAAAGTGGACTCGGGGGCGGGGGAGGTCGGGGTGCTCATAGGGAAAGGGGGTTAATTCGGGAACTGACGAACGAGAGCGGCGGAGGTTTCGGACGCGGACATCGGCGCGACTGCGGGCGCCGCGCGCTGCACGCTCACTGCGTTTTCTTTCGCATCGAGCGCGGCCAGCGTGCCCTCCTGCCGGCGCTGTTGAAACGCGGGGGACTCGACGATACCGCGAAACAACACCGAAGGACGGCCGCCATTCGCCTCGAGCAGCTCGACGAGGTGATCGAGCGTGTCGACATCGTAATAATCGACGCCGCGACCGAGCGCATAAGTCATCATTTTCTCCGCGAAAGAATGGTAGAAGTCGTCGCGATGCTCCGTCGCGAGAATGCGCTTCAAATCGCGGACATCGGCGAATTTCTCTCCCGTGATCAGACGGCCCGATGTCTCGATCGGCTGGTTCAGCTCCGCGGTCCGCCATTTGCCCATCGCGTTGAAATTTTCCAGCGCCAGCCCGAGCGGGTCCATGCGGCTGTGACACGACGCACACATCTTGTTCGTCGCGTGCAGATCCATCGTTTCGCGCAGGCTCATCTGCGCCAGCTTCTCGGGACTCGCGGCGTCCTCGAGCGACGGGATGTTCGGCGGGGGCGGCGCCGGCGGCGTGCCGAGGATCGCTTCGAGAATGAACACGCCGCGCTTCACCGGCGAAGTGCGCGTCGGATTCGAGGTCACCGTCAACACGGTGCCCTGCGTCAGCACCCCGCCGCGCGGGCTGTCCGGCGGCAGCTCGACTTTGCGCATCTGTTTACCCGTCACGCCGTCGATGTCGTAGTGTTTCGCCAGCGGTTCGTTCAGAAATGTGTAATTGCTGTCCACGAGCTCGAGCAGGCTGCGATCCTCGAGAATCACGTGCGCGAAATAGCGCTCGGTCTCCTCGCGCATCGCTTCGCGCAGCTCGTTCGTGAGCTGCGGGCGCGGAGTGCGCATGAACGCCCGAAACACGCGTCGCGCCTCCGCCACCTCCGCCCTATCGGCATCGGTGCGCTTCTCGTCCGGAATGACCGAGACGCGCCGGAACGTCTCGCGCGCCGCGTCGAACGCCGGATCGGGATGCTCGCGCAGGTAAATATCGGCCGCGTTGATCGCGACCGTTTCGATGTCGCGCGCCTGCAGCCATTGCCCGGCGAAATTCTCGATGAACTGCTGCGCCCGCGGGTGCTGCAGCATGCGTTCGAGCTGCCCGCCGAGGTTCGCGCGGAGCTGGCCCGCCGCGGCGAGCTGGAACAACTCCTCGTCCGGCATCGTCGACCACAGGAAATACGAAAGCCGCGACGCGAGCGAATACTCGTCCACGTTCGGATGCGCCTGCCCGGGCCGCAGCGGCTCGCTCTCCTCTTCGCGGAAAATGAACCGCGGCGCCGCCAGCACCGCCACCATCGCCTGCGCCACGCCGGTTTCGAACGTGTTGCCCGGCTCCAGGTAAATCCCCTCCGCGATCTCACCCAGCCGAGCGATCGTGTGCGCTTCGACCGGCCGGCGAAACGCCTTCGTCGCGAACCGGCCCAGCACTTCCTCCGCATACGCCCGCCGCTCCGCCGCCGCCGCCGGCGACGGGACCTCGCGCGGGAAAAACCGCGCGTAGTTCCGCGGCTGCACCCAGTGCTCGGGGGCCAGCGGGCCGCGCACCGTCACCTCGTTCAAGCGCAGCCGCAGCAGGCGGTGCTGAATCTGATCCGGACCGATCGGCGCGATCTCGATGCGCAGCTCGTGCAGGCCTGCCGCCCACTCCCGTTCGACCGCCAGTTTGAAGGTCTTTTCGCCTTCCCGCATGAACTCGCGCTCGAGCACCTTCTCGCCATCGACCCGAAAGATCAGCCGGCAGCGATTATAGTCGAACATGTCGTCGACGTAGCGCTCCACCGTTTTGAGATCGACCACCAGTTCGTATTTCCCCGCGACCTTCGCCTCGTGCGTCGCGGCAATCGTCACCGGCGTGTAATAATAGAGATCCAGCGAATCTCCCGCCACGGCCGGCAACGGCCGGGCAAACGGTTTCGCCGCCGCGACCGGCGCACCTTCGTCCGGCGCCCGGGCGGCGGCGGCCTCCGCGCCCGCCGGCACCGCGATAAAATCGGGCGCCTCACTCCTGATCGTGGCGAACGCGCGCCCCACGACCGCATGCTCCGCCACCACGCGCGACTGCGTGGGCACCGCCTGCGTGATGATCGTCTGCGCCGCGTCGAGATACTTCTCCATCAGCATCGGCGAGATCGTCAGCACGTCGCCGATGTTGTCGAAACCGTGGCCCGTGTCGTCCGACGGAAATTCCGTCTGCGTGTTGAAATCGACACCCGTCAGATCGCGGATCGTGTTGCGGTATTCGACGCGGTTCAAGCGACGCACCGTCACCCGCCCCGGGTCGGGCTTCGCCGGATCGAGCTGAAACGCGTCGCGCTTGATCCAGTTGATCAGCTTCTCGACTTCGTCCGCCGACGGCTGCGCCTCGTCGATCGGCGGCATGATGCCCGCGCGCACATTCTTCATCGCGCGCAGCCAGAGCTTGTGATCGCGCAACTCGGCCGCGGACTTGAACCCGTCCAGCGTGACGCCGCCCTTGTCGCTGCCGTAGCCGTGGCAGTCGTAGCAATACTGATCGAGGATCGGTTGGATATCCCGCTCGAAGGTCTCGACGAACGGTTCCGCCCCGCGCGCGAGCGCCGCGCACGACAGCGCCGCGATCAGGCAGCTTACAATGCGTCGCCGAATCGGCTGACGAAGATGAATGGCATTCAGGGCGGGGGCGGGGGAACGGGAAACCATGATCGAAACCAACGCGACGAAAGACGCGCCGAGGGATGCAAGGATGCACGGGATTTCCCCCACGCTAGAAGCACCGCCGCGCAGCGCAATGACGCCGCGGCTTTTTCCCGCTACCACCTGCACCGCCAGCGCTTTTCCCAGTGCATTCGCTCGCGCACCTCGCACACTTGAGCCATGAAATCGCGTAAAGAAATCGTCGAAAACTGGCTGCCGCGCTACACCGGCGTGCCGCTGAAAGAATTCGGCGACTATATCCTGCTCACCAATTTCACGCGCTACGTGGAGCTCTTCGCCCAGCTGCACCAGGTGCCGGTGCGCGGGCGCGACAAGCCCATGCCGAGCGCCACCGCGGGCCAGATCACCATCATCAACTTCGGCATGGGCAGTGCCACCGCCGCAACCGTGATGGACCTGCTCAGCGCGATCAGCCCCAAGGCAGTCCTCTTCCTCGGCAAATGCGGCGGCGTGAAACACCGCGCCGAAGTCGGCGGCTTCATCCTCCCCATCGCGGCGATCCGCGGCGAAGGCACGAGCAACGACTACTTCCCTCCCGAAGTCCCCGCCCTCCCCGCCTTCGCCCTCCAGAAAGCGATCTCCACCACCATCCGCGAACACGGCTTGGACTACTGGACCGGCGTCATCTACACGACGAACCGCCGCGTCTGGGAGCACGACGAAGTTTTCAAAAAGTATCTCAAACGCGTCCACGCGATGGCCGTCGACATGGAAACCGCCACGATTTTCTCCACCGGTTTTTTCAACCAGATCCCGACCGGCGCGCTGCTCCTTGTCTCGGATCAGCCGATGACGCCCGAAGGCGTGAAGACCGAAAAGAGTGACGCGATGGTCGACGAGCAGTTCGTCAGCGACCACATCCACATCGGCATCGACTCGTTGAAACAGCTCATCAACCAGGGGCTCACGGTGAAGCACCTGAAGTTCTGATCGGCCTGCATCGGTCGGGCGGGATCGCCCCGCCCGCCGGATGCCCTACCGCTCCATCACGTCGAACCAGAACGGCACGAAGCGTTCCTTGCCGGCGATGCTCACCTGCGCCCAGATCACGTAACGCCCCGCGTTCGGAATCGTGATCTTGAAGTTCAGCGTCGGCCGCACCAGGTCGGGCCGCTGCGCGAGATCCGCCTCCACCGGATGCAAATGAGCGAACCCGCTCCGCGCCTCATCGAACGCCACCAGATGCGCATACGCATCCATCACCGGCTCGAGCGGCACCGCTCCGCCTCCCTCGCGCGTCACCGCAAATCTCAAGTCCATCGGCACGCGCGCCATCAACGCCTCCGTCGCGGGAGTCAGCGTGAAGCGATAGGTCGGATCGATCACCTCCGCGACCGCCTCCGCCTCCCTTCCCGCCGCCCCGCTCACGGTCAGATCCGCGCTCGCATACAAACCCCGGGCAGTCGCCGTCGGCGTGAAATCGGCAAACACCCGATACGCCCCCGCCGCCCGCGGCGTGAACTCGAACACCCATTCACCCGCGGTCGCTCCGGGTTCAGGATGCACGTGTTGATAGTCCGTCAGCGTCGGATCGACCAACATCAGGTGCAGCGGCCGCGTGTGCACCACGAGTAAATCCTCCGGCGCAATCGGCTTTTCCCCCGACGTCTGGAGTTTCACCGTCGCCCGCACCGGCTCGCCCGTCATCGGCGGCGCCGCCGTCCGCACCGACATCGCGACCGGCGAAGCGACCGCCACGACCGGGATGAACTGCGGATTCGACGGATCGCAGAACTCGATCGAGTTCTGCGTCCCATCGACCCGGAAATCCATGTGACTCAAGTCGGAGCCGGTCGGCAGCCAGCGCATGAAGGCGTAAAACCCAAGCGCCACCGCCGTGATCAGTCCGGCCTGCCGCCACTGCGCCGGACCCATGCCGGCTTTGTGCGTGGAATCGATCGCGCTGCTCATCGTTTGATTTTTGCGACGAAGTCCTTCGGTTCCCACGCGCTGCCATCGGCGCGGTGGATGATGCGACCCTGCTCATCGATCAACAACGTCGCGAGCGTGTGCTTGAGCAGATCGCCTTCGAATTCCACCAGCACGCCGAAGTTGGCGAGCAGGTCGCGGATCGCATTCTCCGGACCGGTCAGAAACGAGAAATTCGTCGTGTCGATCCCGCGCGCGTCGGCATAATCCTTCAGCACGCCCGGCGTGTCGTAGGCCGGATCGAGCGTGATCGAGACGAATTCCAGGTTCTCGATGCCGGCCTCGCGGGCCAGCTGCTGCGCGCTCGTCATCTTCATCGTCGCCGCCGGGCACATCGTCGCGATCGGGCAGCGCGTGAAGATGAAGTTCAACATCACCTTCTTGCCGCGAAACCGCCCGCTCTGCACGACCTCGCCGTTCTGGTCGTAAAGCGCGAACTCCGGGATGCGGTCTCCAATTTCCCGATACGCACTCTTGCCCCGGCTCAACGTCTCCTGCCGCAGCGCCAGCGCTTTCGCCTCCACCGCGTTCGCACTCACCGGATCCGCCGGCCAGATCTGCTCGAGCCGCCACTCGCCGTCGCCCGCGGGCTCGACCAGTTGCGCGCGAATCCGCTGCCCCACCTTCACCGCCTTCACATCGCCCGGTGACACCACGAACTCCATCGTCATGGCCGGCATCACGCCGGGGATGTCGTCGTGCCGGATGACGAGCACGTTGCGCTCGGCCTCGATCCGCAAAATCTCGCCCGTCAGCGGATGCCGCTTCTCCTTCGGCGCCGAGGCTTCGGCCGCCGTCGCCTCCGTTTTCTCCGCTCGTTTGCACGCGCCCACCCCCAGGATCAGCAACCCCGCCAGACCAAGGACGCCCCAACGCCGCGCCGCTGCATTAGTTTTCATCACACTACCGATTCGCCCGGGGAAAAAATTGTCAAAGGGTTTGCGGCCGGCAGCAACGCCGCTTCTGCTCGCCAACTCTTCTGCTCATGCCGCCCGTTTCCCGCGTCCCCCGCACCTCCGCTTACAAGCCTGCCCTGGCCTGGTTTGCCGGGTTCGGCAGCGTCTGGGTCTTTGTGCTGGTCGTGCTGGGCGCTTTCACCACCAGCATCGGCGCGGGCATGGTCTTCCCCGATTGGCCGCTGTCCAACGGCTCGCTCAATCCCGACGGCTGGCTCACCGACCTCGCCATGTTCGCCGAGCACTCGCACCGGCTCACCGCCGGCGTGATGAGCCTCCTCACGATCGCGCTCGCCGTCTGGTTGCAGCGCACCGAGGAACGGGCCTGGCTGCGGCGCCTCGCCTGGTTCGCCGTCGCTCTGGTGCTCGTCCAGGCGCTCGTCGGCGGCCTGCGCGTGCTGTTCGATCACCTGCATATCGAAATGGTGGATACGAGCGTCGGCCGCCTTTTCGCCATGCTCCATGCCTGCCTGGCGCAGCTCTTCGTCTGCACGCTGTTCGGCATCGCCGCCGCCTGCACGCGCGCCTGGATCGCCGGCGGCACGCCGGTCGGCGACGCGGTGCGGCGCGCCGGCATCCTGTGCTGCGCGCTGTTCTTCGGGCAGCTCGCGATCGCCGCGGTGATGAGGCACAGCTTCGCCGGCCTCGCGATCCCCACCTTTCCCTACTCCACCCCCGAAGGCGGACTGTTGCCCGAGCTGTGGAATTTCCGGATCGGGATTCACTTCGCCCACCGCGTGATGGCCGTGGTGCTCGCCGCCGCGGTCATCTGGTTTGCATTCAAGCTTCGCACCGACCGCGGCGCCTCCGTCGCCATGCGCATGGGCGCCTCGATCCTCGTCAGCCTGATCGCCATCCAGATCATGCTCGGCGCGCAGGTGATCTGGACGCACCGTTCGCCGAACATGACCACCGCGCACGTCGTCGTCGGCGCCCTCTCGCTCGCCATCACGTTCTGGCTGACCTGGCTCGCACACCGCGACGTCGTGGAAGGCAAACCCTCGACATGAGCGGCGCCGGCTCGACCACGGGGAACGCGCGCTTCGCGGACTACCTCGAGCTGACGAAGCCGCGGCTGAGTCTGCTCTCGGTATTGACCGCCCTCGTCGGTTATCTCGCCGCGCGACCGCCTTTCGACGGCGTGAAGATGACGCTGCTCCTCCTCGGCACGTCGCTCGCCGCCGCGGGCGTGGCCTCGTTGAACCAGTGGCTCGAGCACGACACCGATGCGCAGATGAAACGCACCGCCGGCCGGCCGATTCCCGCCGGCAAGGTCGCGACCGGCTCGGCCTTCGTGCTCGGCGTGCTGATGTGCATCGCCGCGCTTTTCCTGTTGTTCGCCAAGGTCGACCGGATCGCCGCGCTGTTCACCTTGCTCACGATTTTCTCGTATCTCGGCTGGTATACGCCGGCCAAGCGCCGGTCGCGCTGGAGCACCGAAATCGGCGCGATCGCGGGCGCGTTTCCGCCGCTGATCGGTTGGTCGGCCGCCGAAGGCGGCGTGTCGGCCCTCGGCTGGATTTTGTTCGGCGTCCTCGCTTTCTGGCAGATCCCGCACTTCATGGCGGTCGCCTGGACCTATCGCCGCGACTATTCGGCCGTGCATTTTCCCATGCTGCCCGTGCGCGACGAATCGGGCGGCAAGGTCGCGTGGTGGTCATTGGTCAACACGATCGCGCTCGTGATCGTGACCCTCCTGCCGTTCGCCCTCGGGCTGGCGTCGGTTTTTTACGCGATCGTGGCGGCCGCGTGCGGCGCCTGGATTCTCGCGCGCGCGATCGCTTTTCTCCGGCCTGCGACGCGCGACCCGGCCGCGCGAAAACTTTTCCTCTGTTCCATCGCCTACCTGCCGCTCGTGCTCTTCGCGCTGGTCGCCGACCGGCTGTGGATTTCCTGACATGACCGTCCACGATATCCCCGCCCTCAACGCCACGCTCAACAGCATCGCGACCGTGCTGATCTCGGTCGGCTATGTGCTCGTCAAATGCGGCCGGCTCGAGGCCCACCGCAAAGTCATGCTCAGTGCGATGGCGGTATCGGCCCTGTTCCTCGTGGGCTACGTTTCCCACAAGTTCATGGTCCGCGGCGTGCACACTCCCTTCGGCGGCGAGGGCGCGATCCGCACGGTTTATTATGTGATGTTGATCACCCACATCCTCCTCGCGATCGCCATCGCCTACCTGGTGCCGCGCACGTTCTGGCTCGCGATCACGGGCAACCTCGAGCGCCACAAGGCATGGGCGAAATGGACCTTCCCCATCTGGTTTTACGTCAGCATCACCGGCGTGCTCGTTTATTTCTTCCTCTACCAGTGGTGGCCGGCCGCGCGCTGATCCACGAAGGGTGACGGTTTCGAGTTCCGGGTTCCGAGTTCAGGGTTCCGGGTTCAGGGTTCCGAGTTCCGAGTTGCTGGTCGGGGCACAAAAAAGCCGGGCGTCTCCGCCCGGCGAAACTTCGCAGGATTCGGGAACTCAAAACCCGAAACCCAGAACTCAAAACCGCACCGCGCGCGTCAGCGCACGGTGAGCACGCCCTTCATCCCGACCTGATAGTGCGCAGGAAACGAGCACAGGAACGGATAATCCCCTGCGACGTCCGGCACCTTGAACGTGATCTCGTCGGACTTGCGCGGCCCGAGCATCGCAGTGTGTGCGATGATCTGATTCTGCAATGCCGCCGGGATGTAGTCCGTCGCCTTCGAAGTCACCGCCGCCGCCGCAAACGCCGCGGGATCGGCATCCTTCGTCAACAGCACCCAATTGTGCCCCATGACTTCCTTCGGCTGCGTGCCGATGTTGGTCAGCACAATCTTCAACTCCTCGCCGGGCTTCGCCTCGATCTTCTGGAGGTTGAACTTCATGTTGTCGCCGCCGGTGATTTCGATCGTGCGGACTCCCGCCGGCGCGGACGGAGCCCCCGCCGTGGCAGCGGCGCTGGCGGGCGCTTCTTCTTTTTTCGCGCAGCCCACAAGAGCGAACGCGGCGAGGGACGAGACCAGAAGGGTTCGGAATTTCATTGCGCGCGCACCGTGGCCGCCGGGTGACGAAACGCAAACTCGAAGCCCGGCAACCCTGCTTCCTTACGTCGGCTAATATCCTGCGTTAGCGCGACAAAAAATGCGCAGCACCGGGCTAACGAGGCCAAAAAGTGCGGAATATGGCTTGAAATGCCCGCTTCATCCCGGACTCTTCCGGGCGGTATTGTCGCGAACTTTCCCTCGGCTTTCCGTCTGCACACATGCGTTTGAATTCCCTCCCCCCCCGCTCGCCCCGGCGAGCCAGCCTCGGCTTTGCCGCGCGCCTCGCGCTGGCCCTCGGCGCTATCGCCCTGCTCGGTGGTTGCGACTATCGATTCTGGCGGATGGATGGACCGCAATCCACGATGGACGTCGCCGGCCCCGTGGCCGCCGACCAGCTCCATGTGTTCTACGTGACGGTCTGGGTGACGCTCGTGATCTTCGTCCTGGTCGCGACCGTGCTGGCCTACGCCACCTTCAAGTTTCGCGCCCGCACCGCCGCCGACGAACACGCTGAACCACCCGAGCAAAGCCACGGCAACCCGCTCATCGAACTCGGCCTGATCGGCGCGTCGGTCCTTGCCCTCGTCGTCATCGCCGTGCCGACCCTGAAAGCCATCTGGTTTACCTACGACGTGCCGATCGAATCCAAGGGCGATGCCTACGAAGTGACCGCCGTCGGCTACCAGTGGTGGTTCCGCTTCGAATATCCCAACGAACAAATCGAAAACGTCGGCCAGCTCGTCACCAGCAACGAACTCGTCATCCCCGCCGGCCGCCCCGTTCGCGTGAATCTACGCGGTCTGGACGTGATTCACTCCTTCTGGGTTCCCCGTCTGGCCGGCAAGGTCGACATGATTCCCAACCGCGCCAATCACCTCTGGATGCAGGCCGACGAACCCGGCTATTTCTGGGGCCAGTGCGCTGAATATTGCGGCGATTCGCATGCGGTGATGCGCTTCCGCGTGGTTGCCCTCCCCGAGCGCGAATTCCAGGAATGGCTCGAGCAGCAGACCGCTGCCGCCCGCACCGTCCAGGCCGTCGCCGAGACCGCGCCCACGCAGCCCGCTCAGGCCCAGTTCGCCTCGCTGCGCACCGACTGGAAACGCAACGAAGCGGGCTACACCGATGCCTACGATTTGAACCCGCTCGAGGCCTGGCGCGCGAAGCAGTTCCCCGAGTCCGGCGAAGACGCCGCGCTGATCGCCCAAGGCCGCCAGCTCTTCCAGCAGAAAAACTGCATCACCTGCCACACCATCCGTGGCCACGAGGGTATCGGCACCACCGCTCCGGACCTCACCCACCTCGGCTCGCGCACCACCATCGCCGCGGGCCTGTTGGAAAACACCCCCGATCAGCTCGTCCGTTGGCTCATGCACCCCAACGAGGTCAAACCCGGCAACAAGATGTATTACGGCATCGGCGCGATGAAGGGCTACGTCACCATCGAAGCCGATCGCTCCGTCACGACCAACATCACGGTCAACACCGACGAAGCCAGCGCCCTCGCCGCTTATCTGCTCAGCCTCAAATAATTTCCCACCATGGCGTCCACGGCTAAGTCCCATTTCATCACTCACGAGCCCAAAGCTCCCTCCAAGCCGCTCGTCCTCTGGCGCCCCACCGCCAAGACCGGCCTGATGAGCTGGCTCACCACGGTCGACCACAAGAAGATCGGCTTCCTCTACGGGGCGTTCGCGCTGTTCTTCTTCCTCGTCGGCGGCTTCGAGGCGCTGCTCATCCGCGCGCAGCTCATGTTCCCGAACAACGACGTGCTGACCGCCCAGCAATACAACACGATGTTCACCATGCACGGCACGACGATGATCTTCCTCGCCGTCATGCCGCTGGGCGCCGCGTTCTTCAACTTCATCATGCCGCTCCAGATCGGCGCGCGCGACGTCGCTTTCCCGCGGCTCAATGCCTTCTCGCTCTGGACCTTCGTTGCCGGCGCAATCGTGATCAACATCGGCTGGTTCCTCCCCGCCGATATCTGGGGCGCCCCCAACGCCGGCTGGTTCGGCTACGCGCCCCTCACCTCGACCGACTACACCCCGCAGCACTCCGTCGACTTCTGGGTCATGGGCCTGCAGCTCCTCGGTGTCGCCTCCATCGCGGCCGCGCTCAACTTCATCGTCACGATCATCAACATGCGCGCTCCCGGCATGACGATGATGCGCCTGCCGGTCTTCACCTGGATGACGCTCATCACGTCCTTCCTCATCATCCTCTCCTTCCCCGCCATCACCATCGCGCTGGTCGAGCTGATGATGGACCGCCAGTTCAACACCAACTTCTTCGAAGTTTCCCATGGCGGCATGCCGATCCTCTGGCAGCACCTTTTCTGGATCTTCGGCCACCCTGAAGTTTACATTCTCATCCTGCCGGCGATGGGCATCGTTTCGGAAATCCTCCCGACCTTCGCCCGCAAGCCGCTCTTCGGTTATCCGATCGTCGTTTTCTCGGGCGCCGCGATCGGCTTCCTCGGCTTCGCCGTCTGGAGCCACCACATGTTCACCACCGGCATGGGCACCGTCGCCACCGCCGCCTTTGCGCTCGCGACCATGGCCATCGCCGTGCCGACCGGCGTGAAGATCTTCAACTGGATCGGCACGATCTGGGGCGGCCATCTCCAAATGCGCACGCCCATGATGTTCGCCCTCGGCTTCATCTGGATGTTCATGATCGGCGGCTTCTCCGGCATCATGCACTCGGCCGCTCCCGCCGACGCGCAGCAGCAGGACAGCTATTTTGTCGTTGCCCACTTCCACTACGTGCTCATCGGCGGCTCGATCTTCGCGCTGCTCGCCGGCGTCCACTATTGGTTCCCGCTGATGTTCGGCCGCAAGGTCTCCGAATTCTGGGGCAAGCTCTCCTTCTGGGTCATCTTCGTCGGCTTCAACGTCACGTTCTTCCCGATGCATTTCCTCGGCCTGAACGGCATGCCGCGCCGCACGTTCACCTACGACGGCAACATGGGCTGGAACAGCGCGAACTTCATCGCGACGATCGGCGCGTTCCTCCTCGGCATCGGCATCGCGATCTACTTCGCCGTCGTGATCTACAGCTATTTCAAGGGCGAGAAAACCCGCCGCGATCCGTGGGATGGCCGCACGCTCGAGTGGTCGCTCGACAACCCTCCCCGCGAATACAATTTCGCCGTCATCCCCACCGTCCACGCCCGCGATGCCTTCTGGTATGAGAAGCATCACCAGGACGAGATCGCGAAGGAAAAGGCCGATCACGCGAAGGAAGAAGACGCGCATGGGGGCATCCATATGCCGCACCAATCGATCTACCCGCTCGTCGCCAGCGTCGGCATCCTCATCGCCTCCCTTGCCGCCAGCGGCCTGCCCTCGAATCCCGAGCCCGGCATCCACCTGAAACTCGCCCTCTCGATCTTCGGCGGCGTGGTGATGCTCGCCGGTATTTACCTCTGGTCGCTCGAAGGCGCCGACGGTTACCACATCCACCTCGACAAGGACGGCAACGTCATCGAGGACGAACACGCCAAGCACTGACGCGCCGCTCAAGTCCCGAACTCCGCTCCCCGAACTCCGATTTCCGCACGAAAATGAGCAGTCACGCCGCCACCGGCTCCATCGATCATCATCAGGACGTCACGACGTCCACCGGCATTCCGAACAAGAAACTGCTCATGTGGGCGTTTCTCGCGTCGGACTGCATGTTCTTCGGAGCGTTGATCTCGACCCACCTGATCTACCGGCTCTACCCGCCGGAGGGTAATCCCAACCCGACCGACATCTTCGACATCCCGCTGACGTCGTTCTCCACCTTCATTCTGCTGATGTCGTCGCTGATGATGGCGCTCGCGGTGAACGCGATCCAGAAGGGCAATCTCAAGAGCATGCGTTTCTCGCTGCTCACGACGGCAATCTTCGGTGCGATCTTCCTTGGCTGCCAGGTTTACGAGTTCCTGCACTTCGTGCACGACAAGGACCTCACGATCACCAACAGCATCCTCGGCACCACGTTCTACACGCTCACCGGCACGCACGGCCTGCACGTGCTCATCGGCGTGATCTGGCTCATGTCGATGTATTTTTATTCCTTCACCGGGCGCGTTGGCCCGAAGCAAGCGATCGATGTCGAGACGATGGGCCTTTACTGGCACTTCGTCGATATCGTGTGGATCGTGATCTTCACCGCCGTTTACCTGCTCGAGTATCTCTAAACCGGCTCGCCGTCCTCTCTCCTCTGTCCTCTGTCCCTCCGATCATGAGCACCCCTTCCGTTTCCATTCCGACCGAGCCTCGCGAACACGCGAGCGACAACAAATTCTGGGCCTATGTGCAGATCGCGATGCTCCTCGCCGTCATCACCGGCCTCGAAATCGTGGCGATCGAACTGCCTTTCGCGACCTGGTTTCTCGTCACATCGCTGGTCGTGCTTTCCCTCGTGAAGTTCCTCTTCGTTATTTTCTACTTCATGCATCTGCGGTGGGACAAAGCCTTCTGCACGATCCTGTTTTTCATCGGACTCGTGCTGGCGGGCGGCACGATGTGGGCGCTGTTGATGCTCTTCGCGGTCGGTGAGAGCCGTCCCCTCACCGCCCCCGAACCCGTCGCCGTCGAGCAGCAATCCGCCTGACGCAGCCCTCTTTCCCCCCAGCCAAAGGCGGCCCTTACCCGGGCCGCCTTTTTTGCGACGCCCCACAAAGCCGAGAAGTGCTATAAGGCGTCCTCGTCGGCCAGGCTGAGACGCGTTCCAGCTGCGGTCGACCGTGAATCAGGACCCGCTCGCGCCTCACCTGCCCGGTGACGGCGAGAAAGCTCGCGCCCGACGCGATCGAAGCCCTCGTCCTCCTCTCATCCGGACTCGTGCAGTCGAAGCCGTCCGCGCGTTGGGGACGTTACACCCACACCCAAAGGTGGAACCCAACGTCCTCGTCCGGTTGATGGCCTTTTACTCTCAAAGCAGCCCGACGAGGACGTCAGGCTCCACCCCTTACTGGATGGGGCCGTATCGGCTCATAGGATCGCTGCAACTCGCTCGACGTCGGGGTTCCCCCGCGGTCCGCAGCCTCTTCACTACGCCATCGGCGAGAGACTTTTCGAACGATACCCGAGGCCCTTCATGCCCATGACAACTCCCCGATAGTCTCTGAGCGCGAGAGGTCTGCGCAGGCCCAGCAACCACGCCCCAAACTCCGCTTTCGAAATAGTCACATCGATCGCCGCCAGCTCGGAAGCCAGGTGATTGCGGCCTGCTGCCGCAGCGACGGCGATCGTGTGATTCCTGTCGCCAGGAAATTTTGGTGAAAACATGGGCTGTGATGTCGCGCCACCCGCGAACACCCGACGTCGGCTCGCCTCTTCGCCCTGACCCCGACGTTCCCCCCTTCGAGAACCCACTAGCGCTCAACCCCACCGGCCAGGCCTGTGGATCCCTCAGTGGGCGCCGCCCCCGCAGCCTGTCACCCGGATTCCTGACTCTGCGGGTGCGACGCCCCAACCCAGAAAAAATGTCCCTCTCTTCGATCTCGACGCCAGCTTCTACATTTTTCGTGTGATCTACATGATCCCCACACCGGTAAAGGACGACCGCCGTAAATGGACTACGCTGGGCTATGGCAGTTTCTATTTTCTTTGTTTCAGCCATTTACGTGAATGCCGTATATCGCGCCGGCATCGCCATAAGCCTGCAGATGGGCTGTTGATGCAATATTATTGTTAAAATATGACACACTGTTTGTGGGCATCCGCACAACCGACCAGCACCACCGGCGCAGGGCGCGACCGGAGGTCTGGCGCAGAACGGTTCTTCGCGGCACTCCGTCCCTCCCCAATTTTTTCCGTCGCGTTAGCCGGACATCACCCCTTTTCGGTCCTCCCGGTAATCCGACGGGTCCCGCGCGCCGCCATCCTGCGATCTCAATTCAGCTCGGCGGCTCTTGGCGCGCGATCTCTCCGGCTCGCGTCCCGGACACCGGCACTCGCGTGCACGTCTCCCTTTCCTGGAGAATTCTCGTGAGCCATCGCTCGCCACGAGCCAATCTTTAGCCCACGTTTCGCCTCTCCATGATCGATTGGCGGCATTGGCACAATGAACCTTATCTCGTCGGCGGTCTCGTGCTCGTGGGCTGGCTCTGGGCGATCCTAGCGGGCCCGCTCCGGCAGCGTCTCGCCCAACGCGCCGGGCTGCCCGCCGACACGCCCTTCCCCCGGGCCCACGCCTGGCGGTTCTACTCCGCACTCTTCATCTTCTATCTGGCGGTCGGATCTCCGCTGGATCAGATCGGCGAGCGGTTTCTTTTCAGCGCGCACATGCTTCAGCACCAACTGCTGGTTTATCCCGCCGCGATCCTGTTCTTGCTGGGCGTGCCGTGGTGGATGGCGGACGCAATGTTCCACCCGCACCGCGGGCTGCGCTCGGGCGAGGTCCGCCCCGCGGCGCCGCGGGCGCTGCGTTTCCTTTTCCATCCCGTCATCTGCGGTATCCTCTACACCTTGGTCATCTCGCTCTGGCACCGGCCCGATCTCTACGATCTCGCGTTGCGCAACAAGACCGTGCACGTCCTCGAACACCTCATGTTTTTCGGCGCGGCGCTACTCTACTGGTGGCCGATGCTCAGTCCGTCGCGCGTGCTGCCGCCCATCAGCCATGCCGCCCAGATGCTTTACTTCGTCGGCGTGCTGATCGCGATGACTCCGCTCTTCGCCTACCTCACGTTTTCTCAGGAAATCCTCTATCCAACTTATGAATACGCCCCGCGCGTCATTGCCGGCTTCTCGCCCGCCGACGATCAGCTCCTCGCCGGCGTGAGCATGAAGCTCGTCGGCGTATTCGTCGCGCTCGGAGCGGTCGCGGTGAGTTTCTTCCGCTGGTATCAGGCGGGCATGGCGCGCGACACGCCTGCGGCCGCCCGTCTATAGTTCCGCCCGGCAACCGCCGCACGTCACGAAAAAGGCCGGCGACATCCGCCGGCCTGTGTCACGTCGATCCGTGCGGGCTCGTTTAGCTCACGCCAGCCGAAGCGGGCACGATGTCGTCGATCGAATCGCTCTCGGTGTTCACGTCGGCAAACAGCCATGTCGACAGGTAACGTTCGCTGCTCGACGGGATGATCGCGACGATCTGCTTGCCCTTGTTTTCAGGCCGCTTCGACAGCTCGATCGCCGCCCACACCGCGGCGCCGGAGGAAATGCCCACCGGGATGCCGTCGAGCTGGTTCACCTGCTTCGACACCGGCCCGGAATCGACTTCCTTCACCCGGATCACCTCGTCGTAAACCTTCGTGTTCAGGATCGCCGGGATGAAGCCCGCACCGAGGCCCTGCAACTTGTGCGGGCCGGGAGTCCCGCCAGACAGCACCGGCGACGCATCGGGCTCGATCGCCACGATCTTCAGCGACGGCTTCCGCGGCTTCAGCACTTCGCCCACGCCCGTGATCGTGCCGCCCGTGCCGATGCCCGACACGATGATGTCCACCTTGCCGTCGGTATCGCGCCAGATCTCCTCCGCCGTGGTCGCGCGGTGGATCGCTGGATTGGCGGGATTCGCGAACTGCTGCAGGATCACCGCATTCGGGATCTTCGCCGCAAGTTCCTCCGCCTTCGCGATCGCGCCCTTCATGCCCTTCGCACCTTCGGTGAGAATCAATCGCGCGCCCAGGATTTTCAGCAGCTTGCGGCGCTCGATGCTCATCGTCTCGGGCATCGTGAGGATCAGCTTCAAACCCTTCGCCGCGGCGACGAACGCCAGCGCGATACCGGTGTTGCCGGAGGTCGGTTCGATCAGCACCGTGTCCTTCGTGATCTTCCCCGACTTCAGGCCGTCGTCGATCATCGCAAATCCGATGCGGTCCTTCACACTCGAGAGCGGATTGAAGAATTCCAGCTTCAGGAGAATTTCCGCCTGCGCTCCGTGAGCGGCCGCCGTGCGGTTGAGGCGCACGAGGGGCGTGTTGCCGATCGTCTCGGTGATGTCGTTATGAATTTTGGCCATGATCGTGATGTGGGTTGAGGGAAGGAAATTCAGCGGGTCCGTCGCCGGAAAGCCGTTCCAAATTGTGGCATAAACCGCCGCTGGCAACCCGGCAGATAAGACACGCGCGCAGGATTTTCCACTCGGCGGCGCTCCACCGCAGCGTTTAGCTCCGCCAAATGACCTGGCAGATCGCCCTCGTTTTCCTGCTGCTGGTGGCGACCCTCGTGATGTTCGTCCGGGAAAAATACCCGCCCGACCTCATCGCGCTGGCGCTGCTGGTCGTCCTGATCGCGACCGGGTTGCTGCCCTTGGAAAAGGCCTTCTCCGTGTTTTCCAATCCCGCGCCGCTGACCGTCGGCGCGATGTTCGTGCTCAGCGCCGCACTCGTGCGCTGCGGCGCGATCGATCGCTTCGTCCATCTCATCGAATACGCCGCCGGCTGGTCCTACGCCGTCGTCATCCTGCTGCTCGTCGTCCTCGTCGCCACCCTCTCGGCCTTCGTCAACAACACGCCCGTCGTCGTGGTGTTCCTCCCCGTCGTGCTGAACCTCGCCCGGCGCATGCAGCTCTCGCCCTCGAAGCTGCTCATCCCGCTGTCCTACGCCGCTGTGCTGGGCGGCACGTGCACCCTCATCGGCACCAGCACCAATCTGGTCGTCAACAGTATCGCCTCAGCCCGCGGTCAGCCCCCCATGTCGATGTTCGAGCTCGCCTGGCTCGGCGTGCCCGCCGCACTGATCGGCGGCATCTACCTCGCCCTCTCCGGCAAACGCCTCCTCCCCGACCGCCAGATGCTCACGTCGATCCTCTCCACCGAGGAACGCCGCGAATACATCACGGAGGCATTCGTGCAGCCGGACTCGAAGGTCCTCGGCCGCTCGCTCGCCGACGCCGGTCTCGTCAGCACGCGCGGCATCCGCGTCCTCGAAATCGTCCGCGACGGCGTCGCCATCCCCATCGAACCCCAAGCGTTGCGGCTCCAAGCCGGCGACCGCCTCATCCTCGCCTGCCGCCCCAAGGGCATCGTCCACACCCGCGGCATCGCCGGCGTCGACCTCGTCTCCGAACTCCACCTCGGTCTCGAACAGATCGCCGCGCACGAGGGCTCGCTCGTCGAGGGCGTCGTCACACCGACCTCCGATCTCGTCGGCAGCACCTTGCGCGACATCAATTTTCGCCAGCGCTTCCGCATGGTCGTCCTCGCGATCCATCGCCACGGCCGAAACCTGCGCGAAAAAATCGACACCAGCACGATCGAGTCCGGCGACGTGTTGCTCATGATGGGCACCGACCAGGCCATCCAAGCTCTCCGCGCCGGCGACGATATCATCCTGTTCGATCAGCCCCCGCTTCCCGCCCGCGCCCACAACCCCAAGCTCCCGCTCGCCTTCGCCGTCGCCGTCGCGACGATCGCCCTCGCCTCGCTCGACTGGGTCCCCATCGAACTCGCCGCGCTCGCCGGCGGCGTGATCCTCTGCCTCACCGGCTGCATCAAGCCCAAGGACGCCTACGACTCCATCGAGTGGAACATCCTGTTCCTGATCTTCGGTATGCTCGCGATGGGACTCGCCATGGAACACACCGGCGCCGCCGCCCTCGTCGCGCAAAAAACCGTCGCGGCGGTGGATTTCATCGTGCCCGCCGCGCACAAGGGCATCGCCATGCTCGGCTGCATCTACGTCATCACGATGATCCTCACGGAAATCCTCTCGAACAACGCCGTCGCCGCGCTCATGGCGCCCATCGCGATCGGGATCGCTGAAACCCTCGGCGTCGACGCCCGCCCCTTCGTGATCGTCGTGATGTTCGCCGCGTCCGCCGCCTTCGCGACCCCCATTGGGTATCAGACCAACACCTACGTCTATGGCATCGGCGGCTACAAGTTCGGCGATTTCATGCGAATCGGCATTCCGCTGAACATCCTCTGCTTTGTCGTCGCGATGTTCGTCGTGCCGCGGATCTGGCCCCTCTGAGGCACCCGACCCGTCCGTCACTCCGCCAACCGCCGCAACTCCTCCTCATTCAGAACCGCGGCGCCCAAACTCCGCGCCCGCTCCAACGCCTTGCCCGGGCCATCGCCGGCCACCACGTAGTCCATGCGACGACTGGCCTCTCCGACCACTCGTCCGCCCGCCGCTTCGATCAACCTCGTCGCTTCGTCGCGCGTCAGCGTCGGCAACCGGCCTGTCAGCACAAAGGTCTTGCCGCTCAACGGACCCTTGGCACGGGGAGAGTTCGCAGGCATCACTCCGCGCGCCGCCAGCGCTGCCACCCAACGCTCACCGCCCAGCCGCTCGAAAAAGCTCACGATCTCGGCCGCCGTGCGCTCGCCGATCCCGCGCACTTCGCGCAACTCGCTCTCCGTCGCCGCCGCGAGCCTCGCCAGCGTCTCAAACCGCGCAGCCAGCGCCTGCGCGTTCACCACCCCGACCCGCGGAAGACCGAGCCCGTGAACAAACCGCCAGAGCTCCGTGCGCTTGCTAGCCTCGATCGCCCGAATCAGCGCGTCCGCACTCGTTGCACCCACGCCCGCCGCCGCCCTTAAATCCTCCGGCGTCAAAGCGTAGAGATCCGCGATTCCACTCACCTTCCGCGCATCGACCAGCGCAGCGATCGTCGCCTCGCCGAGCCCCGTAATCGCGACCCCTTGCGCCGAGGCGAAATGCAGAATCCTCCGCTTCACCTGCGCCGGACAGCGCGGATTCGAACAGCGCCACGCCGCCTCCCCGGCATCGCGCACCGCCGCCGCATCACACGCCGGGCAGTTGGCGGGAAACACATACGGCGCGCTCCCGCTGCCACGCGCACCACGCTCCACCCCCACAATCGAGGGAATAATTTCTCCCGCGCGTTCCACGATCACTGCGTCGCCCCTGCGCACATCGAGCCGCGCGATCTCCTGCGCGTTGTGCAAGCTCGCGCGTGCGATCGTCGCACCGCCGAGTTGCACCGGCTCGAGCTCCGCCACGGGTGTCAGCACGCCCGTGCGGCCCACCTGGATCGCGATCGCCTTCACCCGCGTCGTCGCGCGCTCCGGCATGAACTTGCAGGCGATCGCCCAGCGGGGCGCCTGCGCCGTTTCGCCGAGCGCGCGCTGGTGCGCCCGCGCATCGACCTTCACCACGACTCCATCGATCGGATACGCCAGCCCGCTGCGGGCCCGGCCGATCGCCTGCGCCGCCGCCCACGCCGCATCGACGGACTCCACGCGCAGCGCCGTCTCCGGCACGCGCAGGCCCCAGGCCCCGATCTGCTCCAACAACTCCGCCTGCGTCGCCGGCGCACGCTCGCCTGGGTCCAGCGCGCCGATCCCGTAAAACACCCCCGCGAGCCGGCGCTCCGCGATCTCGGCCGGCTCGCGCGTTTTTAACGTGCCCGCCGCCAGATTGCGCGGACTCGCATACAAGGACTCGCCCGCCTCCTCCCGCTCGCGGTTGATCCGTGCGAACTCGGCGAGCGGCATGTAGATCTCGCCGCGCAACTCCACGAAGCCCGGCGCGTTGACCGCCGCGTCCGTCCGCAACCGCTCCGGGATCGCCAGCGTCGCGCGCGCCGTCTCGGTCACGTCGTCTCCCTCCCGACCGTTTCCGCGCGTGACGACCGCCGTCAGCCGTCCGTGTTCGTAGATCGCGCTCACCGCGAGCCCGTCGAACTTTGGTTCAACCACGTAAGCGATGCGCTCCGCGCCCAATGCCGCACGCACGTCCCGGTCGAACGCCCGCAACGCCGCTTCGGAATACGCCTTCTCCAGACTCAGCATCGGCACGCGATGCGCCCGCTTTGTCCAGCCCACCAGACGATCGTCTCCCACCGCATCCACACTTTCGATACGCCTCTCCGCTTCCCCCGGGAATCGCGACCTCAGCTCCGCGAACTCCTGCTTCAACCGGTCGTATTCGAAATCGCTGATTTCCGGCTGCGCCTTCCGAAAATACAGTTCGTCATGCCGCGCGATCTCCGCCGCGAGAAATCTCAATCGCGCCACCGGGTCCGCCTCGGCGGCGGCCAGCCCGGCCATCAGTATCGAGGCCACGATGACGGTCGTTCGCAGAAACAGAAAAAGCGCGGCTCTCGCAGCCATCTTGCAAGACAATGGCCCCTTCGTCGGTTCCACAACCCTGCGCCCGACGCTCTCACGTCATAAGGCATCCCCGGCCCCGGGGCCTTCGCTCACATGTTCAACCGCAGCCCATCGTAAGCCAGCCGCACGCCGGGCGGCATCCGCGCATCGGTGGCCGCGTGATCGTTCAGATGCGTCAGATGCGTGAGCCATGTCTCCCGCGCCCCGATTTCCGCCGCCGCGCTCAACGCCTCCGCGATGCTCATATGCGACGGATGCGGCGCATCGCGCAGCCCGTCGAGCACCGCGACATCCGCTCCGCGCGCCAGCTCCACCGCCTCGCGCGGGAGACGTTTGCAGTCCGTGTAGTAAACGAAACGCTTCCCGCTGCTCTTCTCGGTGAACGCGAGCCCGAGCGTGTTGACTCCGCCATGCGGCAGCAGCGTCGACTCGATCGTTCCCTGCGGCAGGTCGAGCCGCGGCGGCATGTCCAGCAGCTTGAACGCCGCGTAACCGCGCGACACCGGACGCTCGGCGATCGCATACGGAAAAATCGACAACACACGCGCCATCCCCTCGTCGGTCGTGTAAACCGCCAGCGCCTGCCCGCCGTGAAGGTCGCAGAAACGGCGCAGGTCGTCCATGCCCGTGATGTGATCGGCGTGGCCATGCGTGAGGATGAAGAGATCCGCCCAGCGGACGTCGTTCGCCACACACTGCAGGCGCAGCTCCGGCGCGGCATCGACCTGCACGTGCAGGCCGTCCATCACCACGTGAATGGACGCCCGCGTGCGCTTGTTGCGCGGATCGGTCGAGGTGCAGACCGCGCAATCGCACGCGATCATCGGCACGCCTTGCGAGGTCCCCGTCCCCAGAAACACGACTTCCATGCGCGCACGCAAACACGCCGGACGCGCGAGGGAAAGCGAAAGCTCAGGCGCCAGCGTCCGCCGAAACGAAAAAAGCGCGCTCCGAAGAGCGCGCCTTGAAGTTTTTCCGTTCGCGAAATGAAACGCGAAGGGCCGGAAGCGTGAAAGGGCCGGACTTAGTAGTCCATGCCGCCCATGCCGCCGCCCGGAGGACCGCCCGCCGGAGCCTTCTCCTTCTCGGGGATCTCGGTGATCATGCACTCGGTCGTCAGCAGGAGCCCGGCGATCGAAGCCGCGTTCTGCAGCGCGGTGCGCGTGACCTTCGTCGGATCGACGACGCCGGCCTTCACGAGGTCCTCGTATTTGTCGGTCGCGACGTTGTAACCGAAGTTGCCCTTGCCGGAGAGGATCTCGCCGACGACCACCGCACCTTCCACGCCGGCATTCGAGCACAGCATGCGGATGGGATGCTCGATCGCGCGACGCACGATCTGCGAACCGATCTTCTCGTCGCCTTCCAGCTGAAGGTTGTCGATGACCTTCGCGGTGCGGAGCAGCGCGACGCCACCGCCGGCGACGATACCCTCTTCCACCGCAGCGCGCGTGGCATGGAGAGCGTCTTCGACGCGGGCCTTCTTTTCCTTCATTTCGACCTCGGTGGACGCACCGACGTTGATGACGGCGACACCACCCGCGAGCTTCGCGAGGCGCTCCTGGAGCTTCTCGCGATCGTAATCGGACGTGGTTTCCTCGATCTGACGGCGGATCTGCTTCACGCGCGCCTGGATCTCGGACGACTTGCCCGAGCCCTCGACGATCGTGGTGTTCTCCTTGTCGACCACGATGCGCTTCGCGCGACCGAGATCGGAAACCTGAAGGTTCTCGAGCTTCAGGCCGAGGTCTTCGGTGATGCAACGGCCGCCGGTGAGGACCGCGATGTCCTCGAGCATGGCCTTGCGGCGATCGCCGAAGCCAGGGGCCTTGACCGCGCACACATTCAACGTGCCGCGAATCTTGTTCACCACGAGCGCCGCGAGCGCTTCGCCTTCGACATCTTCCGCGATGACGAGAAGCGGCTTGCCGCTCTTGGCGACGGTCTGCAGCAGCGGGAGGAATTCCTGCAGGTTCGAGATCTTCTTCTCGTGGATCAGCACGTAGGCGTCTTCGAGCACCGCTTCCTGCGACTCGGCGTTCGTCGTGAAATACGGCGACAGATAGCCCTTGTCGAACTGCATGCCCTCGACGACGTCGAGCGTCGTCTCGATGGACTTCGCTTCTTCGACAGTGATCGTGCCGTCCTTGCCGACCTTGTCCATCGCATCGGCGATGATGTTGCCGATCGTGTCGTCCCAGTTGGCGGACACGGTCGCGACCTGGCGGATTTCCTCGCGGTCCGAGACCTTCTTGGAAATGCGCGCGAGCTCGGTGACGGCGGCCTCGACGGCCTTGTCGATGCCGCGCTTGAGGTAAACCGGATTCGAGCCGGCGGTGACATTCTTCAGGCCTTCGCGGTAGATGCCCTCCGCGAGCACGGTCGCGGTCGTGGTGCCGTCGCCGGCGGCGTCGGAGGTCTTGGACGCGACTTCCTTCACCATCTGCGCGCCCATGTTCTCGTAGGGATCGGGCAGTTCCACTTCCTTCGCGACGGTCACGCCGTCCTTGGTGACGGTCGGAGAGCCGAATTTCTTGTCGATGACGACGTTGCGGCCCTTGGGACCGAGGGTGACTTTCACCGCGCGCGAGAGGGTCTCGACGCCGCGGAGAACTTTTTGACGAGCGGCCTCGTCGAACAGGAGTTGTTTGGCAGCCATTGTATTTAAATCTTGGTTACAGTTTTCGGTTCAGGAGGGATGCGGCGCTCAGCCGATGACGCCGAGGATGTCGTCCTCGCGCACGAGCGTGTATTTCTTGTCTTCGAGTTTCACCTCGGTGCCGCCGTATTTGCTGATCAGCACCCGGTCGCCGACCTTCACCTCGAACGGCGAGACTTTTCCGTCGTCGCCCTTCTTGCCCGTGCCGAGCGCGATGACCTTGGCCTCTTGGGGCTTTTCCTTGGCGCTGTCCGGGATGATGATTCCGCCGCGGACCTGCTCTTTTTCTTCGATGTGCTCAACGAGCACGCGATCGCCGATGGGCTTGATTTTGACGTTAGCCATAATGAGTTGGGTTATCTGATCTAGAGGTGGGGTTGGTTGGGTGTAGGTTTTCAACAAAGCGCGCCGGCCGCGTTCTCGACGCCGCCAGCGCGCAAAGGGTTCGAAACTTACTTCTTCTTGTCGTCGTCCACGACCTCGAAGTCGGCGTCCACGACGTCCGCCTTCTTTTCGGTCTTCTTGGCCGCGCCGCCGGACGCCGCGTCCGCGGCGCCTTCCGCGTCGCCCGCACCGGCGCCAGCCGCTTGCGCGGCCTTCTGCGCTTCCGCGTAGAGTTCGCCGCCGAGCGCCGTGAGCTTCTCCATCGAGGCCTTCATCGCCGCGGCGTCGTTGCTCTCGAGGTCCTTCTTCGCTTCCGCAATCGCGGACTCGATCTTCGACTTCTTGTCCGCCGGGAGCTTGTCGCCCGCGTCCTTGAGCGTCTTCTCGAGCTGGTAAATCGTCGAGTCGAGCTGGTTCTTCGCCTCGACCGCTTCCTTGCGCTTGCGGTCCTCTTCGGCGTGCAGCTCCGCTTCCTTCGTCATCTTCTCGACCTCTTCCTTCGAGAGACCGGACGAGCCCTGGATCGTGATCTTCTGATCCTTGCCCGTGCCGAGATCCTTCGCGGAAACGTGGAGAATACCGTTGGCGTCGATGTCGAACGTCACCTCGATCTGCGGCGTGCCGCGCGGCGCCGGCGGGATGCCGTCGAGCTTGAACGTGCCCAGCACCTTGTTGTCGCGCGACATCGGACGCTCGCCTTGGAGCACCACGATTTCGACGCCCGGCTGGTTGTCGGCGTAAGTAGAGAATACCTGCGTCTTCTTCGAGGGGATCGTCGTGTTGCGCGGAATCATCGCGGTCGCGACCTGACCCGCCGTTTCGATGCCGAGCGTCAACGGAGTGACGTCGAGCAACAACACGTCGCGCACGTCGCCCTTCAACACCCCACCTTGGATCGCGGCGCCCACGGCGACCACTTCATCGGGGTTGACGCCCTGGTGCGGCTGCTTGCCCGCTAGCTCTTTCGCCACCTCCACGACTTTCGGCATGCGCGTCATGCCGCCGACCAACACGAGTTCGTCGATCTGCGACGATGAGAGCTCCGCATCCTTCACGCAGTTCTTGAACGGCGGGATCATCCGCTGGGCCAGCGGATCGCAAATCTGCTCGAGCTTCGCCCGCGTGAGCTGGACGTTGAGATGCTTGGGCCCCGTCGCGTCCGCCGTGATGAACGGCAGGTTGATATCGACGGTCTGCGCGGAGGAGAGGGCGATCTTCGCCTTTTCCGCTTCCTCCTTCAGGCGCTGGAGCGCCATCGGATCTTTGCGCAGATCGATGCCGTTCTCCTTCTTGAAGCTGTCGACGAGCCAGCTGATGACCGCCTCGTCCCAGTTGTCACCGCCGAGGTGCGTGTCGCCGTTGGTGGCCTTCACTTCGAAGACGCCATCGCCGATCTCGAGCACGGACACGTCGAACGTGCCGCCACCCAAGTCGAACACCGCGATCTTCTCGTCCTTCTTCTTGTCGAGTCCGTAGGCGAGCGACGCCGCCGTCGGCTCGTTGATGATGCGCAGCACTTCGAGACCGGCGATCTTGCCGGCGTCCTTGGTGGCCTGACGCTGAGAGTCGTTGAAATACGCCGGCACCGTGATGACCGCCTGCGTGATCTTCTCGCCGAGGTAGGCCTCGGCATCGGCCTTCAACTTACCGAGGACGAACGCCGCGATCTGTTGCGGCGCGAACTGCTCCGTCTTGTCCCCGACCTGCACCTCGATGTAGGCGTCGCCGTTTTTGCCTTCGACGACTTTGAACGGCATGTTCGCCGCCTCGACCTTGGATTCGGAAAACTTCCGCCCGATCAGGCGCTTCGCAGAGAATACGGTGTTGCGGGGATTGGTCACTGCCTGGCGTTTCGCCGCCTGGCCCACCAGCCGCTCGCCGGTCTTCGTGAAAGCCACGACCGACGGGGTGGTGCGGGCGCCCTCCGCATTGGGGATCACCACCGGCTCGCCGCCCTCCATAATCGCCATACACGAGTTCGTGGTGCCTAAATCGATTCCTAAAATTCGGCTCATGCACCGCGTTTAGCAGCGGATGTGCCTCGACGCCGTGAATTGAATTAACCCGCTTTTCTTTAATCGGTTAAAAAGTTTACAGCCATTCTGGCGCCACCCCCCAGCGTCGCCTCGCGCGCCAGCTTGGCGCGCCCTTGGCACACTCGTTCGACCGCCCGGTGTCGCGCGTCCCACCCGGACGCCACCCCCCGGCCGGCCCAACTG
>JAEYYL010000009.1 GCA_023430825.1 Verrucomicrobiota bacterium | reverse complement strand
GAGATCGCGCTGCTCGAGCAGGCGATCTCCGAGTGCGCGACGAGTTCGATCGGCAACGACGGGACTTGAGCGGAGCTACTCCGCGGTGGGCAGGTAATTGCTGCGGCGCGCGCCGCTGCGGCCGTGCGCCAGCGTGCGTTCCGCGGGAGCGCTGTAGGGCTGGCGCCGATACCCGCTGCGCGCCGGGTCCTGGGCGCAGCGAATCTGGTATTCCTGCATGCGCGCGAAAATCCCGAGGAGCTGGTCGGGCCGTTCGTAACGATCGAGGCCGCTGCGCTCGAGCGCGACGAGCGTCTCGTGAACGGCTTCCAGGGTGGAAAGACAGCCGGGCTGCGGTTGCTGCTTGATGACGTAGCGGCTCGGCGCGGACGGCGTGAACATGATGCGCGGGAGCTGCTGGAGGCGCGGGCTGAGCCGGAGCATCTTGCGCGCGCAACTCCACGTAGCATCGAGCAGGAAAACGGTGAGTCGGCGCGGACCGAGTTCGGCGGCGGTGAGTTCGTGGCGGGAGAGATTGCGCGCGTGCGGGCCGGGGTAGAGCAGGACGGCGTGGTTCTGCGGGTCGTCGATCAGGGCGTTGACCGCTTCGTCGGTTTCGAACGAGACGCCCATGTGAATCTGGCTGTCGGCGAGGCAGAGGTGAGTGAGCCGGCCGGTGGCGGCTTTCTCCTGCTTGAACTCCTTCGGATGCATCAGGAACACGAAGCGCGTGCGCGGGGTGATGGGCTGGAGGGAGGCGCACCAGCAAAGGGGCTTGGGCCAGAAGCAGCGGTAGCAGGTTTCCCGGGGCATGAGGCGTTGATGGCGACGGTGAAACGCGCGCGCAATGCGCAGGTTTTTCCTCGCGGGCGAGGCAGGCTTATCGTTCGCCGGGGATTAGCTCTGCAAAGCTTGCGCAGCAATCGGTCGTGACGAGCGAGGCGGGCGATTCATGCTGGTCGCTGCCATGCAGAATTTCGCCGAGCGATTTTGCGCGCACCACCGGATTCGCCACGAAGGGTATGCGCGAGCGATGTTCTGGCGATGTCTGCACCGCTGGGCGGTGCCGGTGGCGCCGTTCATTCTCTGGATTCACCGCCAGTATTTTGCCGCCGACTACGAGTTCATCCTGGGCGTGGGCGCGATCACATCCCGCGGCGCGCTGCACGCGGAGATCGAGGATTACGAAACGCATCCGTTCAACCGCGGGTTTTTCCGGCGGGGATTGAAACTGCGCGTGTCGGTGAAACGCGTCACGGACAACGTGGCGGCGGTGATGCCGCACAACGGGTCGATGCGCGGCGAGGGTTCCGCGGAGCCGTGGGCGGCACGGGGCTCCGGCGGACACGATGCGTCGAACATGCCGCCGGTGTGAGCGTGGGCGGCCGGCTCAAGCGGGCTGCGCGCCGCGGGCCTTGGCGTCGAGGGCGGCGGTGGGCCGGAAGCCGACGAGCAGCAGGAAGGCGGCGAAGAGCGCCATGCCGGAAGGCACGAGAAACACGCGCTGGTAATCGATGCCGGCCTCGGTGGTCCACTGTGCCATCAGCGGAACGAAAAGCCATTTCGCGGCGAGGTCGCCGAGGCCGATGACGAGCAGGTTGAACAGACCCTGCGCGCTCGTGCGCATGTCGTTCGGGAATGCGGCGTCGATGAAGATGTAGAGGGTCGCGAAAAAGAACGCGTAGCAGACGCCGTGGAGCAGTTGCACGGCGACCATGGCGGCGAGGTGTTCGCTGAAGAAGGCGAACGTGAGGAAGCGCACTGCATGGCCGAGCACGCCGAGGATGAGCGTCCATTTCCAGCCGAGCCGGCGGAGAAAATAGCCGAGCACGAGCATCGTGAGCATCTCGGCGATCTGGCCCAGGCTCATCACCGGCATGATGTGCTCGGGCTTGATGCCGATGTCGGCGAGGAAGCCGCCGGCCATGAGGAAGTAGCCGTTGTGAATCGTGGAGTCGATGAACGTGACGACGAAGAGCACCAGCAGAAACGGCGTGCCGACGAGCACGCGAAACCCCTCGCGCCAGGCGAGCGGCTCGGCGGTGCGGCTCGCGGGCTTCGGCGGCGTGTGCGGCAGCGTGAGGCTGAACGCCGCGAGCAGCAGACCCGCGCCCCCGGCGACGAGAAAGATGTAGCCGAGTGCGTGCTGCAGCGCCTCGCCCTCGACGTCCTGCAGCGCGAAATAGAGCGGCCACGACGCGAGAATCCAGCCGACGGTGCCACCGAGCCGCACGCGGCCGAACTCGCGCGTCGCGTCCTTGAGGTGGGAGAACGCGAGCGAGTTTGCGACCGAGATGGTCGGCACGTAGCAGATCGAGTGGACGATCATCAGCGCAAAGAACGGCGCGAAATCGCGGACGAAGAACATCCCGATCATCGCGAGTCCGCCGATGAGATGGCTGCCGGCCATGAAGCGCTCGGCGGAAAACGTGCGGTCGACAAACTGGTTGCCGAAGAAGATCGCGACGATCGAGGCGATGGCGAAGGCGCTTCCCACGAGCGCGATCTGCGTGCCGGTGAAGCCGAGTCCGCCCATGTAGGTCCAGATCAGCGGGAGCCACGCGCCCCAGATGAAAAACTCGAGCAGCATCATGCCGAAGAGGCGGGGTGCGACGGAGCGAGGCGAGGCAGGCGCAGGCGAGGAGGACATGGCGGAAAAGCTGAAAGGCTGAGAGCTGAGAGTTGAGAACTGAGACTTGAGAGCTGAAACCGGAAGTAGGGCGGACTTCAGTCCGCTTTCGGAGGGCGGGCTGAAGCCCGCCCTACCGGGGATTCCAGGTGCCGCGGGCGACGGCGGGGATGAAGGTGTCGAGGCCGGGCGGGTTCCAGTCGAGCGTGCGGCCCTGCTCGGCGCTCATGTAGGCGGTCATGAGGAGTTGGACGACTTCGAGGCCGTCGTGAAAGTTAAGCTCGGGCGGTTTGCCCTCGAGGAAGCAGCGCGTGAAATAGCGGTTCTCGTTTTCGTAGCCGTATTCGGCGGCTTCGTTGCCGACGATCGGCATGAGGCCTTGTTCGGCGTTTTGTTTTTCAACGAGGTCCTCGCCGGCGGCGCCACTCACGCGGCGGCTGAGAAAGAGTTTCGCGGAGGTATCGAGCGAGTTGTAGGCGAAGGAATATTCCGGACCGAGCAGTTCGGAGCTGAGCCGCAATCCCGCGCCGACGTAACTCCACGAAGTCGTGGTCTCGGCGATGAGCGGGCGGTGGTTTTCGTCGAGGTATTCGATCGTGGCGCGGGCGAAGTCCTCGGACGGGTGTTTCGCGTAGTCGACCTCCGGGCCCATCGTTTCGCGGAGCATCCGCGCGTATTCGGGGCGCGACCATTTGAGGCTTTGGATGTGTCCGGTGATTTTCACGGGGCGGATGCTGTGACGCGGTGCGCCGGGCTGGGTGAGGAGAAAACGGGTCACCTCGACGCTGTGGCACATCATGTCGTTGAGCACGCCGCCACCCTGATGGGCGCCCTGCCAGAACCACGGTTTGTGCGGCCCGCTGTGTTCCTCGGCGGAGCGGGCGAGATAGGGACGACCGGTCGCGGCGGCGCCGCGACCCCAGGCGAGCGCGCGGCCGCGGCCGATCGCCGGGACGAAGAGCTGGTCCTCGAGGTAGCCGTGGAGGACGCCGGATTCCTCGATGAGGGCGACGCAGCGCTTCGCCTCGGCGACATTGCGGGCGAGGGGTTTTTCGCAGGCGATGCCGGCGAGCGTGCCTCGGCCGGATTTGAGCGCGGCGACGATTTCCTCGAGATTTTCCACCCGCTTGTGATTCGGGCCGCAGAGCCAGAGTGCGTCGATCGACGGATCGGCGACCATGTCGGAGATCGAGGCGTAGGCTTTCGTTTCGCCGATCCCGAGCGAGCGGGCGAAGACGGCGGTGTCCTCGGCGTTGGCGCGGTGGGGGCTCCAGATGCCGCGGATCTCGGCGTCGCGCACGGCGACGAAGGATTGCAGGTGGAACCGCGTGATGAAACCGCTGCCGACGAAGCCGATGCCGAGGGTTTTTTTCATGCGCGGTCACTAAAAGGGAAGGGGCGCCGCGTGCACAGTGCGAAGTGCGACCGGGCGCGGACCGTGGCGGAGGGTGGCGGGAATTCCGGAGCGCGGCATACGTGCTTTCTCGGCTCGCGAGCGACGCGGGTGCGACGCGGGCCCGGAGCCCGAACCGGGGCGGCGCGGAACGGTCAGCGACGGGGACCCATGTTCCCGCAACCCTCCGTTTCTCCGCGCGGCGCGTCCGCGACCGCGTCGTCCTCCCGGTGGTATCGCGACGCGGTGATTTACCAGGCGCATGTGCGCTCGTTTTACGACAGCGATGGAAACGGCATCGGGGATTTTCGCGGGCTCACGCAGAAGCTGGATCACCTGCAGGATCTCGGCATCTCCGCGCTCTGGCTGCTGCCGTTTTATCCGTCGCCGCTGCGCGACGACGGTTACGACATCGCGGACTATTATGCGGTGAATCCGATCTACGGGACGCTGGACGATTTCAAGGCGTTCCTCGACGAAGCGCACCGGCGCTCGCTGCGCGTGATCACGGAGTTGGTGATCAACCACACCTCGGATCAGCATCCATGGTTTCAGCGGGCGCGGCGGGCGAAGCCCGGCAGTTCGGAGCGCGATTACTACGTGTGGAGCGATACGAACGAAAAGTATCGCGACGCGCGGATCATCTTCCGGGATTTCGAGCAGTCGAACTGGGCCTGGGACCCGGTGGCGGGCGCGTTTTACTGGCATCGGTTCTATTCGCACCAGCCGGATCTGAATTTCGATCACCCGGTGGTGCACGAGGAGATCGTGCGGGTGCTGGATTTCTGGCTGGGGCTCGGCGTGGACGGCCTGCGGCTCGACGCGATTCCGTATCTTTACGAGCGCGAAGGGACGAACTGCGAAAACCTGCCCGAGACGCACGCCTACCTGAAAACGCTGCGCGCGCATGTGGATGCGAACTACGGCGACCGCATGCTCCTGGCGGAGGCCAACCAATGGCCGGAGGACGCGGTGAAATATTTGGGCGAAGGGCGCGGCGACGAGTGTCACATGGCGTTCCATTTTCCGCTGATGCCGCGGCTGTTCATGGCCGTGCGGATGGAGGATCGCACGCCGATCCTCGACATCCTCGAGCAGACGCCGCCGATTCCGGAGACCTGCCAGTGGGCGATGTTCCTGCGCAATCACGACGAGCTGACGCTCGAGATGGTGACCGAGGAGGAGCGCGACTACATGTATCGGATGTATGCGGCGGATTCGCGTGCGCGGATCAATCTCGGCATCCGTCGCCGGCTCGCGCCCCTGCTGAACAACGATCGCCGGCGGATCGAGCTGTTGAACGCGCTGTTGCTGTCGATGCCGGGAACGCCGGTGATCTATTACGGCGACGAGATCGGGATGGGGGACAACATTTACCTCGGCGATCGCAACGGCGTGCGAACGCCGATGCACTGGAGTTCGGACAAGAACGCGGGCTTTTCGCGAGCGAATCCGCAGAGTCTTTATCTGCCGATCGTCCTCGATCCCGAGTATCACTACGAGGCGGTCAACGTCGAAGCGCAGCAGAGCAACCCCAGCTCGCTGCTCTGGTGGATGAAGCGGATTCTCGGCGTGCGCCAACGCTGGGCGGCGCTGGGGCGGGGCACGTTGAAATTTCTGCAGCCGGACAATCGCAAGATTCTCATGTTCGTGCGCGAGCATGAAGGGCAGCGCGTGCTCGTCGTCGCGAATCTCTCGCGTCACGCGCAAGCGCTCGAGGTGGATTTGGCGGAGTTCGATGGACAGGTGCCGGTGGAGATTTTCGGACGCGCGCGGTTTCCGGCGATCGGCGACGAACCCTACCGGCTGACGATCAATCCCCACGCGTTTTTCTGGTTCGCGTTGGAGCCGGCGGGAAAGGACGAGCCGGGTGCGCCCGCGCTGCCGACTCAACTCACCGATCTGCCGGTGTTGACGGCGCAGGAGGGATGGGCGGCGGGGCTGCAACGACCGGGGCAGCGGCGTTTCACCGAGCTCCTCGCAAACTATCTCCGGCAGCGCCGCTGGTTCGGCGGGAAGGGGCGCGAGCTTCGCGGCATCGAGGTGGCGGAAGCGATCGAAGTCGCGACGGCGCGCGGGCCGGCGTATTTCGCGCTGCTGAACGCCGACTATGCGAGCGGCGACCCGGAGGTTTACGTGTTGCCGCTGGCGCGGGCGGAGTCGGGGTTGGCGGAGGCGATGGTCCGCGATCATCCGGCGGCGGCGATCGCACGCGTGCGGGAGGCGGATGGAGCCGACGGCCTGTTGTTCGACGCGATGGCGGATCGATCGTTTTTGCGTGCCCTGCTCGACGCGATGGCGCGCGGTGCGACGTGGCGAGGGGCGGCGGGGCATCTCGTGCTGCGACCGACCGACGCGTTCGAGGCGTTGTGCGGGCCGGCTGGCGCCGAAATCGCGCCGCTGTGGCCGAAAACGGAGCACCGCAACACGACGGCGATTTTTTGGGACCGTTTCTTGTTCAAGTTAATCCGCCGGCCGGAGCCGGGCATCGATCCAGAGGGGGAGATCCTGGGTTATCTGACCGAAAGGCCGTTTCCCTCCGCGCCCGCGCTGGGCGGAACGATGGAGTATCGGACGACGGGCAGCGTGCGCAGCGTGGGTCTATTGACGCAGTTCGTGGCAGGCGCGACCAACGGCTGGGACTACACGCTCGATGCGTTGGGCCGCTTCCTCGACCGCGCGCTTCTTTATGCGGCGGAGGGTCGGATCTGCGCCGTGCCGGACGACGCGCTGCTGCGGCTCTCGGACCAGGAGCCGCCGGGCGAGGCGGTGGAGGCGGTCGGGACCTTTCTCGAGTCGGCGCGGTTGTTGGGCGTGCGGCTCGGCGAGTTGCATCTCGCGCTGGCGGGCGGGGGCGAACCGGACTTCGCGCCGGAGCCGTTTTCGCCACACTACCAACGATCGCTTTACCAATCGATGCGGAACCTGGTCATCGAGAATTTCGAATCGCTGCGGCGAAAGCTTCCGACGCTGCCACCGGGCGTTCAAGCGGACGCGCGCGCGATTCTCGCGGCGCAGGAAGCGGTGTTGGCGCGCGGCAAACGGCTGTATGCGGAGCGGCTCGACGCGCGCCGCATTCGCGTGCACGGGGATTTTCGACTCGAACGGGTGTGGTCGACCGGCACGGACTTCGTGATCCTCGATTTCGAAGGAGAGCCGGCGCGGGCGACGAGTGTGCGCCGGCTGAAGCGCTCGCCGATCAGCGATGTCGCGGGAATGTTGCGCTCGTTTCACTACGCTGCGCACGCGGCGCTGCTCGCACATGAGGAGCGCGGTTTGATCACATCCGAGAACAAGGCGGGCTTGGCGGCGTGGGCCAGTTACTGGCGGCGCTGGGTCGGCGCGACATTCCTCGCAGCGTATCGGAAAACGACGAACGGGACGGGTATTCTCCCGGCGTCGCGCCATGAGCTTGAAGTGCTTCTCGATGCCTACCTCATCGACAAGGCCGTGGCTGAAATCGGCGAGCAACTCCTCCATCGGCCGGAGTGGCTCGTCATTCCGTTTGAGGAGATTCGGTCGATGATGGAACGGTCGCGGGAATAAGGAACGCGTCGGACGCTGCGTGCGCGGGCAAGCAAAAGGCCGGTTCGCGCAGCGGCGAACCGGCCTTGCCCCGTTGCGTCGGCCTCACATCACGGGCCGGGTGGTCAAAGGGTCTGCGACGGGTTGGGCCGGTTTGCCGTAACCGGAATCCTGCGGCGGTTGGTCGGGGCTGGCATCGAACTGGCGGGACGATGCGGTCTCGCCCGGCGCGCCGGCGAGGCCCTGCGAGCGGGCTTCCTCCTTGGCGGCCTCCGCGGCGGCTTGGGCAACGCGTTGTCCTTTGTGCAGCAATTCGCCGCCGGCTTCGCGCGTGCGATCCTTCAACCGGTCGACGGAAGGACCGAGGGCGCGATCGAGCCGGGCAGGGGTGCGGAGGGCCAGTCCGGCAATCACGCCGACCGCAAGGCAGGCGAGGCCGAGTTCGAGTGGGTGTTCGTGGGCGGTGGACGCGACTCGCTCACGGCTGCGCTGGTAGGTGACGCGGGCGCGCTCCTGGACGCGCGAACCGAGCTGGCGGGCGTGTTCGCCGACGGCGTGGGAGCGATCACGAAGACCTTCGGTGGCCGCGCCGAGGCGTTGTTTGACGTGTTGCGTGGCCTGGGAGGCCTTCTCCGCGACCTGATGCGCGGCGTGACCGATCTTGGACGTGGACTCGCCGCCGTCGGCGAAGGAGCTGGCGGGCGCGGCGCCGCTGGCCGGATAATCGAGCGGGCGGTCGTAGAAGGCCTCGGCATCCGGGTCATCGGGCAACGGGTAGCCTTCGTCGTCGAAACGCATGTCGTATCCATTGGATGGAGACGCGCGTCGGTTCTGGTAGATCATCCAGCCGACGCCGGCGCCGATCAGGAGGGCGGGAACGGGATTCGCTTTGAGGGTATCGGTGACGGAATTCATGGTGGTGGTGGCGGTTTGGGTTATTTTCTGGCCGATGGCGCGGCTTTGCTCGGAGTTGTGTCGGAGGAAGCCGAGCACCTCGTCGACGAGGTGGCGGCCCTGCAGCCGTTCGCCGAGTGCGCCGAGGGTGTCGTCCATCCGTCGGCGGGTGGTGTCGATTTCGGAGCGAAGGGCGTGGGTGTCGTCAGGGGCGGGATTCATGGGAGGGATTGAGTTTTCCCTGCACCCACTGCCGGTCGGCCTTCAGCGAGGCGAGGGTTTGCCGGGGCGCGAGCGATTCGTGCGCGATCGCGCGTTTCGCGCGGGTGAGCATCAGCCAGCCGATGAGGGCGACGGCGAGGCCGACGAAGGTCGGTGCGAGCCAGACTGCGATCTGGGGATCGAGTCCGGCCCGGGTGAGGCCGACTGCGACGAGCTGGCCGAGACCGATCAGCAGGATGATCACGCCGGCGTAGGCCACGAAGCCGCCGACGGCGAGTTCGGCGGCGTGTTTGCCGATTTGCGTGGCGTTGGATTTGAGCTCGGCCTTGGCGAGCGCGACTTCCTGTCGGAAGAGTGTCGTGGTTTCGTCCCGCAGGTTTTGCAGGAGGCCGAGGATCGAATGGGGGGAGGAAGCGTCGGAGCTCATGGGGGATGGTCTAGATGCCCGAGCTGGCGGACGGCGTGGAGAGCCCGGAAGTGGCGGCCCAGTCGGACGCGCCATCGTCGGAGGAAAAGGTCTCCTCGTCGTCGTGCGGGCGGCGGGCGGAGGCCTTGAGGAGGTTGCCGACCAGCAGACCGGCGACGAAGAGTCCGCCGAAGAAAAGGGCGGGGTGGCGCCGGGCGACGTCTCCGGCATCGTGGCGCAAATCCTGGAAATCGCGGTCGCGAACGTAGTCGGCGATTCCCTGGAGGCGGTCGGCGGCGCGATGGGTGAACCAGGCGAGGTTGGGGTCCTGTTCCTCGAGCGAGCGAGCCGACTCGTGAATCGCGGAACTATAACCGCCGAGGCGTTCGGCGGCGGCGGATTTTTTCTCGGCGGCGACGCGTTGCACCTCGTCGCGAGCCCGCGCGGCGGTATCGCTCGCGGCCGACTTCAGGTGGGCGGCGGCATCGCGCGCGGAGGCGGAGATGTTTTGCCGCGGGTTGACCACGGAGCCGGTGGAGGGAGCGATATCGGTATCGGAAGGGTGGGAGGGATTCATGATGCGAAGGTTGGGTTGGCGATCGCTGGAGACACGGGGCAGCCTGCGACGAGCAATGCGCGTGCCCGGCGCGGCGCGGCGCGAAACGGGTCGCTAAGCGCCTCGCTGCGAGTTGGAAAAAAACCTCGTCGCGCGAGGTGTCGCAGAAAAAGCACTACAGCGGTTCATGCATTGTGCCGGATCGCGGTGCGGGAGCGGGGCAATGTGCATGCCGGGCCGTGCGGCGGAGCGCGGCAGCGCGCAGCGGGCGGCGTGGGGATCGGCCCGGGTCGGCGTCGGAGAGTTTCCCGTGGCGCGATCCCCGCGGGTGGGCACCACGGCGGGGTTCGTTCGGCGGACGCGGGCCGGTTATCGGCCGGGGAGCGCCTTGGGGATGGCGGCGGTGAGATTCTGCGGTGCGCCGGTGGTGACGAGGATGTTGTCCTCGATGCGGACGCCGCCGAGCGCGCGGTGCTGGTCGACGAGCGGCCAGTTGACGGCGTCGCGAAAGCGATCGCGACGGGCGGGGTCGTCGAGCAACGCGGGAATAAAATACAGGCCGGGCTCGATGGTCACCACGTAGCCGGCGGCAAGTGGCAGGTCCATGCGCAGGGTGCGGAGGGAGGGGCGCGGGTCTTTCGTGCGGCCGGGGAGCAGGCCGCTCGCGTCGCGCACGCCGAGGCCGACGAGGTGGCCGAGGCCGTGCGGAAAGAACAAGGTGTGCGCCTCCTGTTCGACGAGCGAGGTGGCCTCGCCGCGCATCACGCCGAGCTCGATCAGGCCGGCGACGAGATCGACGGCGGTGGCGAGGTGGAGGGCGGTCCATTCGACGCCGGGGAGGCAGCGCGAGATCGCGCGTTCCTGGGCGGCGAGGACGATTCGATAGAGATCGCGCTGGAAGGCGGACGGTTCCCCGGCGACGTAGGTGCGCGTGACGTCGGTCACGTAGCGGTCGATCTCGGCGCCGGCGTCGACGAGCACGAATTCACCGGCCTGCACGGTGCGGGTGCCGGGCGGGAAATGGAGCACGGCGGAGTTGGGGCCGCTGCCGACGATCGTGCCGTAGCCGGTGTGGGTGGCGCCGGCGCGGAAAAAGTCGGCCTCGAGTTCCACCTGCAGCGCGCGTTCGGTGACGCCGGGGCGGATGCGTTCGGCGAGCCGGGCGTAGCCGGTGGCAGTGGCCGCGGCGGTGTGGTGCAGAAGGGCGAGTTCGGTGTCGTCCTTCGGCCGGCGGGCGTGGCTGAAGCGTTCGCGGGTGAGTCGGGTGAGCGCATCGTCGGCGCGGATGCCGGCGAGCGGGGCGCCGAGCAGGGCGACGGGGCGGTCGCGGCGCTGGTCGAGCCAAGGTTGGAGCGATGTCAGCGAAACGCCCGGCCACGGGGTGCGACCTTCCCAGACGCGTTCTCCCTCGGTGAGATCGGGGACGAAGGATGTCCAACCGTCGACGGGGCCCTCGCGCGGATCGAAGGCGAGGACGCCGCCGGGGCACTCCTGCGGTGCGAGGTAAAAATACTCCGCGTGGGCACGAAATGGATAGGTCTGGTCGGTGTTCTCCG
Organism: Verrucomicrobiota bacterium; assembly: GCA_023430825.1. GTDB lineage: Bacteria > Verrucomicrobiota > Verrucomicrobiia > Opitutales > Opitutaceae > Opitutus. Next base: position 397 of record JAEYYL010000009.1, on the reverse strand, counting down.
GGAGCGGCACAGGCTGGCCGGCGGCGACGAGCAGCACGGCGTCGCCGAGTTCGAGCTGGGAGGCGACCCGCGCACGGCGGTCGGAGAGGAAGGTGCTCATGGGCGCGAACGTTCCGCGGGATCGCGGACGAAGCAAACCCGATTCCCCGCGACGAGGTGGAGGGGTGTGGGGCGGAGGGGTGAAGAGGGCGCGCACGAATTGCGTCAAAATCCGCTCATGTTTCGGCAAACGGCGCGTAGCGGGAAAAACGGGTCTGTGGCACACTGCTATCGCGATGACGATCTTGGCCCCAGTCGATTTCTCCGGAATCACCGATGCGGTGATTGCGCAGACGATCGTCCTCGCGAAAGCCCTCAAGGCCGAGGTGGTGTTGATGAACGTGCTGCAACCGCCCGT